>NZ_CAKKLI010000068.1:0-20582 GCF_918697855.1 Paenibacillus sp. CECT 9249 | reverse complement strand
CCGGAAAGTCCAGTCCCAGATGAAATTTTCAAAGAACGAGCCTGGAAATTTCGAGGCCGTTTTCCATCCCCCTCAGGGGATGGAAACTAACCTATAAGAGCTTTCAAAAGATACTATACGAGGAGGGCAGTATATGGCGAATTCCAATGAGATGAAGCTTCCTTTGAAAGCGATCTTGGACACGAGCGATGCGGCGATCGCCGATCTGAACCGGCAAATTGCGCAGCTTTCAAATCGGGTCGGCAAGCTGCAAGTGAAAGTTGAAGTAAGCCCGGAAGTAAAGACGATTCAGATAAGCGGCATATTGGAGGAATTTAAAAAGGCGTTCAGCGATCAAGGCAAGGAGATCGCGAAGGTGTTGCCGGGAACGATAGAGTTGAATACGCAAGCGGCACGCCTGCAAGAGGCTTACAAAAGGGCGGCGACGGCATCGACGATGTTCGGCGTAAGCCTGAACGGTTTGAAAACGGCCCTCATCGGCACCCGTCTGGCCGCGGCTGCTCTGGAAGCCACGGTGACGATGGGATTGTCGGTGGCGATTACTTTTGTTGCCGGCATCATCTCTTCCTTGATTGAAAACTATGAGGAGCAAAAGCGGCATCAGGAAGAATTGGACCGGCAAAACAGGCAGCTTGCAGAATCTTGGACAAATCATAAAGACAGCATTCTGGAACTTATCGACACTTACAATCAGCTAAACGGCGCTACAAATAACGGTTCGGTTTTTATCAGTCTTGAGCAGGAGGAAGCATATAAGGACACCGTTGAGCAATTATCCGTATTAATGCCGAATTTGATCGAGTCGGTTGACGATAAGGGGAATAAGCATCTCAAGAACGCAAACGCTATTCAAGACGAACTGGAACGCACGGAGAAGCTTGCCGAGGCGCAGGCCAGGATGAATATCGGGGAAGCTAAATTCGATTTCAACAGTCAGCTTAAAGAAATTGAATCTTTGGAGAAAAATCTTAAAGGCCTTGAAAAGAAAAAAAATAAAACGGCTGCCGATCATAATCAACTTATCGCAATGGCGGACGATGGCGTTAAAGGCGAATTAAGAGAACAATCGGCCGGCGTACTGGCAGAGATTGATCGCGACATGATTAACAAAAAATCCGAAATCGAAGCCGCAGTCGACTCTTTACGGTCCAAATTCGCTTTATTGACGAAAGATTATTTGGCCGTCAACGATATTCAAATCAACGATCAAACCGCAAAAGCTTTGCAGGACATTGCAAAAGGTTTGGATTTCTCCAACATGGACGGCGAAAAACTGAAAGCTACTTCGAAACAGTTGGCCGAACTGGTAGAGTTGATGAAACAGCCTACGTTATCCGATGAGGAAACAAAGCGTTACGATGAACTGATCGAAGTTATGAATTTGGCCGAATATAAGGTGAATGGGTTAAAAAGAGCGTTAAAATCGGACGACAACAAAAACAACGGGGCAAACCAAACGTTGAAAGAAACGTCAACCAATATTCAGTCATTGGTTAGCGCTTACGATCAACTGCAAAAAGGCGAAAGCCTTTCTAACGCCACTGTTCACGAATTAATCAAAAGCCATCCGAAATTGGCGGAATATATTAAACAGACGAACGATCTGACTTTTAAAAAGGGCGAGATTTTGGAGCAAGTAGCCAATGCGGAGAGGGAACAGCGGCTGGAAGAACAAAAAAATCAATTGAAATCTCTGGAGGACACATATGAGTACCTGGAGTCCAAAAGGAACATGTATGTCGATTATTACAACAAGTTAAACACGACAACCGTCTGGTCTTCTTTTTTGTTGACCAAGCCTCCCGAGTGGACCGAAGAGGATCAAAAAGCTTTCGAAGAGTACGAGAAGAAGAAAAAAGAACTTGAAGCGACGATCGCCATAGATTCCAAGCCGATCGAGTTTAAGCTGCCGGGCTCCGGTTCCGGCAAAAGCTCGCCCTCATCGGCGCCGTTTCAATCCAGTCTAAACTATAACAAGAATCAGGATGCCATCGACAAATTAAACCGTGCGCTGCAAGCGAACCGGGAGCAAATCGACCTTGCGGTCGCCGCCGGCCGGCCGTATGAGGAAATGTTGGAGCAACGCGTCAAGCTGTACAATCAACTGACGGTAGCGCTGAATCAGGACAAATCGAGTTTAGAGCAGGAACAATCGAATTTGCAAAAGCGGCTTGCCGCATGGGGATTGGTAGACGGCCAAGGGAATGTCGTGGGCGATGTGGACGCCAAACTAAATCAAATGGGCAAGAAGGGCGGCAAAGCTTACGGTTCTTCGATGGAAGAGATTCAAAAGGACGTTGCCCGGTACATCGCTCTTCCCGGAGAGATTAGCTCGCTTAATTCGCAAATCGTCCAATCGATTCAGGGGTTGGCCGACACCTTGGCTAGCGGCTTGGAGAAAATCAAAGCGGAAAGCGAACAGAAACGGTCGCGCTGGCAGCATAACATTTCCTTGCTGGGCGAGATCAATACCGAAGCGGAGAAAGTCGAGCTCCGAAACTATTCGGAACAAATACTCCGCGAACTGGTCCATTCACAGGGGATGATCAAACAGGAATTCGATCGTGCCAAAGCGATGGTCGAAAACAAAGACAAGCAATACAGTCCGGTTGAAATGAAGGCGGCGCAAATATATTTGCAAAGCGTGATCAAAGAGCAACAATCGAACAATGAAGAGATCGTCTCCGTCGCGCAGGAACTTGGCAAGCTGCAAGCGGAGGCCGTCATTTTCGGCTTTGACAAGCAATTGGAGGAGAAGAAGCACGAGTTGTCTTTGCTGGGCAATCTGGACACGGAAGAGGAAAAGGCGAAAGCCAAGGCAATTAACGATGAGATTGCCGATATTCTGCTCCGCGGCGAGGAAACCTTCCAAAGCGAGTTGACGAGATTGCGGCAAGAGGCGGCCCGGCAAACCGATTTGGCGGAGCAACACCGTATTCAAAGCCAGATCGAGACGATGGAGACATCGCAAAAATCGTATCAGCTTCAACTCGTCCAATCCGCCAGCGAAGAGAAGAAAATTCGTTCCGAAGCCGCAGACAAAATCATCGAAGCTTATAAGAAGATGTACGAGCAACAGCGGGATTGGGCGCTGCAAGCGGTCGAAGAGCAGCTCAAAGCCGAGAATCGACGGCATGACGAACGGATGAAACATCTCGACGCCGAGCAAAAGCAGTACGAGGATATTATTAACGCCCAATTGAAAGCCCTGAATCGACAGAGTGACGAGGAAGACTACCAGACTCATCTGAACAAATTAATCCGGGAACGCGATCAAATTGCCAATAAAATAAACGTGTTGTCCGCCGACAACTCCATTGAAGGCAAAGCGCGCAAAGCGGAATTGCAAAAGCAGCTCGACGAGAAAAACGAGGAAATCGAGAAGTTCAAGAAGGATCGGGAAAAGTCGCTGCGGATCGAAGGCCTGCAAGACGAGTTGGAAAAACATCGCAACATCGTGGGTAAAGAAAAGGACCTCGAAAACGATAAGCATCAATCTATCGTCGATAACCTTAACGCACAAAAAGAAGAGATTGATAAGCTTTACCGCAACCGTATCGAAAACGAGCAGAAATTCGCAAAAATACGCGAAACGATGTTGAATAACGATAAGTTGGCCACGCAAAATATGCTGCTTGAGGTTCAGGGCGATTACAATCGTTTTTTTGAAGAGATTACCCGTAACGCAGAGAAGATGGGGGAAAATGTAACGACGAACTTGCGGTCTTTATTGGAGAACGCGTTGAACGGCGCGAACGGTCGATCACCTTCCGTTTCCCGCGACCCTTCCGGCCCGTCAGGTCCATCCGAACGACCATCCGATTCGGGTTCCGGCGGCACCGGCAAGACCCCGAATCAGGGGAATAACGGGACCAAAAGCCAAATGCAGAGCGATTGGGAGCAATATTTGAACAATAAGAAGCAGGCCGAGAAGCTGTATGACGAACTTGCCGGCAGCGTAAGCAAATCCAGAGAAACCGAGATTAGAAAGCAGATTGAGACTCTCCGCATGAAAAACGACGAGTACCGAAGGAAGTATCCCGGGCTGTTTCCAGACAAGTCCTACGGCGAACTCGTCAGCCAGAAGCCGCCGTTCAGCGCGGAAACCGGCGGAATGACGCCCGAGTTTCGCGGAGGCAAGTTTCTGCTTGCGCATGAAAAAGAAATCATTCTTAACAAATCGGACACGGCCAATTTTCTTAAAGTGGTGGATTTAACAAGAAATCTCGTCCATTCGATCAAATCGTTCGATCCGGCGAAACTGTTGGCCGGTCTGGCCAACCCGGCTATAGCAGCGGCGCCTGCAAACAAAATCGATATTCATATCGGAAGTATTGCCGGCGACAGAAAGGGCGGCGAACAAGCCTTGCAAGCGATCGTCAAAGGATTGAAAGCGAAAGGGGTTCATCTATGAGTATACGGTCGAGCTTATATTTCAATTATGCCGGAATTCCGTCCGTCGATTTCGGCATCTTCAATGTGAATCTCAGTGCGGATATGCAGGAGGAACCGTTCGCAAGCGGGCGGTCCTTGCATGAAACGAAAATTAGAGGCCGAGACCGCCCATATTTCCAAGGAGTTGAGAAAGAACCTTTAAAAATCGGCGTTTCTTTCGCTTTCGAGGATACTTGGGATCGCCGGAAAATTCGTGAGGTATCCAGGTGGCTTACCGAACAACCATATTACCAGCCTCTTTATTTTACCGATGGAGACGATAGGCAACCGGAACGCATTTATTATGCTCTTGTTGTCGATGAGCCTTCGCTCGTTCATAACGGTTTGCGACAGGGCTATGTCAGGCTTACTTTTCGCTGTGACGGGCCGTATGCATATTCCCCGCAATCTTACTCGAGACGATATGATTGGCAAGAAACTGCAATTGAAATTGAAGAAAGCGATTTTTCGAAGGGGGAAAGAAAGTCGGTGACGCTCGATACGCATGGACGTCTCGTTTTGGATTCGATAGCGCCGAAATGGATCGACCTCCCCCAAGAAACAAAGTGGTCAGATATCGATCTGTAACGGAAAGGAGTAAGTTCATGTCCATAACTACAAAAAAGTTGCAATTGAAAGTTCCGGAATATACGGATGAAATCTATCAAACGCTTCAGGAATTGGGCAACAACTTCCATAAATTGGATGAAATTTCAAACGATTACGGCAGCTCCGCGCCAATTAGCGGTATATGGGACCACAATCATGTCATGTGGAATGCCAAGCCGGCCATCGGCGATTATGTAGGTTGGGTCAATACAAGAACAGGCCGGGCGGCCCCGGGATGGGAACCTCTCAAAACATACGAAAACGGAGCGTATGTAAGACCGCAACAGGACAACGGCCATGTGTACATTTGCGTTCAAGCCGGGCATTCCGGCGCAATGGAGCCCGTATTCCCTACATCGGAGGAACGGGAAGTACAGGATACGAGAGGAGCGACCGCATGGCAGCGATCCAAACGCTATGTGAAAAACGATATCGTATTTCCAACGGTCGATAACGGCCGTTTTTACGTGTGCATTACCGAAGGGGAGGCGGGCGGAACGGAACCCGATTGGCCTCTTCCAACAGGTACGAGCGTTTATGACGGAACCGTCGTATGGCTGTGTTACAAAATCGCAAGATGGAAAGAGGCAGGCATTTCCTCCCTATTTCGTCCGTTCGGAAAAATAGAATAGAGGTGTGTTGGATTATGGCTAATTGGCTTTCGCTTGCGAATTTATTGGGGACGTACGTTTCATCGCCCATTGATATTTCTTTGCGCGGCGGCGATAGCGCGTTAACGAGAATACATTGGAAAAGGACTGTTCCCGACGGCTGTAAATTAACGATCCAAACATCCGTGTCTACGGATCAAGGGAAGACATGGAGCGATTGGATGACTTGCGAGAACGACGGTTCCATACCGAATATCCGGATCGATACGCCTTTATACAGCGCGTTATTACGGTTCCGGGTTATTTTTCAATCCTACCATTATTCGGTATCGCCCGTTCTGGACGAAATATCGTTTACGCTCGAACCGGTCATCGTCTTTGACAATAAAGGCGACGTAAATTGCAAACCGGAGGTGTGGATCGAGAAAATAGGAAACGGAGACGTATCGATCGTCAATACGTCCGATGGGAACCGGGAATTTACTTTTACGGGGCTAGTAGATGAGGAAACGGTCTATGTCAATAACGAGCGCGAACATATTGAAACTTCCTTAACGGCCAAGTACCGTTACAGTCATTTTAACGACCAATATCTCGATTTTCCTCCGGGCGTCAATCTATTGCGCGTTCGCGGAAATGCAAAGATTCAGTTTCGGTACGAGTTTCAAACCATTCAATAAGGAAGGAGGAATAGCATGTTAGGCGATATCGACTATTTGAAAAAACCGTACGCCCCGCAATTATTTCTCGCCAAACCGAATCGGGAAATCATCGGCAAGTTGAGCGAAGCCTATGCGATTAAGCAATGGACCAAAGTCGAGTCGTTGAATGAGCTGACATTTCATCTTCCCTACGAAATCGACGTTCACCATAGGCTTATACGGAACAAAAATATCGATCTTATCAAAGAACGTTATTTCGTTAAAGTTGTGCTTGGATACAAAACGGAATGGTATATCATCAATCACATGGCCGATCATATGGAAAGCGATCACGATTATAAAGAAATCCGCGCCGTTCTATTGCCTTATGAATTAAGAGATAAATTGCTTCGCGAGTATACGGCGGATGCGAAAGGAGCACAGCATGTACTTAGCGAGATCATGACCGATACTCTCTGGAGGGTCGGCACGTTTGACCCCGATTTTGAATTGACAAAACGATCCTTCGATTTTGCCAACACATCCGTATTGGATGCGATCTATACCGTTGCGGAAAGTTACAACGCCGTTGTTCAATGGGATACCGGGAAAAGGGAAGTGAATTTGCTTAAGCCCGAATTTTTCGGCCTGAATCGAGGGTTGAAATTTTCTTACGGGAAGTATTTAAAGACGCTCGGCAAGGAATCCGATGCGGATGAGATGGTTACGCGGCTGCGGGCGGTCGGACACGACGGCTTAGGGATTCATCGCGTCAATCCGACAGGACAGGGGTATATCGAGAACTTCAGTTACTTTATGTATCCGTTTCGGCGCGACGCAGAGCAAAACACGATTCAATCAAGCCATTATATGAGCGACGGATTATGTCATGCCATCCTGGATTACGAAGAACGGGTCGAGTCCAAAAAAGATGCGTTCCGTCAATATTTGGCCGAAAAAGAAGAAATCGTGAAACGGTTAAGCGAACGCGAAGTAGAATTGGATCAATTGAAAAAAGAATATGCCGTCATTACGGATATCCGAACCTCGCAGCAATTTGCCAAGAGGATGTTCTTCGAACGGTTCGCTTACGATGGGGTTCCGATTGCCAGCACTTTCCGGTTACATTCCGACGTTCCATACGCCGTCATGATCAAAGTGAATTCAACGGCCAATCTCAATGTAGCATTGGACGGTTATGCCAAATACATAACGGCCGGCCGATGGACGGTCTTGGGCAAATTGAAACATGCGGATCAGACTGTTGTCAGCGTGTCCGGCTCGTCGACAGATAATGTCGTATTCCTGCAAATCGCTATGATTTCCAACGACGAGTATCTTGCGAGCGGCAATGACGACGACTTGGTGGAGAAGTACAATTTCGACCATAAAGAAGTGCAGATTGCAAACAAAAACAAGGAAATCGAAGCGATCAAAACGGAACTTCAACAGGTTGAAGAGCGAATTCAAGGGCTGCAAGACGAGTTTTCGAAGGAGAACAACTTCACCAAGGAACAAATCGAAGAGCTCAGCATGTTTATCATTGAAAGAGACTTTTCGGATGAGAACTACATTGACGATCAAGATCTGTACGAGGCGGCATTGGAAAAGTTCGACGAATTGAGAACTCCCCGCATGAACGTGAAAATCGATGTCGTCAACTTCCTAAGCATTTTGGAAGAGCAGGGCAATTGGGACAAGCTTGTTCTGGGCGATGAAGTCATTGTGGAGTACGAACGAATCGGCGTTAAAGCGAAAGCTAAAATTACGGAAATCGAATATGACTATGACGAGCGAAATATTCGATTAACGATCGCCAACGCGCAACAGATTGACGACGAAAGCAAAAAACTCCAGAAGTTTATATACGACAGCAAAAATACGAATACGACGGTCGACCTCAATAAAAACAAATGGGGCAAAGCCGTTATAGATACGGGCGAGATGCATGAACTGTTCGAAAACTTCTGGAACAAAGTTACGAATGAGATCAATATGGCGAGCAACGAATACGTTACGCTGGATCGGACGGGACTGACGATCATCGACCCGGACGATCGCTTGCGGTTTCTGCGAGCGACGCATGGCGCGTTGGCGCTGACCCGCAGCGGCGGACTTCGGTATGAAACCGCGATTACGCCGGACGGAATCATTGCCGAGCGTCTTATGGGCAAAGTGATTCTTGGCGAGCGGGTTGTGCTTTCCGATCCCGACGGAACCTGGGTTACCGACGGACCCTTGACGACGATTACCGACCGCTGTAACCGGGAAGTCATGAAAATCGGTTTGTATGACAAAGAACCCGACCGGTATGGAATGACGATAAACCGCTTTGAAACGGCAGATTGCGGCTCTGAATCGATCATCAATAAAATCGTTGTGGATCGGGACGACGGCTTTAAGATTGTCCGCAAAAAGGGCAACGACTGGGATCAAGTAGCTTGGCTGGATACGGAAGGCTATTTTAACGGGCGCGGGATTCGGATCGATTACATGGAAGGCGTGCTGAATAACGGCATTACGATCGATTCCGACAACGGAATCGTAATCACCAGGTCAGACGGCCAAGTCAGGACGGTATTGAACGCCACTTCGGGAATCAGCTTAGAGCGATGGGAGAATGGGTGGAAGAAGAAATTTTACGCCGACACCAGCGGCCAATTTTATGCGAACGATCTCATCGCCCGCCGATTGCGCATCGTGAACGATTTGGACGATGTACTGCTTGACGCGAGAACGGATTACTTGAATATCGGCCGCTTCGAGACGATCATTACGGACGGCAAATTAACGGCCGTTGAAAAGCTGACGCTGAAACATGAGTGGGAGACGATTCAAACGGAATATCGAAAACTGCTGGATCAAGCCGAAAGATATAAAACGGCGGACCGGGACGGCCATGCTAATCTGTTGATCAATATTCCGCCGTTTACGGCGGCGTTTCACGATCTTGAATCGTATGTCCAACCGCTGTTGGCCGATATGACGGTGACGACTCCGATCGATCGGGACGAATTCAAGCGCAAATTCCAAAATTACTTCGATCAGGCGCAGCGGATTATGAATGAAATTACCGATGCTTTGAAATGGAGTTCTCTTCAGCTTGGAGTCCCTTATAACAAAGTAACGATTGACGCGATCAACGGCATTTTGGTCGAACGCAGCGACAATAAGGTAAAGATGGGAATGAACGCAAAGGAAGGAATCTATATCGACACGCTGCTCGACGATAAATGGGAGCGCCGTTTTTATGTGGATACGGACGGAAGACTGCACGCCATAGATCTAAATGCCGAGAGACTGCTTCTCAAGGGCAGGAACGGAAAGTTGATGATCGACGCGAACGAGAACCGGATCGATTTCTCCGCCTTCGATATGATTGCCGGCAATATCGAAGCTAAAAATATTAAAGCGAGCTATATAGCGGCTAATGAAGGGATTATCTCCGACTTGACGGTGACGCGCTTAAAGACAAGAGACGCCGACGATATCTACGGCACAACGATCAATTATGTCGATATCGCCAACAACAGTGCCAAGTGGATTACCGGCTCGAAGAAGAGCTCCCTTATTCATGCGACGGACGATAAAGGGAATTTGCTCTATTATCTCCAAGGTTCGATGGACCTGATTACGACGGAATCGGAGACGAACGGAACGGCCAACCAACCGATTATGATCCCCGAGTACGATCGGAAAGTGAAGATGGAACTCTCCTTTGAAGGCTCTGGGAAGGACTCTTATCCGCGAATCAGAATGGGGGAAGGCGACGGGAGAAACACAGACCGTCAATCGGGAGTCGGTTATATCGAAAAGAAAAATACGACCTTCGATTTCATTTATTACACTAACAACAGCGGTAGAGAAATCAAAATGTCTTTAGCGGATAACGGCATTACGAATTATATCGACGGAAGTCCTTTTCGGGTTACGTCCACGGGCGTGGCCATTGAACATCATAACGGCACCAAGATGGAGATCAACGCGGAAGGAAACAACATCAAAATGCTGCATCAAAACGGCAGCAGGGTAGAACTCCAGAGCAACGGGGATATCGTCATTAGCGCCGTCGGCCAAGTGAAAATAAGCGGTTCGCAGGTTCATTTGAACTAAACGAATCAGCAACCATTTGGTGGACTTTCCCAAGGAAATTATGGTATATTTATCTTAAAGCTCATAAGGAATTTTATTTACTCATACACATCTTACTAGAATACGAGGAGGTGCGATATGAGTAAAAAAAGGAGAGTGAGAAAAATGGAGACCGTAACAGAATTAAAAAGACAGAAGATCTCAAACACTCTTGACAACAACACTATTTTAGATATGATCATAGATCCTGATAGAAGGAAAGCGGTAAAGAAATATCACGACAACTTAGAGGAGGATTACGGAATCAGCTTTGTTGACTCAATGAAAAGTAAAATGAAACTAAATCCAGAAGAATAGTTGAGGTATATAGTATGCCACATCCTATATTTCCAACTACACCTACCCCCATCAAAGTTGAAAACACAGATAAAGGGTGTGTCCATTGGTTTAATTTCAGCAATCTTAATATGACTGACGCCAGTACTATGGATTACGTACATCCATGTATCATAATAGGCAAATTTAGGCCAAAGCAAAATCGTGTCATTATTTCGCCGATAACGGGTGTTTCTAACAGGTTAGTAGAAAACGGAAAGCTTAAATACCCCTATCACGCTGCATTAACAGTTCAGGATAACTCGTTTTTGGAGAAGGACAGCGTTGTATTGCTGGATCAAGTCTTTACAATAGCAAAGTCTGATTTGTGTGAAGAATGGTTTATGGGAAAAGTCCGCAATACGCAATCGATTGATCAAGCAATTTTTTATAATTTTGATTTATTCGAATCCATTCATGAAGCGTTCAACGAACTTTTAATACAATATAAGGGAGAATATTCGAAGAGATTTAGCAGAAAATAGCTCCCTAGACTTTAAGCTACCTAACAGGTGGCTTTTTTTATTTCCATTTATTTAAAAGACGAAAGAAGGAGGTGCAACATGGCAGGTGTTGCTTATGACGGTTCGACGATTGCACAGTCTACGAAAAACGGATATGTAACTTATGATATTTATTCATGGGAACCAAGGTACTGCGCCAATAGGGATGAAGATGGAGATTGTACAGAATGGAGAGGAGGATATTGGTACTATAGTGGTTCTAGTAGTACGGGGGCTCATATAAGACAAACCACCATTCAATCATCTTCCAACGTTTTCGTTAATGGAAAATCAATAACTACAGTTGGAGATTCGATTTATATGAGTTGGGAAGCAAGTCCGCCCGTACCATCAAATAGTTCGTCAAGAGAATACAGAAATGTCAAACCCGGACATTCCGGTTCAACAACTGGAACCGTTTCTGTCGGAAACTCCAGCAATGTTTTTGCAAACGGGAAAAGCGTTGCCCAGATTGGATCTACGGTTACAACGGGGATTGGAACGTCTCCAACATTAACAACCGGCAGCAGCAATGTATTTATCGGTTAAGGAGGTGACTGAATGCCGGATTTACAGACTTATTTGCAGTACAACAATCCAAACATTGTCGTTTGGCGCGAAGGGAGCGCGAACGACCCGTATTTGCCGAGAGTTGATCCGCTGCCTGTGATCAATGGGATGATTACATTGCTTGAAATCCCATCCGAAACGCATAAGGTTCAAATTGCAGGTTTAACGGAAGTGGATCGCAACCTATTTCTTGAGAAGAAAACGTTGGAAGCCCACGAGTTTTTCGTCGACTATGCGAACGGAATCGTTATGTTCCAGCCGTCTCATGAGGGGAGAACTTATTCCTGCAGCTATCATGGGAGAGGGGTAATCCTTCTGGGAGCCTCGCGTGTATATGCCATGGTCAGCAGAAGTCCCGACGTCGTCAAAACGTTGCAAGAGATCATTGACGAGATGATGCGCCGATTGCAGGAGACAAACGAGGCGATTCAACATTTGGAACAGGTGATCAAGCAGGCCGCACAAGCGACAAATCAAGCGAATCAAGCGTCCGACAATGCGAACCAAGCCGCCGACGATGCGAAACTCGCAACGGAAAAAGCGTTATATGCTTACAACACGACGATTCTAGTTTTCAAGCCGCCCGTTGCAGATATGAAGGAATTGTTAAACGCCTATCCCTATCCTCAAGTTGGGTGGACCGTGCAAACATACAAAGACGGGATGAGATACCGCTTCGACGGCAAAGATTGGATTCCGATCGATATATTCGGGGAAAACATCCAACTGGTGAGCGAATTTAACGACGGATTAATGTCGATCGCCGAACATCTCAAGCTGAAAAGCATTCCTTTGGAAGTCAAGGATAGAGTAATTGTATTCCATCTTCCTTCCTATGTCGTCTATGGCGCACAAGACGTAATCGCGAAATTTCCGTTTGACGGAGAGATTATCGGAGTTGATGCCATTTGCGGCGATTACGGGCTGACCGAGACGGAAATCGCGCTTGAGAAATCGACGAATCTGGTCGATTGGTACAATGTTTTATCGCAAAATATTTATTTCAAGCCTTACGAGTATTTCGACGATAAGTCGGCTGCCGTCTCCCGAAGCAAAGTCAAGGCGGGGGATATGTTCCGACTCAATATTGTCAAACAAGGCGCCGAGATTCAAAATATTACATTGGAAGTCATTATTAAAATATAAAAAAGGAGTTCGATCAACATGGCAGAAGCAATCAGACCTTTAGTTACTTGGTATAACAGCACACATTCACAGGAGGTAGTCGGGCCTTATGATTTTGAGGTTGTAGACGCCGGAGACCTTAGTAAGATGGTTACTTTTAATATTTGGAATAATCGCAACGGATCGACCGATGTCGGCAAAATGACGGAATGCAGAATTTCTACACGCGACATGAAAGGAGGACTCGGCGATACGGTTGACAATATAGTAGAAGTTGTCAAGGACAACTGGTTTCATGCTCAGGTCGATTCGCTCGGGGAAACGGATATTTCGCTGCCGTCTTCGCGGATCGGGAAAGATTTTGAAAAGCCCGTGGGAACGACAGGCAGCACGACCAAGAACTATAAAGGCGAGGATTTGCATGAACCGCTTACTCCTGCTGCGCAGGAGGTGTTGGGAGTAAACAATAACGGCAATCCTCAAGACGCTGCCGGGAACTTTATTACCGTATCATTGCAGGCCGAAGTACCATTGAACGCTTCAAGCGGCCGGCAGGATTTTAAGATTCGACTGTATTACAAATACACGTAAAAAATAAATATAAAAAGAGACGAAGGCGAGATTACCGATCTCGCCTTTTTTCTTGTAACCAGCTCACAATACAATGGGGGATTTCTAGTATGATTTTTGACAATAAACATATGAACAGGTCGCCAATAAACGATCAGAGCTTTATTTGGATCGCAGAGTATTACGACAATACCTTTCTGAGCGAATATGATTTTCAAACAAAGAGAAAGAACGATTTTTACGCTATCGATAAAAATAGATTAACGAAGTTCGGTTTAATCGGTGAAGGTTCGCAGGTGTTCTTCGAAGTGGGGAACGGAATTTTTGATATTAACGGACATCGATTAATGCTGACCTATCAATCGGATCATAAGGAGTATCCTTTAACAGGAAGAGCGCTCGTATATAACGATATTATCACTTACAAATTGGCGGCATCGGACGCCAAACTGTTTATGAGGCATAACAACGGCCGTTTTACGGACACGGTTCTTGCCTACAACGTTGGATATAAGAAAAAAATGCGTTTGCTCGACGCTAACATAGATTATCAATGCATCTTGGCGATCCCATTCGACGATGCGGCATATTTGCAAATTAAAATAACATCCGACCAAAACATGGACGGGAAAATATTGATTAGAAGAAACGGCCTTATTGTTGATGAAATCCATGCTCCGTTGAAGGCGGGGCATTCGGGTCAGGTCAATTGGGTTATACGCTAAAGGAGGGATCTTGATGGCAGTACAGGAAATAGGAATTCCCTTGGATCCGTCCCGGGGTACATATCATAACATCGTCTACAAGGATGGCAAGCTTCAATTGGCCGAACGCGGAGTCGATGGCGAAGGCAGGGCTGTTTACGCCGATTTCGGATATTGGGAATCCGAAATCATTACGATCAAAGACAAGGTTAAGGCTTTTAAAAACATAGCCAAAACCGTTGAGGCTGTAGGCAATGCCTCGTATAAAATATACACGAAAACCTCGGAAGATCGCGTGAATTGGACTGACTACGTGGAAGCATCTCCCGATGATTCGATAAACAGTCTTCCGGCAAGTTTCGTGAAAGTGAAAATCGAAATCTACCCTGAGAAAATCGATGCAGATTTTTATGTTGACAAGTTCGAAGAGGGCGGGAGGTACGACAATGATTTTGTTAGCAGCGACCAGGGCGTTTTGAAGCTCAAACGGCAATATGACTATAACATGAACTTATTGCAAGGAAGTATTTTTACTACAACAGTACCGAATTCCAATTTTAAAAAAATAGATCGAATAAGAGTTTTCAATAGGGAGTGATCATCATGCCGATGCCGGCAACAACGGGGCAGTTAAGAGATAGAATTCAGGATATGAAAATCGGGGATTATATTGTTTTTCATTACAATCAAGCGACAAATACCGTTTCTACCGGTACGGGCGGGTTTGAGGAATGTCCGGTGACAGGTTCCCTCTATAGTGGGAATGGCAATCCCCCGAGTTCTTTTTGGTACATGATTAAAGTGGATAGAGGTCTATTAATTTCTGATCGTGTCTCATTGGTAAACATTAGTTGGGACACATTGAATTCTTGGAAGTGGATAGAAGGGAAAACTATTTCTGTAGATAGAAAAGAGGGACAGTATAGATCTTTATCCGGTGGAGTTGGACATGTTACTTTAGAGGGGAATATGTCTTTAGTTGATACTCAACTGGGTGGTTACCCGGTAAATAATGAATATGACACGTTCATTGTAAAAGGCAAGGTAAAGCCGAATGATGATAGTGTCTTTCATCACGTGAATGTTGGAACATTATGCCAAGAAACACCGGCAATCGGTGTGCAATACATTGGTTCTGACGGGAAACCGATAATTGCAATTAATACACATAGAGTTCGAAGAGGTTATGAAGGCAAAGGTGAAATGTTTAGAATATCACCTTCCAATTACTCTAATGTAAGCTATGGATTCCGACCAGTATTTGAATATAAGGAGGTTTAGCGGATGGTTAAGGTAAGGGAACAATTGACTCAGCCGGAAGCAGGATGGAAGAGGTATGATGATAGCAGTCCTTCTTTCAGATATGTAGGCTATACTGCCGTAAATGTACCTACAGAACCAGTTTATAATGGAACTTATCATGGAGCAGGCACTCGTTTCAAACATGAACTTAGTTTTGATTTTATTGGTACAAAGTTTAGGATAATTGCTTCTGTTTCAGATACTTATTTGGACGCAAGCATGGAAGTCTACATTGATAATCAATTAGTTGATGAATTTATTACTTATCAAAAAACGTATCAGTCACAAACATTAATTTTTGAGCAAGTTAATTTGCCATACAAGAGATATAAAGTAAAAATCAAACAGAAGACACCTTCGTCCAACAGTTTATCGTATGATTATCGTTTTGATGCTCTTGATATAGACGACTCAGGCCGCTTATTGCATCCTGAAGAAGTTACAGATATTGAAGATCTTGAAATAGGCAAGCGTATCCGGTGTCATTATCAAGCAAATTCCAATGCTATAGGAACCTTCAGTGGGTTAGGTAAAGAGACGTCTGATTTTATTTCCCCGATAAGTTCATCAACACCCAATGGAGATTTTTATTTCATTATGGTGGAAGATTCGAATCGAAAAAAGAAATTAATTGCTGATCGTAATATTCAACACTCAATTTCGTGGGATACGCTAAATAGTGCGGGAATTGCTAGCGGGAGCGGCATTAATATTTCGAAAACTGCTTTTGGAAACGATGGCAGTACGATGATTGCCATTACTGATCTAGGTTTAACTGTAACTGATACCGAAAATAATTCTGGAGGTTCTTACAGGTCTGTAAGAGCTACAAATGGAGTATCAAGAGGCAAATGGTACTATGAAGCCTATTGTTTAAGCACAGAAAATAATTTTGGAGGGTTTAGAGTTATAACTGGATTAATTGACAAAACATCAAATCTGACCTCTGGAAATGGCAGGAATGATGAAGAATTCATTGCTAGTGTAAATAAGGTATCTGCTATTAGTAGTGTTAGTGGTAATACTCTTCCAGATAACTCCACAACTGGCATTACAATAAGCGCTGGTGACACTGTAGGGGTTGCTTTCGACCTCGATCATGGGAGAATTTCATTCTATAAAAATGGAGCTTTGGCTGGAGTAAAAACAATTGAGACTAATGTAGAATGGTATCCTTTCAGTTCATCAAAATGGATAAGTAAAGCATCGTACAATTTTGGTTCACATCCTTTCAAGTTTTCCCCACCAGCAGGATTTTTACCTTATGCAGAGTCCGTGTTTCAAGGTAATAGTCTTTCTGTTTGTATTATGGCAGGAGGCATCTCATCGTCAGACACCGACAATGAATGGAGCAAGTATATTGTCAACTCTACATTAAATGGGACCATTACAGCAGGAGACAATAATATATGGAACTGGAATGGTATTGGATCATGGACATCTTCAACTCAAACAATTGCGACAAGAAGAGTAAGAAGGGGGTACGGAACGGTTTCGGGCTATTATGCTGATGGCGCTACGCTTTCGGAAACGTCGAATACATCTAATCAAAACGGATTTCGTCCAGAATTAATAATTGAAAATCATAATTTATTTAAGACATTTATCAAACTTAACGATTCATATTACATTTGGACAAATAATGAATGGAGTAGTGTATCGCCAACATTGCCCACAAAAGAAGCTTTTAAAAGTATGGGAATGAATGATCTATCAATCCTAGACAGGAAATCAACTTTCTTTAAAAAAGTTATGAGAGAAGATGGCACGATTGATAATGGTAAATTGTTTAAATCGACAATTGATTTAAAAAAATATATTGAGATAAAGAGTATTAATGTGAAGTAGCAGAGAATGATCTGTTACTTTTTTTATTTAATTGGACCATAGTCACTGAAATGAGGAAGGTGAAATGATGGGAATTTATAATCCTGCATATACGCAATATATTATGGATAAATATGGTGTTGCTTGGTTTAAGATGGACGAATTAAATGGAAATCTTATTGACAGTAAAGGTTCTTCTAGTGGGGTGAT
The DNA here is from genome assembly GCF_918697855.1 of Paenibacillus sp. CECT 9249. Taxonomy (NCBI): domain Bacteria; kingdom Bacillati; phylum Bacillota; class Bacilli; order Caryophanales; family Paenibacillaceae; genus Paenibacillus; species Paenibacillus sp. CECT 9249. The sequence goes on along the minus strand of NZ_CAKKLI010000068.1, from coordinate 3,009 downwards.
ATATGAGGCAAATAAAGTAAGTGGATGGAACAATGAAGGGAGAGCCTTGAATTTTGATGGACAAAGAAGTTACGTACAGTTTAATCAGAAAGTTATTCCTACTGGTCCCGTTTCTATAAGATTTAAAATGAAAATGTTATCAAAACCAATAAATAATAATCAGGAATTGATTACAAATGCCTATAGCATGACGAATGACTATGGGATAAGGAGTTGGATTGACACAAGTGGAGAACTAGCTTTTTTTTATTGTATAAAGGTAGCAAATTCAAATGGAATGATTATAACAACTCCATATCCTTTTGGAGATCAATGGCACGATATCTTATTTACATGGGATGGCACTACAAGGCTCAACGGGGTCAAGTTATATTTAGATGATATGATTAATCCAAAATCGGTAAAAACCGCTACTGTGGATAATATGTACAATGGAACCTATAATTTAACTCTAGGAAGACTTCCCGACAGAGCAGAGCGGTTTTTTAATGGTCAATTAGATGAATTAGAAATATATAACGAAGTAATTAATCCAATTGCTCGCAAAATCTTATTATCTAGTAGTGAACGGCAAGGTAAAAAAATATTAGAATCAGGGAAGACACTTACTAATATAGAACAACCCGATGAAAATGACTTTATAAAATATGGAATGGATACCTTACTTCAAATTCCTCATACCCTTACAGAAATTAAAGATATTAAAAAAACATTTACCCAATTGGGGACAGGAAAGACCTTCGAACATACAATAGATTTCAAGAAATATAAAAACAAAAAAATAAAAAATTTTTAAAATAGGATATGAAAGGGAGAGAGAAAATTGCCTTTAGTTACATGGGATACAATTAATAAAGGGAGTAGTGTTGTTTTAACTAATGGGAATTTGACGGCAACAGTACCACATCGGCAATTGGCGAGAGCTTCCTTGGGGAGGGTTTCAGGCAAATGGTATTTTGAAATTTCCGTAATTGCCTCTGGAGAAATTTTTGTTGGCATTGTAGATGAAACTGCACCGATAGTAAATAGTTTAGTAAGTGGTACTAATTACCTGAGATTTTACTATGCATTCAATGGAAATAAATACCCCGAATCAACAAGTTTTGGGTCAAGTTATACAAAAGACGATATTGTTAGCGTACTCTTAGATTTGGACAATGGAAAATTAGAGTTTTGGAAAAACGGCGAAAGTCAGGGTGTGTCTCATTCTAATGTTAAAAATATGTCAGGATATGTATTTCCTGCATTAAACTTTGGTTCCCCATCTGGTAATGCGATTGCCACTGCTAACTTTGGAGCAACCTCTTTTCATTATGAAATTCCAAAAGGTTATTTTTCATATGATGGAAGTCAATATAGTGGTGAATATAAATTATTAATTTTATCAGATAAGGGGTACCATTCATTCAATCAAAATGATTTGCTAACAGTAACAACCTCTGAACCAACAGAGCAGGATTTCTTGAACTATGGAATGAACAAATCATCAGTTATTGATTTAAATTTGGAAATTAATCAGCGAAGTTTTGTTCAAAATAAATCGGATGTTTTTGGTCCAGGGAAAGTATTCAAACAAACAATTGACATATCTAAAATACCAATTAATAAAGTATTTATTAAATAATTTATTTATGTTTAGAGGAGAGATGATGTATGCCAATCATGAAAGGAAATGCAATCCCTCGAATGACAAGCAACAACTCACCAAGCGGAAAGGTCTTGGCTAGTGGTACGAGAGGTGATCAATGGGAACCATTTTCATCATTTGATAGAAATGGAAATTCTTATTGGGAAGTGGAGGGTACTAAACATTGGATTTCTTATGAATTTCCTACTCCAAAATATATATATAAATATAGTATAACAGCATGCAAATATGAAAAAGAAGCACCAAAAGACTGGACATTTGAAGGGAGTATTGATGGATTAAAATGGGAAATATTAGACTCCGTAAAAAACTCCGTTAATTGGATTAAAGGGGAGAGACGTGAATTTGAGGTTTCTACACTTAGCCCCAATAAAATATATAGAGTTAACATAGCATCCGCTAATAGTAGTTCATATATTGGGATTGCCGAAATCGAGATGATGGAAGTCATTTATGAAAAAAAAACTTTGATTTTACATGACTCTATTTATAAATATTATACCAAAGAGAAATGGGTTAGTTTGGGAAGTAGTGTCACAGAACAAGCTTATTTAACTTACGGAATGGATAATGCTTTGATCGGTTTAATTCCCGAAAATGCTTGGTCTCTATTAAGGGGTGAAATTGAAATATGTCATTTTTGTGAGGATAACAATATTGAGAAAACAGTATTCACCATCGAAACCGAACCCTTCACCCTGGCCGAAGAGTTCAAAAACAAAGAGATCAAAATCATCGAATACACAGATGATCCTAATCAAACGGAGTCCGTGATTTCCATCGAAACGGAGCCGTTTACTTTTTATGACGAGTTTGGCGATAGCGTTGACGTACTGTATTACACGGACGACCTGTCGAAAGAATCTGCCGAATTGGAGATCCAAGCGAATTACAGCCCGCTGGACGAAATCGAAGGCAATTTCGATATCGTCACCTGGACCGACAACGACCAAGAAGACATCGAAATGATTGCATCGGTTAACGCACTGCCGATCGGGCAGCTTGTGCTTAATCAAGAAAATATTCTGTATTACGGCGATATCCAATCGTTCGTGGCGGAACAGGTTCCAACGACATACCGACAGGGAATAGTCAGGTATGTCGTTTCTTTTGACGGGGGAAGTACTTGGCAAACATTCAGGAAACGAGACGGATGGTGTTATTGCTAACGCATAATGTCCGGAGATTGATGGTGTAAGTTATCCTGCTATTGACGGTTAATCTGACCGCATCTGGATATACGAGAGGGGGAATTATGATAATTCTCCCTGAATGACGCGTTTAACCATATGATCATCGATGATGCGGTGTTTGTTCTGGGCCCCATAGATTAAACAATGGGTGCATACTTTGTTGATTAG
>NZ_CAKKLI010000067.1:0-20898 GCF_918697855.1 Paenibacillus sp. CECT 9249 | reverse complement strand
CGGTATTGATACACCAAAAAGCTTTCGACCTATGATCTGCCCATATTAATTACCCCAAAAACGGATACAGTTTGCAACTCTATTTTCATTTATGGCGATGGTCGTCAGGCCATGGGGGATTTGTTTGTAAATCTTTTTTATTTCCTAGCTATGCCCGGCTCGTTTTGTTGGATTTGCCGTCAAGCATAACTGCTACAGCGATAATCAAACCTTTGATGATCAATTGGTAATACGAGGAGACATTCAATAAATCCAAACCGTTATTGATGACTCCAATGAGCAGCACGCCTACGAGCGTCCCCCACAATCTTCCCTTTCCTCCGTTCAGGCTTGTTCCGCCGATAACTACTGCTGCAATAGCGTCCAATTCATAGGAGGTTCCAGCTTGCGGAAGCCCGGAGGTAACCCGGGATGTCAGCACAATCCCTGCCAATCCGGCCAGAAAACCGCTGACCGTATACACGAATAATTTGACCCTTTTGATGTTCACGCCGGATATAATTGCCGCTTCCTCATTACCGCCAACAGCATAGATATATCTGCCTATTTTGGTTCGATATAAAATGATTGTACTGATGATAAAGACAGCCAGGAGCAATATGACAGGAAAGGGTATGCCCAAAATATCTCCTCCCCCGATAAATTGGAATCCCTCCGATAAATTCGGTATCGGCCGCCCGTCGCTATATACGAATGTCAATCCTCTCGCAGCGCTCATCATTCCTAAAGTGACGATAAACGGCGCAACATTCCATTTGGCTATAACGAACCCATTGATTAAACCAAGTGCCGCTCCGGCCAATAATCCGAAGAAGACGCAAACCATTACCGGATAAGCTCCGCCTTGCGCTAAACTTGCCGCAATTACTCCGGAGAAGGCCAGGATCGAACCGACCGACAAGTCGATTCCCTTTGTCAAAATAACAAAGGTTACTCCAATGGCCAACAAACCGTTAATTGAAATTTGACGCAGCACGTTCATTATGTTATCGAAAGTTAGAAATACAGGACTTATCACGGACAAAATTAGAAAAATAAGAATTAATGCGACAAGTATGCCGTACTCCGACATGAACAACTTTATATTTGAAGCGCTTTGTCTCATTGCAGTTTTAGAGTTATTCGCCGCACCGATGTTATCTGATAACGCCATCGTCTTTCCCCCTCGTATCATGATGATGACCAGTGGCCAGTTCCATTATTTTTTCCTGCGTTGCATCTTCTCCGGACAATTCCCCGGCGATTCCTCCTTCGTGAAACACAAGAATGCGATCGCTCATGCCCAAAATTTCCGGAAGTTCGGAAGAAATCATAATAATTGCGTATCCTTCCGCAGCAAATTGGGACATCAGCTTATACAATTCCGATTTCGCACCAACATCGATTCCCCGAGTGGGCTCGTCCAAAATTAAAATTTGCGGGCTAGTCATTAACCATTTGGCAATAACGACTTTCTGCTGATTGCCGCCGCTTAACAATCCCACTGATTGATCCCGGCTTGACGCTTTTATTTTCAATGAATCCATATAACGATCTACGAAAGCCTTTTCATTTGAACCTTGAATAAATCCAAAAGAGTCCGTTGCACGCTTTAAAGAAGAAATGGTAATATTATGCCGGATTGAACCGAGCAAATTGAGTCCCTGAGCCTTGCGATCTTCCGTTAAAAAGGCGATGCCGTTCGCAATGGCATCCGACGGCTTGCGAATTTTGACGCGACTGCCTGCAACATAAATTTCTCCTTCATCAAGCTTTTGGAGTCCAAAGATCGCTTCCATCACTTCTGACCGCCCCGAACCCATTAATCCCGCTATCCCTACTATTTCACCCCGCCGAACCGTGAACGAAATATTGCGAAATTTACCCGACTTGGTTAAGTTTTTGACTGTCAATAACGGTTCTTTCATTTCAGTCCGCTTTTCAGGGAAAATATCCGTCAGTTCCCTGCCTACCATTTTGGCAATGAGTTCCTTGTTATTGGTTTCATCGGCCGGTTTGGTATCGACATATTGTCCGTCGCGAAATACGGTAATGTCGTCGGCAATTTGAAAGATTTCATTCATCTTGTGGGAAATATAGATGATGCCCTTTCCCTGCGATTTCAAACGTTTGATCACTTTAAACAGTTGATCCACTTCGCGATCCGTAATAGCTGAAGTCGGTTCGTCCATTATAATAATTTTCGAGTCAATCGAGATCGCTTTCGCAATTTCGATCATTTGCATTTCCGATACCGTCAAATGCTTCATTTTCAATTTAGGGTTCAAATGAACCCCTATATTCTCAAGAAGTTCTTTCGCCTTTCGATTCATGGAAGCATAATCAAGCATCAAACGTCCTTTTCGGGTAAATTCTCTTCCGAGAAATAGATTTTCCGCAATTGTCATTTCCGGAATGGGCATCAATTCCTGATGAATCATTGCGATGCCTTCCCTCAACGCATCCCTGGGGTTGGCAAACCGGACTTTTTTGCCGGAAAATACAACTTCCCCTTCGTCCGGATGTTCGATGCCTGCTAAAATCTTCATTAGAGTTGATTTTCCGGCCCCATTCTCGCCCATCAACGCATGAACCGATCCGCTGCGTACTCGAAACGAAACCCTATTAAGCGCTTTCACGCCAGGATAAAATTTAGATATATCGCGCATTTCAAGCAAGTATTCCATTACATTTTCACCTCTTTTCGCGATTTACATTATGAAGCGTTTCGATATAACGGACGGTCTTCGATTTCCCATTAATCAAGATGGAATGAGTCATAACGCGGCCACTCTCGTTGATATGATTTACGCCCTTTAAAAAATTTCCGTCGGTTATACCGGTTGCTGCGAAAAAACATTCTTCCGATTTTACTAGTTCGTTTATGGACAAAGCTTTTTCCGGATTTTCCAAGCCCATTAAAATACACCGCTTACGTTCTTCCTCATTTCCAGGCAGCAGACGTGCCTGCATGTCACCTCCCAGCGACTTGATCGCAACGGCGGAAATGACGCCCTCCGGTGCTCCGCCGACTCCTACGAACATGTCCACTCCCAAAGTTTCCATTGCAGGCGCTATAGCGCAAGTGACATCTCCGTCATGGAATAAGACGATTTTGGCGCCGAGACTTCGGATTTCTTCGATGATACCTTGATGCCTTTCCCTTTGTTGAACCATTACAGTCATATCGCTTAATTCTTTATTAACCGCTCTGGCAACATTTCGTAAGTTTACAATCAAAGGAGCTTGAATATCGATAGAACCTACCGCTTTAGGGCCAACCGCTATCTTTTCCATATACATATCCGGAGCGTGCAGAAGGCTCCCGCGCGGCGCTGCGGCAATCACTGTCGTAGAATTTTCTTGACCGTTCGCAATCAAATTCGTGCCTTCCAACGGATCGACCGCAATGTCTAGGTATATCCCGTCTCCCGTTCCCAATCGCTCCCCAATATACAACATGGGCGCTTCGTCCATTTCTCCTTCGCCGATAACAACAACGGCATTCATCGAGACAGCGTTCAATTGTTCACGCAGAGCTTTCGTCGCAGATGCATCGGCTTCTTCCTTTCTCCCTCTGCCAATCCACCGATACGACGCAAGCGCTGCAGATTCCACTGCGCTTACGAAACCCATCATGATATCATTCATTGCATTCTTTCAACTCCTAACTGCAAGAGCCCGAGTCTAACGATTCCACTTCTTTTTTATTTGCAAACGAATTCAAAAAATCCGCTTCCTGATCCATAATCTTTTGAATTTTTCTGCCCGAATTGCCGCCCTCGAATTCCGAATGGATCCAAGCTTCCACCACTTTTTTGGCCGTTTCCGGACCGATGACTTTCGCACCCATCGTCAACACTTGCGCGTTATTGCTCTTGCGCGCCCGTTCCGCCGAATACGTGTCGTGGCAGAGCGCCGCCCGAATGCCGGGAACCTTGCCGGCCGCGATCGCCACCCCGATCCCGGTGCCGCAAATTAAAATCCCTCTCGGCAGCTTCTCTTCCTGAATATCTTTGGCGACCTTAAACGCGACATCCGGGTAATCGACCGCATCGCAGGAATGGCAGCCGTAATCGACGACTTGATGCCCCATATCCACCAAGTATTGCTTTACCAATTCTTTTAACTCGAATCCGAAATGATCCGAACCTAGACCGATTTTCATACGTCTCCCCCGTTTCTTGTTGCAAATTGCTTCATTCGAAAAACGAAAATGGCTGATATCGTTTCATTTTCACATACTTTTAATATGCTTCATTTATTTTCGTTTGCTTTCGATGTAATTCATATTTTAATTCATTTCACGACATTGTCAATCATTTTTTTTCGTTTATCGAAACATTTTTTTCGAATTCAGTAAGATCAAAAGGTAGTATTAGCGTAAATAATTAGCGGAAGAAATTCAATAATTATTGCCAATATTTGCATCTAGTAAATTAAACCATTATTTCAAAATAACCGCTCCGGTTATTGACATTCCCATAACTAGACGGTATATTATAGGCGTTATTATTTTCGAATACTTTCATTTTTTTTCGTTTTCTCACTATAATTCTTTGTTTTGTGATTGTATACATTGTAATTCTCATCTAATTACTGTATTATGATTTCAATAACGATCTGTTCGGCGAGAGTTGGAAAATAACATTAAGGGTGATGGATTTGGCATCTATATTTGCTGCAGAGAGACAAAAGCAAATTTTGGACTTTCTAAATAAAAAGAAACGGGCCACCGTAAAAGAACTATCCGAAATTCTTAACGTGTCGGAAGCGACGCTGCGTTCGGACTTGCGGACGCTGGAAAAGGATGCGCTCGTCAAACGCACCCACGGAGGCGCCGTTCTTCAGGAAGCCGCGCGTTCCGAATACAGTTTTTCCGTACGGGAAAAGAAGAATCATAGCGAGAAGGTCGCCATTTGCCGCAAAGCTGCGGAATTGATCGAAAGCGGTCAATGCATTTTGTTGGATGGAAGCTCCACGGCGCTGGAATTGGCCCGCATATTGAAAAAGACGCCCATCCGCCTGACCGTCATTACGAACGGCATCTTTGCCGCAATGGAATTGAAAGACAACCCCGAATTAACAGTCATATTAATCGGCGGCGTCATTCGCGTCGGCCATAATTCGCTGGAGGGGACATTAGGAACAAGCATTTTGAACCAAATTAATGTAGACACGATGTTTACTTCGGCAAACGGGTTTACGATCGAAGAGGGATTAACGGATTTCAACGTATACGAGGTGGAATTGAAGAAGGAAATGGTCGCGGCTTCTTCCCGCGTCGTCGCTTTGCTGGATCATAGCAAAATCGGCAAAAACTCGATCGCCGCTTTTGCGGCTACGTCCGCCATTTCAACGATCATTACCGACAGTCAAACGCCTCAATCGATGATTGATCGCATTCGCCGGGAACAGGTGGAGACGATATTGGCGTAACGGCGGATTGCGAAACGTCGAACCTTCCCCTTATCTCCGGCCGGAGATGCGCAAAAAAAGACGGAACTGCAATTCGCTGCAAGTAATCCGCCTCCAAGCCCGTTCTATTCCGCGATGACCACATTGACCATGGACTTTATTTTCTGCAAAAATGCGGGATCCGCCCCGGCATCGGTAATGATCGTATCGATCTGGTCCGTTTCCGCGAACGTGGCCGTCGACTTCTTGCCGAGCTTCGTATGATCGAGAAGAGCGATCACTTTGCCGGCATTGGCGGCCATCAATTTTTTCAATTCCGCTTCATATACGTCGAAGACGGTTAGCCCTTCCGCTTCCGTGAACCCGTGAGCGGACGTGATGAAGACGTCGGCATGCACTTTCGACAACAGATCGGCGCCGAGCAGCCCTTCCAGGTTGCTCGAACCGGAGCGAAGCAAACCGCCGATCACGATCACGTTGATTTTCGGATTCCGGTTCAATTCTTGCGCGGTAATGAGGCCGTTCGTCACGACCGTCAACGAATCGAAGTGCATCAAATTTTTGACCAACTCCAACCCTGTCGTGCTCGCATCGAGTATAATGCATTGTCCGTTCTGGACGAAATCGACAGCGGCCTGGCCGATGGCCATCTTCTCCGCGCGATTGACGTTCGAGCGGGAGCTCATGGCCGATTCGGGCAGCCGCGCTTGCGGCAGCACGGCCCCTCCATGCGTGCGTTCGAGCATGCCCATATCTTCCAGCGCTTTCAAGTCGTTGCGCAGCGTCCCTTCCGATACGTTCAATTCCGCGGACAAATTTTTCACTAAGATTTGTTTTTGTTTATTTATAATTTGAATAATCTTTTTCCTGCGTTCCGGCGCCAACATAATAGCATCTCCCATAACAAATTCGCTTAATTACGATTATATCTTTTTCGTTTTAAAGATTCAAGGACAATAAACATCAACAAACAACAATTGTATTTTGTCGTATTAAGACATGGATTTTGGCCTCCTTAAGCCATTTTCATGTTTTTTTACGTCCATTCCGTAAAATATAGTGTTTTGACAACTAAAAATCAACAAATAAAAATAAAAACATCAATAAATAAAAAATATATTGCAATTAAACAACAATGAAAATATAATGAATAACAAATTAAACCCAATTATCGGCAAAATAATGAAAGGGGTGATGCAAGTTACTTGCAAGCAACGATTGTTGGGTTTTGTTATATCGCATCTTTGAAAGCGCTTTATCATTCTGAATGCAAAGTAAAGGGGATGTAAAGGTTTGAAGAGGTCAAAACATGTTTATCTGATGCTGTCTTTATTGTTACTATTCTCCGTCGTCATGGCCGCTTGTTCGAAAGAAAACGGGCAGCCTGCGGGAGGCGGGCAAGAAAAGCAAGGCGAAACGCAGCAAGCTTCGGAAACCGGGAACAAGCTGAAGGGGAAAAGCATCGAAATGTCGATTCTGGGTATCGGCGGCTGGCTGCCTAGCCAATTGTCCGTAGAAATGGCTCCTATTTTTTCGGAATATGCCAAGGAAAAGTACGGTTACGACGTCACATTTACGTTCTCGGAAGCTCCGTTCTCGTCCTTGTTCCAAAAAGCGGCGACTTCCATGGCGACCGGATCGCAAGAATTCAACATCATTATTAGCGACAGCCAATGGCTCGGCGCTTTCGCCAAACCGGGCTGGATCTCGAATATGAATGAAATTGTCGCGCAGCACGAAGACCTGCAGAAGATCGAATGGTTCGATCCGATCGTGGAAAAAGCGTACATGGCCTATCCCGACGGCTCCGATCAATTATGGGGCTTGCCGCAGGAAGGCGATGTGCTGGTGCTGTACGTGCGGAAAGATCTGCTGACCGATCCGAAAGAAATCGAAGCCTTCAAAGCCAAATACGGATTCGATCTGCCGCAAACGTTTGAAGATTTCGAAAATTTGACGTTCGACAAATACGAGAAAATGGCCGAATTTTTCACCAGGCCGGAACAAGATTTGTATGGAACCGCCAATCAATTCTCCAAAGAATACGATTATCTCACCGGCGGGCTGTATCCGTTCATCTGGTCGTCCGGCGGGGAAATTTGGGAGCCGCAAACGGGGAAAGTCGTCGACATTCTCAATACGGACAATAACGCCGCCGCCCTCAAACGAATGGTCGACATGATGAAATATATGCCTCCGGGAGCGACGAACTACGGCAATGCGCAAATTACCGAAGTGTTCTCGCAAGGCAAGCTGTTCTCCGCCTTGCAATGGGCTGCGGTCGGCGCGGCGATGATTCCGGATTCGTTGAAAGACAAAGTGATGATCGTTCCGATTCCCGGCTACGAAGTGGACGGCAAAATCAAGCGGGTCAGTTCGATCGGCGGACAACCTTGGGTCATTAACAAAAACAACGATGAAGAGCATATGCAAGTGGCGATCGATTTCTTGAAATGGTGGTATTTGCCGGAAACGCAGCTTGAATTCGCGAAGCGCGGCGGCAACCCGACGACAAAGGCCGCCTTGGAATCCCCGGGATTCGAGGATATCCAGCCATGGTTCCGCGCTTACAAATATTCGTTGACGGAAGAACGCTCCCGCGATTTCTGGCATGATCCGAAATATGCGGAATTGTTGTCCGTGCAACAAACGGCGTTCTCGTCTTACGCCACGGGCGTATCGAAAGATCCGAAGAAGGTGCTCGATTACGTCGCTTGCCAGCAGCAAAAAATATTGCTCGACGCGGGAACTTCGACCATTGAACCTCCAAGCTATTGCCAAAATGTAAGCCTATAAGCCTGATTAGGCGCTTCAACGACGGAAGGGGAAAGCCTTCTTTCCCCTTTCCGATCTTACGGGAGGTATCGACAGTGCGAGGAAGAGAGATAAGCATGAAGGAAGAAATCGTACCGCCGTCCGAGCGCAAACGGAAATTTCGGGTATTCGCGAATCCGCGGGTCTTCCCCTATTCGCTTTTGGTCCCGGTATTGATCTTCTTTGTCATATGGAACGTGCTGCCCCTGCTATGGATGGTGGGGCTCAGCTTCTATAAATACGATATCGTCAGCGGCGATCCGGTGAAGTTCGCGGGGATGGCGAACTTTATCGGCATATTCAACAACAACGAACTGTGGCAATCATTGAGCAAGACGTTTCTATTCGTCGTCCTGGGCGTAGGAATTCAAACTTTACTGGGATTGGCGTTAGGTTATTTATTCTGGGGCAGCGCGAAGCTCCCCGGACGGAAATTGGCGCTGACGCTGCTGTTCTCGCCGATGATTTTGACGCCGGTGGCGGCGGGGACGTTTTTCAAGCTCATCTACGATCCCGTCTTCGGCGTGGCGAACTATTATATTCAGCAGTTATTCGGCGTTAAAATCGATTTTCTTGGAGATGCCAAATGGGCGTATCCGGCCGTATTGACGGTAGACATTTGGATGTGGACGCCGTTCATGATTCTCATGACGCTCGCGGCGCTCGGCTCGGTGCCGAAGGCGGAACTGGAAGCGGCGGAAATCGATCGCCTTCCTTGGATGAAGCGCGTTTGGTACATTATGCTGCCGCACGGGAAGTTTATATTGATGCTCGGCATTTTGCTGCGCACGATCGATTCGTTCAAAACGATGGATCTCGTCTATACGATGACATCGGGCGGTCCGGGGAATGCGACCGATCTGATCGCGATCTCCTTGTTCCGCAGAGCGTTCGAAGCTTTCTCGATGGGGAACGCCTCCGCGCTTGCGCTCATCACGCTGCTGGTCGCGATCGCATTCACGTCGATCTATTTGTACATCTTGAAATCGAAAGAAAGGAGGGCGTAACCCGATGTCCCGAAACATACGGCAATGGCTTTATTATGCGGTGCTATGGCTGATCTCGATCGTCTTTTTCCTGCCGGTGCTGTGGATTTTCCTTTCCGCGTTCAAAACGAAGGACCAGTTGCTATCGATTCCGCCCAAATGGATCTTTTCGCCTACGTTCGCCAATATCGCCAAGATGGTGACGGAAGCGAATTTCTTGAAATATATGCTGAACAGCGTCGTCATTTCGTTGACGGCCGTGTTGATCGCCTTAATCGTCTCGTTTCTGGCTTCATACAGCTTCTCCCGGTTTCAACCGAAAGGAACCGATTTCTTGATGTTCTTGCTGCTCTCAATGCGGATGGTTCCGGCGGCCGCCGTCGTCGTCCCGGTCTATTTGATGTATTCGGCTTTAGGCTGGAAGGATTCTTATTACGGCATCATTCTGTTCTACAGCATGTTCAGCATCCCGTTCTCCGTATGGATCTTGAAAGGATTTATCGACGGCGTGTCGGTTCGCTACGACGAAACGGCGCTCGTGAACGGAGGATCGCGCCTGCATGTCATCTTTAAAGTGGTGCTGCCGCAGGTGAAGCCGGGACTCGTCGCCGCGTTTATTTTCAACATTATTTTCGTTTGGAACGAATTTCTGTTCAATTTCATTATCGGGGGCAAAAAGGTGACGACAATTCCGGTCGCTCTCGCTACCGGTTTATATAAAACGGACGGCATCGATTGGACCTTTCTCGGTTCCTTGTCGCTGATCTATATGATCCCGCTCATTCTGGTCATCTATTTCTTCCAAAAATATTTGCTCGTCGGCATGACGTTCGGCACCGTGAGGGGTGAAGTGTGATGGAAACGCAATCCCGCCCCCGCCGTCCTTTCGCATCCGTCGTGCAAATGTTGTTGATCGCGCTATTGATCGTCAGCTTTGTGTGCATCGCCCAACAATGGAGCGCGGCGATCTACCGCTTCGGATTTATATTGTTGATCGTGACGACGTTCGTGCAAATCGCCTTCGGCAATATCGCCGGGACCGCCAATGTCAAACAGTCGATGAAAATGGTCGGCATTACGTTTGCGGTCATCGCTGCGATCTTTGCCGTCGGGATTCTGATCGCGCCATATTTGGTCAACATGAGATAGGAGTGGTTGAGAATGACAATTGCAGTACAATTCAAAAACATATCCAAAACCTATAACAAGTCGATCGTGCTCCGCAACGTGGATTTTGCGGTTGAAATGGGCGATTTTGCCGTCGTTTACGGGCTGCCCGCTTCCGGCAAATCGGTGCTGATGCGGCTGCTGATGGGATTGGAGAAGCCGACGCAAGGCGAGATATGGCTCCGCGGCCGGGACATGTCCCATATCGGGCCGGGAGAGCGCAATATCGGCTACGTTCCGCAATCGTTCGCGCTCTACCCCCATTTAAGCGTCTACGACAATATTGCCTACCCGTTGAAAATGACGAAAGCGCCGGCGCAGGAAACGGATGCGAGCGTGAAGGAAATTGCCAGACTGCTTAAGATCGAGCGGCTGCTGGACAAGAAGCCGGACCAGATTAGCGGCGGTCAGAAGCAGCGGGTCGCCATCGCGCGCGGCCTCGTGAAACGAACGGATATTTATGTGCTGGACGATCCGCTCGCGGGACTGGATTTCAAATTGCGCGAGCAGCTTATCGACGATTTGAAGCAGTTGCAGCGAGAGTTCGGCATGACGTTTCTGTATACGACCTCCGACCCGATCGAGTCGTTGTCGCTAGCCAAGCATATCGCCATACTGGACGGCGGCTCGATCGTGGAATTCGGCGAACCGGAAACGTTGTATGCCGAACCGCGCCACTTGCGGACGATGGAATTGCTCGGTTTTCCGAACGCCAATGCGCTGTCCGCTTCCTGCTACGCACAAGCCGGGGAAACGTGGTGCGACGCCGGGCTATTCCAATTCCCGCTCCGCTTCGATCACAAAGCCGATGCCGGCGCAATCGGGGAGTCGGTAACCGTCTGCTTCCGGCCCGAGCATCTGCACATTCTGGACAACCGTACAGGCGAAGACGCAATCACGATTCCATGCTCGTTAGCTCTGCGCGAAGATTTGGGCGGTGAGGAAATCGTCTATTTGGAAACGAACGGGCAAGGCGGCGCGAACGGCATAGACAGCGAGGGCGGCATTCTGCTGACGACGGTCGTCAGGCATGAAGGCTACGAGATGGTGGCCGATGTGAAGCAAGCCAGCCTGGACCCGGCTCAACTATTCGTATTTAGCAGCCGCACCGGCAAGCGAATCGGCAAAGGAGGGGCGCTCGCGTGTCAACCATAAAAATTGTTAATTTGCGCAAGGAATTTAAAGGCAATGTCGCCATCGAACAGTTGAACTTCGAATTCGCTTCGTCCCAGGTCACTTGTTTGCTCGGGCCGTCGGGATGCGGCAAAACGACGTTGCTGCGCATGATCGCCGGCTTGGAGACGCCGACTTCGGGCGACATCTATTTCGGCGACGAGCGGGTCACTGATCTGTCTCCGCGCCGCCGGAATATCGGCATGGTGTTTCAATATCCGGTCGTCTACCGGGGCATAAGCGTCTACCGCAATATCGAGCTGCCGCTGCTGAGCGAGAAGCTGCCGGCCGCGGAGCGCAAGCGGCGCATTTCCAATGTGATCGAAATGCTCGGATTGCAGGACAGCGCGCATAAGGATATTACGCAGCTTGACAATGCCGCGCGGCAGAAGGTGGCGGTAGCCCGGGCCGTGGCGCGGCAGCCGAAGATTATCCTGTTCGACGAGCCGATCACCAATGTCGACACCAGTTCCAAGCTGGTGTTGAAACGGGCGTTGAAAGAACTGACGCAGCAGTTGAAACAAACGATTGTGTATGTGACGCACGATCAGACGGAAGCGATGACGCTCGCCGACCGGATCGTCCTGATGAAAGACGGCGATATCGTGCAATGCGATGCGCCCCGAAGCCTGTATTTGCAGCCGGAAGATACGTTCGGCGGCTGGTTTCTCGGCAATCCGGGCATGGACTTCTTCGCCGCGCAATGCGATGCGCGGATCGATACGGGCCATGTGCGTCTCCGGTCGCCGTTCCTGGCGGAACCGATATTGCTGGAAGGCCCGGCTCATGCCGGCGAGCTCACCGTCGGAATCCGCCCCGAGCATGTCAAAGTGTCGCATACGCCTTCTCCGCGCGCCGTCGCCGCACGGCTCGTCGATAAATCGATCACGGTCGGCGGGCAATATTTGCTCACGGTAGAGGTTCAAGGCGAACGCTTAAAAGCAAAGGTGGAGCATCAAACGGGAAAATCGGCGGACGAGACGGTGTGGATCGAACTTCCGATCGAACGGCTGATGGTGTTCGACGCGGCAGGCGAGCGCATCCATCACCCGCTCGCGGCAATCGCAAACGGATCGGAAAGGAGAGTGGACTGAATGGCAGCAGGTTATTTGGTAGGTTGCGATATCGGGACGGGCGGAACGAAATCGGTCGTCATCGATTTGAACGGACGCGTGCTCGGAACCCATTACGTGGAATATCCGTTGCTGACGCCCCGTCCCGGATGGGCGGAGCATCATCCCGACACGTATTGGCATGCCGTGGCCGACACGATCAAGAAGGCGTTGGAGCGGTCGAAGGTCGCGCCGGCGGATGTGCTTGGCGTCGGATTAAGCGCGATGTCGCCGGCTTGCATCCTCGTTGATAAGGATCTGAATCCGCTGCAGCGATCGCATATTTGGATGGATAGGCGCGGCACGGAAGAAAGCAAGCAAATCGCCGCCGCGCTCGGGGAACAGGCGGTGTTCGAGCGGTCGGGCAATCCGATCGATCCGTATTACGCCGCCGTCAAAATGCTTTGGGAGAAAAACAACCGTCCCGAATTGTACGATAAAACATACAAATTGTTGACAGCGAAAGATTACCCGTTAATGAAGCTGACGGGGAAATGCTTGACGGATTATAGCAACGCCAGTTTGATCGGAATCGCGTTCGACATCGTCCGCAAGCGTTGGGACGAAGCGATGCTGAAAGAAATCGGGCTCGATGCCGCCAAATTTCCGGACGTTCATCCTTGCGACGAAGTCGTCGGATACGTGACGAAGGAAGCGGCTCAAGCGACGGGACTGCTGGAAGGGACGCCTGTCGTGGCCGGAACGGTCGATTGCAACGCCGCTTGGGTATCGACCGGCATATTGAACGATGGAGAGAACAGCATTACGCTTGGAACGGCTGGCGTATGGGGCGTCGTGCACGAAGCGCCGACGTTCGCCAAGGGAATGATTACGATCGTTCATGCGGCCGATTCCACAACAAAGTATTCCACGGTCGGGGCATTGGTATGCGCCGGAGCGCTCATTCGCTATTACCGGGATACGTTCGGGCAAGTCGAAACGGACGCGGCCGGAAAATTGCAGATTAGCCCTTACGACATGATGAATTTGGAGGCGGAGAAAGTGCCGCCCGGTTCGGACGGCCTCATCGTGCTCCCCTATTTCATGGGCGAGCGCACGCCGATGTGGGATCCGCTGGCGCGCGGCGTGATGTTCGGCGCTTCGCTGTATCACGGACGCGGCCATTATATCCGCGCCTTTATGGAAGGCGTATCCTACGGCATTAAGCAAAATATCGAAATCGCCAAACAGGCCGGATTGCGCATCGACCCGCTCGTTACGATGGTAGAAGGCGGCGCGAACAGCAGGCTGTGGCGCGGCATCATGGCCGACGTGCTCGGCGTGAAGACGAAGCATGTCAAGGATTCGCTCGGCGCCCCTGTGGGGGATGCGATTGTCGCCGGCGTGGGCGTAGGCGCCTTCCGCGATTATGGCATCGTCCTCGATTGGCTTGGCTCGAATCAAACCGAACAGCATGCGCCGAACGAAGCAAATCGTATGTTGTATGAGAAGCTGTATCGTTTATACGAATCGTTGTATCCGAAATTGCGGGACGACTTTGTTCAGCTTTCGGAAATTACCGGATACCGGTAAGTTCGTTCTGCAAGTTGCCATTCTATTCAATAGATTTCATTAGATAAAAAATAAAGAATTGCCCAGCTTACTATTTGGAGGAGAGAACAATGAAAAATTTATGGGTACGGGAAACGGCGAAATCTTTGGACGACTTTAGTTTGCTCGTCTACGCCTCGAATTTGCTCGGAGCCGACACCGCTTTAGTGCAAGGCGGCGGCGGCAATACTTCCTTGAAGCGGACGGAACGCGATTTCATGGATAGGGAAATCGAAGTGCTTCGGGTGAAAGCGAGCGGTTACCAGCTGTCTACGATCGGCCATGAAGGATTTGCGGGCGTCAAACTGGACGACGTGCTGCCTTTGTTAGAGCGGGACAATATGACGGACGACGAAATGGTTCGCTATATTTCCCATGCGTTGACGGCGCAAGATTCGCCCCGTCCGTCGATCGAAACGCTGCTGCACGGATTCATTCCTTATCGATGGGTGCTGCATTCCCATGCCGACGCCATTTTGAGCCTGGCGAACAATGCGAATGCGGAAGAACTGATTTCGGAGATTTTAGGCGAGGATATTTTGATCGTTCCATATCACCGTCCCGGATTCCTCGTCGCGAAGCAAGTGGGATTGGCCGTACGCGGCAACAGGGATGCCGGCGGGCTTGTCCTTCTGCACCACGGCTTGGTGACATGGTCGGATGACTGCGAAGAAGCGTACGAGCGCCACATCGAATTGGTGGATCGCGCAGAGACGGCGATGCGCAAAGCGCTCGCGGCCAAGATCGTTTTTCCGGCTCGGCCGGATTTGCCCGCGCTCGACCGGGAAGAGAGAGGGCGAATTGCGGGCGATGTGGCCCCGGCGCTGCGCGGAGCGTTAAGTTCGCCATTGCCGATGATTCTGACCTTCGACGATTCGGACGAAGCGCTGGAATTCGTCAATGCGGAGAATGTGCATGTGCTGTCGCAAACCGGCCCGGCTACGCCCGAACATGTGCTCAGTACGAAGCCGCGCCCGCTCGTTGTGCAAACGGACGACCCGACGAATACGGAGGCGCTGAAGAATGCGCTGCGGCAAGGGGTGGAGACGTTCCAGCGCGACTACTTGGCGTATTGCGGGAAGTACAATACGGCTGGCCATACGCCGCATAATCCGGTGCCGCGCCTCGTGCTCGTGCCGGGAATCGGCCTGTGGGGCGTCGGAACGGACGTATCCGATTCGCGCGCGCCGATGGAGATTTACAAACATACGGTGCAAATCATGAAAGGCGCCGAAGCGATCGGTTCGTTCCGAACGATGCCCGAAGCGGAAGTGTACAGCGCCGAGTATTGGCCGATGGAGCTTTACAAGCTGAGCATGCGTCCGAAGCCGAAGGAGCTGAACGGCAAGGTGGCGTTCGTCACAGGCGCGGCGCGCGGCATCGGCCTGGCGGCGGCGCAAATTTTACTGCGCGAGGGCGCGTGCGTGATGCTCACCGATTTGGACCAGGCCGGACTCGACGAAGCCGCCGGTCATCTGGCGCCATACGCCGGGCGGTTCGCCACGGCTGTCGTCGACGTGACCGACGAGCGCTCGGTGAAGGAAGGCGTCGCGCGGTGCAGCCTCGTCTTTGGAGGCATCGACATTCTCGTATCGAATGCCGGCATTGCCCCGGTCGGCGATATTCTCAACCTGCCGCTGCGCACATGGGAGAAGAGCTTTGCCGTCAACGCGACCGGCCACTTCCTCGTCTCGCGCGAAGTGATCCGGGTAATGCAGGATCAAGGCAGAGGAGGCAGCCTCGTATACATTAACACGAAGAACGCGCTCGCCCCGGGCAAAGATTTCGGCGCCTACAGCTGCGCCAAAGCGGCGGAAGCGCAATTATGCAGAATTATCGCGCTTGAGCACGGCAAAGACAAAATTCGCGCCAATATGATCAACCCCGACGGCGTGTTGACGGATCTATGGTCGCCGGATATGAGAGCGAACCGCGCGAAAGCGTACGGGGTAGAAATCGATCAATTCGAAGATTTTCTGAAGGATAGAACGCTTCTGAAAGAAACGGTACGCGTCGAAGACGTCGCCGAAGCGGTGCTGTATTTGGCAAGCGACCGCTCCCGCGTAACGACGGGCTGCATCATCTCCGTCGACGGCGGAGCGCGGGAAGCTTTCCCAAGGTAAACGTTCTCGAAACTTTTTTGGACGCCTATAAACGGGTTTAAAGCAATGATTTTTCACAGGGCAGGAGGGATTCCATGAAAATTGCGATTGGCAGCGATCATCACGGCTTTGCTATGAAAGAATCGATAAAAACGTTTTTGCTGGAAATCGGAGTGGAAACCGAAGATTACGGTTGCTATCATTGCAGCGACACCGATTACCCCGATGTGGCGTTTGCGGTGGCGAACGATATTCGCGCGGGGAAATACGAACGCGGCATTCTTATCTGCGGCACGGGCATCGGCGTGGCGATTGCCGCAGGCAAAGTGCCCGGCATCCGCGCGGCATTATGCCACGATACGTATTCGGCGGAACGGGCGCGCAAGAGCAACAATGCGCAAGTGTTGACGATGGGAGCCAAAGTGATCGGTCCGGAAACGGCGAAAAAAGTGGTGGAAGCCTGGGTACGTTCGGAATTCGAAGGCGGCAATTCAGCGCGTAAAATCAACAAAATTATCGAGCAGGAACTCATTTTTTTGGGAGGGGTTCACGATGAAGAAGCTGGTCAATCTTCCGGATGCGGTAGTTGACGAGATGGTGGAAGGTTATGCGGCTGCGTTTCCGCAATATGTGACCATCTCGCCGGACAATCACCGCGCGCTCGTTCGCGCGGTTGCGCCCCCTCCCGGCAAAGTGGGAATCGTAGTCGGCGGCGGGTCGGGCCATGAACCGGCATTCATGGGCGTCATCGGCAAAGGGATGGCCGACGGCGTGCCGGTAGGCAACATCTTCGCTTCCCCTCCCCCGCTTCCGATTGTGACGGTAACCAAAGCGGTCGATGCCGGGGCGGGAGTTCTCTATATGTACGGCAATTATGCCGGAGATTGCATGAATTTCGATATGGCCGCCGAACTGGCCGACATGGAAGGAATTCGCGTGGAAACGGTGCGCGTGACCGACGACGTTTGCTCCGCGCCTGCGGCGGAGCGCGACAGACGGCGCGGGATTGCGGGAGGTTTCCTAGCGTTCAAAGCCGCAGGAGCGGCGGCCGATCTAGGTTATTCGTTGGATGAAGTAATCCGCATCGCATCGAAAGCCAACGATCATATCCGTACGATGGGAGTCGCGTTATCCCCTTGCTACAATCCGCAAACCGGACGGCCAAGCTTCATGCTGGGCGACGATGAAATGGAGATCGGCTTGGGAATTCACGGCGAACCCGGCGTAGAGCGAGGAACGGTACAACCGGCGGACGAAACGGCCGATGCCTTGTTCGATACGATTGTCGCCGATATGCCGCTTGCGGGTAGGGATCGCGTGGCTGTACTGGTAAACGGATTAGGTTCGACAACAAGGATGGAACTGCTCATTATGTTCCGCCGCATCGAACGGCGATTGCGGCAAATCGGCGTAACCATTCACCGGTCCTATGTCGGCGAATTTGTCACTTCGCTGGAGATGGGTGGCTGCTCCGTTACATTAATGAAATTGGACGACGAGCTCGCGCAAATGATCGATCATCCCGCTGATACGCCCATGTTCGTGCAGGTCTAAATAGGATGACAGGGGGAGGAAACTGCGATGTACAGAATGATAGCCATCGATATCGACGATACCCTATTAAACGACGATATGATCATTACCGATGAAACGAAGCAAGCGATACGCGATGCAATCGACAACGGCATTGTCGTCACATTGGCAACGGGCAGAATGTATCCGTCCGCAGTCCAAATTGCGAGGCAACTGGACTTAAACGTTCCGTTAATTACGTATCAAGGCGCCAAGATCAAAAACCTGCTGGACCAAAAAACGGTCTACGAACGTTTCGTACCTCAGCCTATCGTACAGGCGGTATTCGACTATGCCCGTCGGCAGGGCCTTCATTTGCAGGTATACCATGACGATATCTTATATTCGAGAGAGGATCATGAATTCGTACGAACCTATTCCGATACGCTGCTTGTTCCCTATACAGTCGCTCCGAACTTCGACGGACTTGCCGATAAGCCGCTTAACAAGCTGCTGATTGCCGATCGTCCCGACAAGGTGGATTGCATATGCGAAGAATTGATGTCGATGTTCGGACAAGCTGCGTATATCACCAAATCGAAGCCCGAATACGTTGAAGTTCTTCATGTGGAGGCGACGAAAGGACATGCGTTGGAATATTTGGCCTCACATTACGAAATCCCAATGGCGCAGGTGATTGCAATCGGAGACAGTTGGAACGATCATGAAATGATCGAAAGGGCCGGATTAGGCGTTGCCATGGGAAACGCCATTCCCTCGCTGCAACGATTGGCCGACTACGTTACGCTCACTAACAATTTGAACGGAGTCGCCCATGTCATCCGGAAATTTATGTTGGATGCCCGATAATGAAATGAAACAAGATGACTTCTGTATGCCGGAAGTCATCTTTATTTTGTTACATTCCGCTCGCTTTCACCGTTTCCACGCCCCCTATAGCCAATGAGCCGCTTGGGTAAGGCTTATCCTGCACCGCTTTTACCGCTTCTTCCGTCAAATTCAAGATTGCGATTGCATATTCGCGAAATGCGCTTCCTTTTTCCGACAGCGTGACACCTTTCGAATGCCGGTAAAATAACGGAACCCCCAATCCGGCCTCCAGTCTCCTAATTCTAGTCGTTTTAAGATCCGACAATTCCACAACTCTCACCCGGTTTCGTGTATCATAGAGAGAATAGGAGTGAAGATCAGGTATGAAAAAAGAATGGTGGCTGTTATTCTTGGCCGGAGCCTTGGAGGTTGTATGGGTGTCCGGATTGAAACATTCAACCGAATGGTGGCATTGGATCGGTACGGTCGCAGCGATCTTATTCAGCTTTGCCATGTTTATTATCGTAGCACCCAAACTGCCTCTTGGAACGGTATATGTCATCTTTACGGGGCTCGGCACGGCGGGCACGGTCATTGCTGAAATCCTTATTTTCGGCGAGCCGGTAAATCCAATGAAATTGATGCTTATCGCTTTGATGGCTGTGGCGGTTCTAGGGCTCAAGCTCGTCACAAAGGATGCGGAAGAAAACGAAAGGAATGAAGCTTAATGGCATGGGTTGCTCTCTTATTCGCCGGCCTTAGCGAAATCTTAGGCGTTCTTGCCTTGAAGAGCGTTACAAAGTACCGGAACTTGCTGTCTTATATCTTCTTTATTTTTGCGTATGCCAGCAGCTTTTCGTTATTGACGTTTGCCATGACGGAAATTTCCATGGGTACCGCTTATGCGATCTGGACCGGCATCGGCGGCGTAGGCAGCGCTTTGCTTGGGATGTTTGCCTTTGGCGAAGCGAAAGATTGGCGGCGGCTCATTTTTATTTTCCTAATTCTCGCATCGGCCGTTGGGCTTAAATTAATTTCGTAATTTTAAATTGACCCCCGGACTTTTAGGCTCCGGAGGGGATTTTTATGTACTTGTAGCACCCCCCGATTAAAGTGACTTCCCGTCACTTCTCTTTCCCGGTTCCTCGGTGCCTCCCTCTTTCCGCCTTTTGCCGAAATCCCATTCGCTCAGGTAAGGCATCTGTGTCTGCCGCGTGGCCGACGGACGAGCACTTCGAACAATCAGATTGCGGCTCTCGCTCCGGCTCCAACTGCGGGTGCGGCAAGAGTAACTACAAATATCCAGTTATTATCGCTGAATCAGGCCAATTTCGCTTTAGCAACTGCAAAAATCCAGTTGCTCAAAGCGCAAACCACCCTTTGTCCCGATTGTCGGCCATTTTAACTGGATTATTGCAGTTGCTCGACCTAATTATCGCGTTTTTGCTGAAATTAACTGGATTTTCGCAGTTGCTATGGCGTACATCACGGGGGGTTCTAAGCGGCAAGGTAGTCAGGGAAAAGTAGTTCGTGGTGAGATCGTTCGGGCATGAGATTCCGGGTGGAGTATCAGGGTAGAGTGTCAGGTTGAGTTACGGTTACTGTATCTTACCCGCCGACTTTTTACAGTGTCTCCGACGCTGGTATTCCCCTGTTATCCGCCTTCTGTCGAAGTCCCTTTCACTCAGAATTGGAATATGGCGGCCTGCTGCAGTGACTCCATTCCCTTTTACCCCTTATTGTGCCTTTTCTCGAAATCCCATTCACTCAGGGAACATTGTGGGTGCCGCAGTGACTCCTTCCCCGTTTCTCCTTTTTGCGCCCTTTGTCGAAATCCCGTTCGCTCAGTATAAATGAAATGCGGTCTGCGGCAGTTCCTTCCCCGTTCCTTTTTTACACCTTTTGTCGAAATCCCCTTCACTCAGGGCTAAGGGAAATTATTCTGTAATAGAGAAATAGCCCAATATTCAATTCTGTAGCAGGGACACGAGCCCAGACCGGGGAGCCTGTTGCGACTTTCTGAACCAAGGGGATTTCGACAGAAGGGCAAGGAATGCAATAAGTTAACGGAAAGGGGTAGAGATGGCAACGTTACTTTTTCCGCATAAAAAATACCGCCATCGAGTTGACTCGATAACGGTATTTGATCGCTTGGCAACGTCCTACTCTCCCAGGACCCTTCGGTCCAAGTACCATCGGCGCTGGAGGGCTTAACGGTCGTGTTCGGGATGGGTACGCGTGGAACCCCTCCGC
>NZ_CAKKLI010000066.1:0-22994 GCF_918697855.1 Paenibacillus sp. CECT 9249 | reverse complement strand
TGTGGTAGACTTCACCTAAAAGGTGCTCCTCTCTTTGGGTGTAGTGTTCTCGACAAACACCATTCTACCAAAGATTTGGGCACTTTTTTATGTTTTCAATGAACGGTACTTTCGAAATTTAGGATTAATATTAAAATGAGCTTGGAAGAAAATGAGCCCCAAAGCGGAAAGCAGAATGATTTGCACAACCGATAAAATAAACCGCACGCTGATATCCCCGATGCCGAACAGCTTCATATTCATCGGCGTCATTTTCAGACGTTTCATTAAACCGTTGCGGCGCATTTCAACCAAACCGACCATCCCGAACAACCCGGATTGCGAAATCGATAGGGCGATTAACCCAGTCAGCAAAAAATCGCTATATTTTAAATTTTGGCTTCCCGCCGATACGTAATCCGTTTGCAAGCGAAATTGCGGGGTTACGCCGCTGACGTCAAAATTGACTTGATTGACGATATCCTTGAAAATGCTCCCTAGCGCTTGCGCAGTCGCCGAATTTTGTTTCTCGCGGTTGAAGAGGAGCGTAATGTTCCGCTCTTGATCGGATTCCGGCAGGATGAGGACGGCGTCGACGTCTTTATCTTTCAACATCTGTTCCGCCCGATCGCGATCCGTTTGCGATTCGTTCTCCCATTCCAGGACCGGAATATGCCGAATCGTTTCTTTCCATTGTCCGGAAACCGCGTTCGCGTTCGTCTCCACAACCGCAATTTTGGCCGAGAACGAATCGCTTCCGTTGCCGCCGAAAATCATAATAAAAATGATCATTAACAATACCGGATAAAAAATAGACCAAAACCATACTTGCTTTTCCCGGAACGTCGATTTGAAATGCATGCCGAACAGCTTCTTGAATTGATTCCATCCGCTCATCAATCGCGCCACTCCTTTCCCGTAAACGCGATAAACACGTCTTCCAGGCTCATCTCCTTAATCGACACTTGTTCGACCGATACCCGCTGCTCGGTCGTATATTTGAATAGATGGAACAGCGTTTCCTCCGGGCGAACCGACCAAATATGCAGTTGGTCGCCGTTAAGCTCCGTCCTTGCAACCGCCTCGGCGTCCCGCACGATGTCCCGCATAGCGGCAGCCGTCTCGCTGCCCGCTTCGAACGAGATACGAATCTCCCTCTCCTCCGTCAATCGATGAATCAAGTTTTTAGCCGTATCCAAGGCGATAATGCGTCCTTGATCGACGATGCATACCCGGTCGCTCAGCTTTTCCGCTTCTTCCATATAATGCGTCGTTAAAATCGTCGTTTTGCCGAGCGATTTCAACGTCAGCACAATATCCCAAATATTGCGGCGCGCCTGCGGATCAAGGCCCGTCGTCGGCTCGTCGAGAAAAATGATGTCCGGATCGTTAATGAAGGCAAGTCCGATCGCCAGCCGCTGCTTCTGCCCTCCCGACAAAGCTTTCACTTTTTTCCCCTTATGTTCGGTCAAATTAATTAACTCCATAATTTCCGGGACGGCACGAGTCTTTTCGTAGAAACTGGCGAACACCTCCAAGTTTTCCTCTACCGTCAATAAATCGAATAACGCGCTGGATTGCGGCTGGACGCCGATGATTTGTTTGATTTTCTCTCCATGCTTGTTCCATTGCATGCCCGCGATGCTTACTTCGCCCCGGTCGGGCTGCTGCAACCCTTCAATCATTTCCAGCGTCGTCGTTTTCCCCGCGCCGTTCGGACCGATAATCGTAAATACTTCGCCCGATTCAACCTCGAAACTGATCGAATCGACGGCCGTTACCGATCCGAACGTTTTCCGCAAATCAACCACTTGCAAAACCGGCATACCCGTCTCCTCCCCAACAATTACATCGAACCTGCTCGCTTGCTCTTTCGCTATCATGTTACCGCACGACCCTTCGCCGCAACACGGTCTGTGGAATGTTTTTCCATCGGTCCCAAGACCGATTTGCGGGAAAGAGAACAGCGTTTTATACTAGTATGCATGAACTTTACGATACTGGAGGAAGAGAAATATGACAACGCATCCATTCGAATCCGGCAATCGGCAATCGCCGGACCGCTCGCGATCCGAAGCGGCAACCCGTTACGAAGCGGCTACGTTCGCCGGCGGCTGCTTCTGGTGCATGGTCAAGCCCTTCGATCAATGGCCGGGCATTCAGCGGGTCGTTTCCGGCTATACCGGCGGTCATGTCGAACGCCCTACTTACGAGCAAGTCAAAAGCCAGAAGACGGGACATTACGAAGCGGTGCAAATTACGTTCGATCCGTCCGTTTTTCCGTATGACAAGCTGCTTGAAGTATTCTGGGCGCAAATCGATCCGACCGACGACGGCGGTCAATTTCACGATCGGGGCGATTCCTATCGCGCGGCCGTATTCGTGCATAACGAGGAACAGCGGAAGCTTGCCGAAGCGTCCAAGCGGGCGCTTGACGCCAGCGGCCGGTTCGACAAGCCCGTCGTTACGCCGATTTTGGACGCATCGGCCTTTTACGCGGCGGAAGAGTACCATCAAGATTTCTATAAGAAAGAGCCTGAGCATTATGCGAAAGACCGGGATTTGTCGGGACGGGACGCATTTATCGAGAAGCATTGGGGTGCGAAGTCGTAACGGCAAGGAATTACTGCAAAAACCGTTTTAACAATGGCGCCAGACGCTCCGCCATAAGGCAATAGCGGCGCCGTCTCGGTTGTTGCTTCTCGCCCCGATCTGGCCGCTTCTCCCTTTCCGGCAAAAGGTTTCTCCCATTTGCATCTTCTGAACAAAGTGCATATATTTTAGTGCGGTAAAATATATGCATTACAATCAGAAAGTCATTTGCCGGAATACATTTCGCCGTAGGCAGCCTTGCGATGGGATGCATTGCTGGTCGGGCAGGAGAGGAATTGCGTCCAGACCGACCGCGGATCAAAATAAAAAATCCCGCTCCACTGTACGAGCGGAACGGGATCACCGAATGAGACGTTCAATTATTTGCCGAACTCCGCCGGATTGGCGCGCCAAGCTTGCAATACGTCCAAATCTTGCGGCTCGATTCGGCCCGTTTGTACGGCAACGTCGATCAATGCCGAGTAGTTCGACAGCGTTTGAAGCGGGATGCCCGCTTCCGCAAAAGCGTTCGTCGCCTTGTCGAGCTGATACGTGAAAATGGCGAGCACCGCGAGCGGCTCCGCTCCGGCGTCTTTTACGGCCAACGCCGCTTTGAGCGAGCTGCCGCCGGTCGAAATCAAATCTTCGATCACGACTACCTTCTGCCCCGGCTTGACGATTCCTTCGATTTGATTCTCCTTGCCATGCCCTTTCGCTTTATCGCGAATATAAGCCATCGGCAAATTCAGCTTTTGCGCGACCCAAGCCGCATGCGGGATGCCCGCCGTCGCCGTTCCGGCGATCACTTCCGCGTCCGGGTACCGCTCGCGGACGATCGCCGCGAACGCATCCGCGATCGATTCGCGAATGTCCGGATACGACATCGTCAGCCGGTTGTCGCAATAGATCGGCGATTTGATGCCGGACGTCCATGTAAAAGGCTCGTTCGGCCGTAAAGCTACCGCCCCGATGTTTAGCAGATGGCCCGCGATTTGCGCGGGGATTTGTTCTAGTGAAATCATGTTACGACATCTCCTCCAAAATCGATTCGATCGCTTGGCGCGGATCCGGCGCCGCCGTGATCGGACGGCCGATCACGATGTAGTCGGTTCCCTGCTCCATCGCTTGGCGCGGCGTCATGACGCGGGATTGGTCGCCGAGATCGCTGCCCGCCGGACGGATGCCCGGAATGACCGTCTGGAACGACGCTCCGCACGCCCGCTTAATAAGCGCAACTTCATGCGGCGAGGCCACCACGCCGTCCAGACCGGCTTGTTTCGTCAATTCGGCGTAGCGGACAACTGCGTCTTCCACCTCGCCAGCGATGCCAATCTCTTCGTTTAACGTTCTTCGGTCGGTGCTGGTCAATTGCGTCACGCTGATCACGACAGGCTTGGACAAATCCGGATGCTCCGATAGCGCCGCTTCGACGCCTTCCATCGCCGCCTTCATCATTTGGACGCCGCCGCCGGCGTGAACGTTGAACATATCCACGCCGAGCTTTGTCACGCTATTGGCGCCGCCTTTCACCGTATTCGGAATATCATGCATTTTCACGTCCAGGAACACTTTATAGCCTTGCTCCTTCAGTTCCCGGACAAATTGCGGGCCTGCCGCGTAAAACAACTGCATGCCGACTTTCATATAGCAAGGAATGCCCTTTAACTGCGTGAGCAGCTTGCGCGCATGATCGGCGCCCGGTACATCGAGCGCCACGATCAGGCGTCCCGCCATCTCATTTTTTCTATTCATTCTGCTAGGCCCCCATTCTATGCCGATCGTACCGCCGGCTCATTTGCTTGCTTGAACGACCGGCATCGGACGGGAAGCGAAATTGATCGTTTGCAGCATGCCTAACAAAGCGCTAACCGTATCGAGCGAGGTCATGCAGACGACGCCGTTCTCAACCGCTTCGCGGCGAATGCGGAAACCGTCGCGCTCCGGCGTCTTGCCTTTCGTGAGCGTGTTGACGACGAAGTGCGCCTCTCCGTTGCGAATCAAGTCAAGAATGTTCGGCGAGCCTTCGCTCAGTTTATTGACGCGTTCCACGTTCAACCCGGCTTGCTCCAACGCGTCCGCCGTTCCGCCCGTCGCGACGATCCGGTATCCGAGATCGTAGAAACCGCGCAAGATCGGCACCGCTTCTTCCTTATCCTTATCGGCAACGGTAGCGATAATCGCGCCGGTCGGCGGAATGCGCATGCCCGAGCCGACGAGCCCTTTGTAGAGCGCTTTGGCATATTGCAAGTCGCGTCCCATGACTTCGCCGGTCGATTTCATTTCCGGTCCGAGCGTAGGCTCGACGCGGCGCAGCTTCGCGAACGAGAATACCGGCACTTTCACGGAGACGTATTCGTCTTCCGGCCACATTCCCTCTTCATAGCCCAAATCGGCCAGTTTGGTCCCCATAATCGCTTTCGTAGCCAAGTTTGCCATCGGCAAGTTCGTCACTTTGCTCAGGAAAGGCACCGTACGGGAAGAGCGCGGATTCACCTCGATCACGTAGACGTTATCCTGGAAGATAACGAATTGGATGTTAACCAATCCGACCGTATTCAGTTCTTTCGCAATTTTCACCGTAATGTCCACCACTTGCTGCTTCAAGTGGTCGGCCAAGCTTTGCGGCGGATAGACCGCGATCGAGTCGCCGGAATGGACGCCCGCTCGCTCGATATGCTCCATAATGCCCGGAATAAGCACCGTTTCGCCGTCGCAGATCGCATCGACCTCGACTTCCTTCCCTTGCATATACCGGTCGATCAATACGGGGTGGTCCGGGTTGATCTTAACCGCTTGTTCCATATAGCTAAGCAGCTCTTGGTCGGAATAAACAATTTCCATCGCGCGGCCGCCCAGTACGTACGAAGGGCGAACCAGTACCGGATACCCGAGCGATTGGGCCGCGTCCACGGCTTCGTTCACCGAGGTGACCGTCGTTCCTTTCGGCTGAGCGATATCCAGTCGGGATAAGAGCGCTTCGAACTTCTTGCGGTCTTCCGCCTCGTCGATGCTTTGCAGGCTCGTGCCCAGAATGCGCACGCCGGCATTCGCGAGCGGCGCCGCCAGGTTGATCGCCGTTTGGCCGCCGAACTGCACGATAACGCCGATCGGCTGCTCCTGTTCGATGACGTTCATGACATCTTCGAAGAACAGCGGCTCGAAGTAGAGCCGGTCCGATGTGTTGAAGTCCGTCGATACGGTTTCCGGATTGTTGTTAATAATGACCGCCTCGTAACCCGCGTCTTGAATCGCCCATACCGCGTGTACGGTCGAATAGTCGAATTCGATCCCTTGGCCGATGCGAATCGGGCCGGAGCCGAGCACGATAACTTTCTGTTTCGCCGATTCGATAACTTCGTTCTCCGTTTCGTAGGTCGAGTAATAATAAGGGGTCGACGCTTCAAATTCGGCGGCGCATGTATCAACCATTTTGTATACAGGCTTCAATCCGCGTTCCTGACGGAATTTGCGCACATCCGCTTCTTCGATATGTGTGCCGTTATTTCCTTCCCGGCGCAGTTCCGCGATCGCGCGGTCCGTGAAACCGTAGCGTTTTGCCTGGTATAATGTATCGTAATCGAGTTCGCTTTGCTGCTTCAGCGTCTCCTCGAAACGAATCAATGTTTCGATTTTGTCGAGGAACCACCAGTCGATTTTCGTAATATCTTGAATGTGCTGCAGCTTGTAACCGCGGCGGAACGCCTCGGCGATCAAGAAGAGACGCTCGTCGTCCGGCTTGATCAGGCGCGCTTGCAGCGTTTCGTCGTCGATCTGGTGAGCATCCTTCAAGTACAAGCGATGGACGCCGATTTCGAGCGAACGGACGGCTTTTTGCAGCGACTCTTCAAAAGTGCGGCCGATTGCCATCACTTCGCCGGTCGCTTTCATTTGCGTGCCGAGCTTCCGGTTGGCGGAGATAAATTTATCGAACGGCCAGCGCGGAATTTTCGTCACGATATAATCCAACGTCGGTTCGAAGCATGCGTACGTTTGGCCCGTTACCGGGTTGACGATTTCGTCCAGCGTATAGCCGATCGCGATCTTCGCCGCCATCTTGGCGATCGGATAGCCGGTCGCTTTGGATGCGAGCGCCGAGGAACGGCTGACGCGCGGATTTACTTCAATGACATAATATTGAAAGCTATGCGGATCGAGCGCGAATTGCACGTTGCATCCGCCCTCGATGTTCAAAGCGCGAATAATTTTGAGCGATGCCGAGCGCAGCATTTGGTATTCGCGGTCCGACAGCGTTTGGCTCGGAGCCACGACGATGCTGTCGCCCGTATGAACGCCGACCGGATCGAAATTTTCCATATTACATACGACGATACAATTATCGTTCGCATCGCGCATCACTTCGTATTCGATTTCTTTCATGCCGGCAATGCTCTTCTCGATCAAACATTGGCCGATCGGGCTGTAACGAATGCCGGAAGCCACCACTTCGCGCAGTTCTTCCTCGTCGGCACAAATGCCGCCGCCGGTTCCGCCGAGCGTATAAGCGGGGCGCACGATGATCGGATAACCGATTTCGTTCGCGAAATCGATCGCTTCCTGTACGGATGTGACGATCGTGCTTTCCGGCACAGGCTGTTCCAGTTCGCGCATTAATTCGCGGAACAAGTCGCGGTCTTCGGCTTTTTCGATCGAGGAAAGCTGCGTGCCGAGCAATCTCACGTTCTCCTCTTCCAAGACGCCCGCCCGAGCGAGTTCAACCGCCATATTCAAGCCGGTCTGCCCGCCCAGCGTCGGCAGCAAGCCGTCGGGGCGCTCCTGGCGAATGATTTGCGTCACGAAATCGAGCGTAATCGGTTCGATATATACTTTATCCGCCATGTTCGTATCGGTCATAATGGTGGCCGGATTGCTGTTGATGAGAACGACTTCGAATCCTTCTTCCTTCAACGCCTGACAAGCTTGCGTTCCGGCGTAATCGAATTCCGCCGCCTGCCCGATGACGATCGGACCGGAGCCGATGACGAGTATCTTTTTCAACTGGGTGTTTTTCGGCATATTAACGTTCTCCTTTCAATGCTGCTGAAATTTCGGCTTGCCGCGGCGCCTTCGGATTGTTGTTGCGGTGATCGCGGATCATGTCGAGAAATTCGTCGAACAGATAACTGCTGTCGAATGGTCCGGGAGCCGCCTCCGGATGGTATTGAACGGAGAACGCCGGGTATTTGGCATGACGCAAGCCTTCAATCGTTTTGTCGTTATTGTTGATATGCGTCACGATCAGATCGGTGCCCGCAATCGAATCTTCGCACACGGTGTAGCCGTGATTTTGCGAAGTGATATAGCAGCGGTTCGTAGCCAGTTCCTTTACCGGATGGTTGCCTCCGCGATGTCCGAACTTCAGCTTCACCGTATCCGCGCCGGAAGCCAAGGCGAACAATTGATGGCCTAAGCAAATGCCGAACATTGGGTATTCGCCGAGCAGTTCGTTCAACACTTGCACCGCATGCGGCACATCCTTCGGATCCCCCGGCCCGTTCGACAATTGAATGCCGTCCGGATCCAAGCGGCGAATCTCTTCCGCCGTAGTATCATGAGGCACGACGACTACATCGCAACCGCGTTTCGTTAACTCCCGCAAAATGCCGCTCTTCGCGCCGTAATCGATCAGCACGATCCGTTCTCCGTCGCCCGGGGAGCTGAACACCGACTTCGTCGATGTGCGCGCTACTTGATCTCTCATGAGCGGCGAATCCGCCAGCATTTCCTTCAATTCCTCCACCGGTGCGGAGGCGGTCGTCAAAATGCCTTTCATCGTGCCGTGATGGCGCAATATGCGCGTGAGCATTCTCGTATCGATATCGCTGATGCCGAGGATGCCGTATTCTTTCAACATTTGATCCAATGTATATTGAGCCCGCCAGTTGCTTGGAATCGGTTCGTATCTGCGTACCGCAAAACCGTGGATGAAAGGGCGAATCGATTCGAAATCGTCGCGCGTAATTCCGTAATTGCCGACCAACGGATACGTCATCGTAACGATTTGCCCGCAATACGACGGGTCGGAAATGACTTCTTGATATCCGGTAATTCCTGTATTAAATACGACTTCGCCGGTTGATTGCCCGTCGGCTCCGAACGCGCGGCCGGTAAACAGCGTGCCGTCTTCCAGTAATAATCTCGCCTGCTTGTATGATTGCATAGTTATGATTTCACTCCTCTTTCTTCCCGTCCTAAAATTGAATATTTATTCGTTATACTGTAATAATATTCACTACTACATACTTTATCAATAGTTCGGCGAATAATCCAGTATTATTTGCACTCATTTTGTTCCGACCATACCAATTTTCCGCCGACGACGGTAGCGACGGGCCAGCCTTTCAGCTTCCAGCCTGTAAACGGCGTATTGCGGCCTTTGGATGCGAACGTCTCCGGATCGACCGCCTTCTCCGTTTCCAAATCGATTAAGGTCACATCCGCGACCGCTCCCGCTTCCAGCGTGCCGTACGGCAATCCGAACACCCGCGCAGGCTCCTTCGTCATTTTGCCGACGAGGAAAGGAAGCGTCCATTTGCCTGTTGCAACGAATTTCGTATACAGCAGCGGGAATGCCGTTTCGAACCCGACGATGCCGAACGGCGCCAGCTCCATGCCGCGCGCTTTCTCCTCCTGGCTATGCGGCGCATGATCGGTGACGATCATATCGATCGTGCCGTCCTCAAGCCCTTCGATGCAGGCTTGTACATCCCGCGGCGTCCGCAGCGGCGGATTCATTTTCCAATTGGCGTCCATTCCCGGAATGTCTTCGTCGGACAGCACCAGATGATGCGGACATACTTCCGCCGTTACGTTAATGCCGATTTGCTTCGCTTGCCGGATGAGGCGGATCGACTGCTCGGTGCTGACATGGCATACATGATAATGCACGCCGGTCGCTTCGGCCAGCAAAATATCGCGCCCGACATGAATCGCTTCCGACTCGTTCGGAATTCCTTTCAAGCCGTGCTTGCGCGCAAATTCGCCTTCCGTCACCGCGGCGCCTGCGACGAGCGAGTCGTCTTCGCAATGGGCGATGACCGGCATCCCGAGCGATTTCGCCAAAGCCATCGCGTTTTTCATCATTTGCGCGTTTTGGACGCCGACGCCGTCGTCCGTAAAGCCGATCGCTCCCGCTTCCTTCAAAGCGGCGAAGTCGGTTAGCTCGCGGCCCAGTTCATTCTTCGTAATCGCCGCATACGGCAGCACGCGCACGACGCCCTCCGTTTCGGCTTTGTCCAGCACCATGCGCACCGTCTCCGCCGTATCGGCAACCGGGCGCGTATTCGGCATGCAGGCGATCGTCGTGAAGCCGCCTTTCGCCGCCGAGCGGGTGCCGGTCGCGATCGTTTCCTTATGTTCGAAGCCGGGCTCGCGCAAATGCACATGCATGTCGATCAAGCCGGGAATCACGAGCTTGCCGTTTGCGTCGACGACCGTCGCCGCTTCTTCCAGCGGCGTCCCTTCGGGCGCAAACAACGATAATCCGCTGTTGCCGTCAATGATGTCCTCGACTTTATTGTCCGATATCATAATATGTTTTCGTTCCAATTGCCCGTCCGCATTTAGAACGCTTGCGTTTGTAATTACGATCATGGTCGTTATCGCTCCTTCTCGTACTTTTTATGCTAAAGCCCGCTCGACAACCGCCATTCGAATCGGAACGCCGTTGGACATTTGCGGGAAAATCTTCGACCGTTCGCTCTCGACCAATGCATCGTCGATTTCTACGTTGCGGTTGACCGGCGCCGGGTGCATAATAATCGCATGGCTCGCCATGCGGCTTGCCCGTTCCTCCGTCAAACCGTATCGCTCGCGGTAATCCTCCGCCGATTTAATCATGCCCGACGCATGACGCTCCAATTGCACGCGCAGCATCATGACGACGTCGGCTTGCAGCGCTTCGTCGATGTCGACATACGGCGCATATTCCAAGAGCTCCGCCGCCACCATATTCGGCGGCGCACAGAAGCGTACGTCCGCTCCGAATTTGCGGAGCGCCCACAGATCCGACCGCGCGACTCTGCTGTGCATAATATCGCCGATGATCGACACCCTGAGTCCGGCGAGCGTGCCGAACTGCTTGCGCATCGTGTAGAGATCGAGCAGCGCCTGCGTCGGATGCTCGTTATTGCCGTCGCCCGCATTGATAAGCGGGATGCGGATTTTCTCGGCCAATTCGGCGAGTACGCCGATCGGCTTCAGTCTGATTACTCCCGCGTCGATTCCCATCGATTCCAGCGTCCGCACCGTATCGTAGATCGATTCGCCCTTCTCTACGCTCGAAGCGGCGGCCGTAAAATTCAACACTTCCGCTCCCAGCCGTTTTTCCGCTACCTCGAATGAAAAGCGGGTTCTCGTGCTGTTCTCGAAAAACATATTGGCGATAAATTTATCGCCGAGCACAGGCGTCACCTTTTGCGTTTCTCTCTCCCAATACGCGGCGCGGTCCAAAATCGACTCGATCTCGCTTTTATCCATCTCTCTCAATCCGAGCAAACTTCTATGTTTTACTTGCGTCGCCGTTATCGTCATCTTCTGTTTACCCCCTATGCTGAATAATCCGCACTTGATCGATTCCGTCAATTTCCGTCAACATTACGTCGATTTGCTCCAATTTGGAAGTAGGCACGTTCTTGCCGATATAATCGGGCCGTATCGGCAATTCCCGGTGGCCGCGGTCGGCCAGCACCGCCAATTGGATCAATTGCGGCCTGCCTCTGTCCATCAGCGCATCCATCGCCGCGCGGATCGTGCGGCCGGTATATAGAACGTCGTCGAACAATATAATCTTCTTATCCTGAATCGGAAACGAAAGCGTCTCCCCTTTGGCTTTATTTGCAGCATCCGACGTTTTGTCGGCTTTCAAGTCGTCGCGGTACGAAGTGACATCCAATTCGCCGACCGGGACTTCCGTTTGCTCGATTTCTTGAATCCGGGCGGCAATTCGTTCCGCCAAATAAATCCCCCGCGTGCGAATGCCCACCAGGACACAGTTGTCGATTCCTTTGTTCTTCTCCAAAATTTCATGCGCGATTCGCGTCAATGCGCGGCGGATCGCAATTTCGTCCATAATGACATGGCTTTCTTGCGTCATGCCGGTACCTCCTTTAATGTGGCTTGATCCATTCGTTTGCGAAAAGCATGCCTGGTATTGTGATAACCATCGAAACGCGAAAAAACTCCTTGCCCCAATCGGCAAGGAGTTGCTTACACGCATAATGATACGGAAGGACACAACGGTACAGCGCACCGCTATATAACGATCCTTCTCTCACGTTACCTTGCCAGCCTCACGGGACTGATTTAAAGGTCCATATTCAACTATTAGAATTATCACATGACATGCTTCGTTTGTCAACTTCAAATCATTACCTCTGCCGCAAAAGCGCCAGCAAATGTTCCATATCGGAAGGCAAAGGCGCGGCAAACTCCATATAATTTCCCGTCTTCGGATGGTCAAAGCCGAGAATCGCCGCATGGAGCGCTTGCCCGTCCATTTTCAACCCTTTGTTGCGTCCGTATACGGGATCCCCGACCAAAGGATGTCCGATAAATTTCATATGTACACGAATTTGATGCGTTCTGCCTGTCTCCAATTTCAATTCGACTAACGTATAATCGCCAAATCGCTCCAGCACGAGGAAATGGGTTACCGCATGCTTGCTGTTGCGTTCCGTGACCGTGTACATCTTGCGGTCATGCATATCGCGGCCGATCGGCGCGTCGACGGTGCCGTGGTCGTGTGCGATATTGCCGTGAACGAGAGCGATATATTTGCGCGTTACGCTATGCCGCTTAAGCTGTTCGGCGAGCGATAGATGCGCTTTATCGTGCTTGGCCGCCATCATCAAGCCCGACGTATCTTTATCGATCCGATGGACGATGCCGGGACGCAATTCCCCGTTAATGCCGGACAAATCGCGGCAATGATGCATCAGCGCATTGACGACGGTTCCGGAAGTATGTCCGGGCGCCGGGTGAACGACCATGCCGCGAGGCTTATTGATGACGATGACATCTTCGTCCTCATGGGCAATGTCAAGCGGAATCGCTTCCGCCGCAATATCGACGGGGGAAGGTTCCGGAACCGTTACCGCTACCGTATCGCCTGCGGACAATTTATAATTCGGCTTGACCGTTAGCCCGTTGACGAGCACGCAGCCGTCCTTGATCCACGACTGCACTTGCGTACGCGAGACGTCTTCGCCGATCGACTCGCTGACATATTTATCGATCCGTTCTTTCTCATATTCCGGCGCCACGGTCCATTCGATCGTTTCCGTTTCGGCCGCAACATGTTCTGTCATTGCAATTCCTCGCTTTTTTGATTGTTTTCTCCTTTTTTGGCGCCTAGCAACGAATCCAGCAATACCAAACCTACCCCAATGACAATGCCCGAATCGGCAATATTAAAAATCGGGAACGTGTAGTTGCCGAAATTGAATTGCAGAAAATCGACGACTTCCCCGGTTAAAACGCGATCCAAAAAATTGCCGACGGCTCCCCCTAAAATAAGCGAAAGGCCGAGAAACAGCATTTTGCTGCCGGATTGCTTCATTTTTTGCATATACCATACGATTCCGATCAAGACGATCGGCGTAATGACGAGGAAAAACCAGCGCTGCCCCTCCAATATGCTGAAAGCGGCACCGGTATTGCGATGCGATGTAATGAGGAAAAAATCTCCGATTACGCTTCGTTGTTCGCCAAGCCTCATCTGCGTGGCAATGATCCATTTCGTGCCTTGATCCAGCAAAAAGACAATAAGAGCGATGAAATAATATATCACCTTGACTATGTCACCTCGATCCATTCTGTCGACAAGCTGCAAGAGAACGACTTTTTGAACTCGCTCTTATGCAGCGTTGTCCTTCGTTATTGTAGCACAGCCTTGCGAATAACGTCCAATTCAAACGCAATAGATTTGCATGAAAAAAGGCGGGCGATTTCCATTTGTTACGAAAATTTATAAATTATGAATGTCGTAAAAAAGTACGGCCCGGCACAACCTAAATACATCAATCCGTTCATAAAGGAGCGAACAACACGATGCCGCATTTATCCGATCATCAGATGAATACGCTGAAACAATCCCTTATATCGCAAAAACAAGAAATTGAGCAGCGTTTGACCGCGAACGATCATCTCGGCATGGCCGAATCGCTGCGGGACGAAACCGGCGATCTGTCGGTTAACGACAACCATCCCGGCGACCTCGCTTCGGAAACGTTCGAGCGGCAGAAAGATATCGCGCTGCTGGAAAATACGGAGCGTCTGTTATCGCGAATCGACCATGCGC
This sequence comes from Paenibacillus sp. CECT 9249, assembly GCF_918697855.1. NCBI lineage: Bacteria > Bacillati > Bacillota > Bacilli > Caryophanales > Paenibacillaceae > Paenibacillus > Paenibacillus sp. CECT 9249. The sequence goes on along the minus strand of NZ_CAKKLI010000066.1, from coordinate 9,127 downwards.
TTGAACAAATCGACCGCGGCAACTACGGCAAATGCGCCGAATGCGGCCGGCCGATCCCATACGAACGGCTGCTTGCCGTGCCGTTCGCTCTGCATTGCGCGGAGCATGCGCCGGAACAAAGCATTTCGAAGCGCAGGCCGGTCGAAGAGCGGTTTCTGCAGCCGCCTTTCGGACGGACGAGTCTTGACGAAAACGATGAAGATTCCAACCGGTTCGACGGCGAAGACGCTTGGCAAATCGTGGCAAGCTGGGGAACATCCAATACGCCGGCGATGGCCGAAGGAAACAACATTTCGGATTACGACGAAATCGAGATCGAAGCGGCCGACGATCTGGACGGCTTTGTAGAACCGTTCGAAAGCTTTGTGGCGACCGATATTTTCGGCAAGAACGTTACCGTCGTCCGCAATAAGCTATACCATAAATATTTGGCCGACAAGGAAGGAGATCCGCTGCTTGAGCCGGATCGGGAAATCGAAGATTAATACGTCTTTCCTTCCAGCTGCCGCTGCACGATCCGCACAATATCGGCGATATAATCGCCGATGATCGGTAAATTCAATGCTCCGAGCCCTTGCAAAATATACAAAATGGTCGCGGCGAAAAAGGTAAAACCGATCGCGATGCCGACGCCGCGCGCCGTTCCGGCCAAAATATTGACCCAAATCAGCTTCCACGGCTTGAACAGCAGCTCCGTATATTCCGCAATCCGGGCTTTTTCCATGTCCTGAGCAACTTTTACCGTCAGGTCATGAATATGCCGCACCATTTTTTCCATTGTCGTCAGATCGGATTGCAGCGTCCGTTCCAATTCATGCGGATTCGCCGCTCCCGATCCGGCCGGTTCGCTGTCTCTGCCCGCTCGCGCCGCTTCCTTTTCCTTGTCGACCATTGCTCTCTCCTTACGTCTATAACAAAACGAGCCCAAGCGCGAAGGGAAGGAATGGCCCTTCTTGATCGCCGACTTGAGCTCGTTTGCGGAGTACATGCTTGCTATTTAGTTATGCCCTGAAATGGCTGCCGTCATTCTCCATCGCTTCCTATTCAATGCGAATGCCGATCGTTTTGCCGCCGATCTCCACTCGTTCCATGCCGTCGCCGGCTTCAAAAGCCAATCCCGACACAAGCACGTTATCGCGCAATACGGATTCGAACGCTTGAATGGCCGCCTGCAGTTCCGCATCCGCATCCAGCGTCAAATCCACCCGTTTCTCGATCGGCAAATCCAGTTTTTTGCGGTAATCTTGAATCGCGCGTACAACTTCCCGGACCCAGCCTTCTTGTTCAAGTTCCGAAGTGATGTCCGTATTTAATGCGACTGTAATTTGATATCCCGATGCGGAGGCAAAGCCGGATTTCGCTAATTTGTCGATCAGCAGCTCGTCCTTCGCAATTTCAAGCGTTTCTTGTTCCGGGGTCGTGAACGTGAGCATGCCTTGTTCTACCGCTGCCCGCGTTTGATCCGGCGACATAGCTTTCAAATGCGCTTGAATCGCCCCGACATGCTTGCCGTATTTCTTGCCCGCCACTTTCAAATTGAGCTTCAAGGCGAAATCGACAAAATCGCTGTCGCTCGTTTCGATTCGAATACGCTTCACGTTAATTTCATCTTTAATGATCGAGTCGTAACCCGCCAGATCGAAGCTGCGGTCCATCGAGACGATCAATTCGGACAACGGCTGCCGCGTCTTGATTCCGGTTTCGTTGCGCACGTTGCGCGCCAGCTCCACGATTTGCCGCGCCGTCTCCATGTCTTGTTCCAAGGACTCGTCGATCAACGAAGCATCCGCCACCGGATAATCGGCCAAATGAACGCTCGGCACGCCTTCCTCGCCGCCCAAGTTGCCGTAAACATCCTCCGCCAGCATCGGAGCGAACGGAGCGATCAATTTCGACAGGTTAAGCAATACGCTGCGCAGCGTTTGGTAAGCGGACACCTTATCCTCGGACATGTCGCTGCCCCAGAAGCGGTCGCGCGAACGGCGGATATACCAGTTGCTCAGTTCGTCGACGAACGTTTCGATCGCTTTGGCAGGATTGAGGAAATCATTCGCTTCGAGCCCTTTCGTTACGGTTTGGATCAAGCTGTTCAGCCGCGACAAAATCCAACGGTCAAGCTTGTTGGCCGACGGACGCGCCGGATGCGCCTGCGGATCGTAGCCGTCGATATTGGCGTAAAGGGCAAGAAACGCATGCGTATTGACGATCGTATCGATCACTTTCGATTTTGCCTCGGCGACGATTTGTTTCGAGAAGCGCTTGCTGTTCCATGGGGCGCTGTCGGACAGCAATGCCCAACGGAACGCGTCGGTGCCGTATTCGTTAATGATTTCCCACGGGTCGATCACATTCCCTTTGCTCTTGGACATCTTCTGGCCGTTTTCATCGAGAATATGACCGGTCGAAATAACCGCCTTGTACGGAGCTTTTCCGTTATATAGCGTCGAAACGGCGAGCAAGCTGAAGAACCAGCCCCGCGTTTGATCGATACCTTCGCAAATGATATCGGCCGGATATTGCTCCGCAAATTCCCGCTCGTCTCCGAAAGGATGATGGTACTGCGCGAACGGCATCGAGCCGCTGTCGAACCATACATCGATCACTTCGGAGGTGCGTTCCATGACGCCGCCCTCGCAATGCGGACAATGAAGCTTCACTTCGTCTACGTACGGTTTATGCAATTCCAAATCTTCGGAAATCGGATGAATCGATTTCGCGCGCAGGTCGGCGATGCTGCCCGGCGCATATTCGCCGCGGCACGAATTGCACACCCACACATTGAGCGGCGTTCCCCAATACCGGTTGCGGCTAATGTTCCAATCGACGAGATCCTCGAGAAACTTGCCGAAGCGTCCTTCGCGGATATGGGACGGATACCAATTCACTTGATTGTTGTTGGCGATGAGCTGATCTTTGACCGCCGTCGTTTGAATAAACCAGCTTTCGGTCGCGTAATAGAGCAGCGGCGATTTGCAGCGCCAGCAGAACGGATAGCTATGCTCGTATTTTTCTTTGCTGTATAGCGTTCCTTGCTCGGACAGCTTCTTGACGATATCGATATCGCAATCTTTCACGAACCGGCCGGCGAAATCCGTTACTTCTTCGGTATAACGGCCTTGCTGGTTAACCACGCTAATGAAGCTGATGCCATGCTCGCGGCAAGCTTTGTAGTCGTCTTCCCCATGCGCCGGAGCCATATGCACGATCCCCGTACCGCTCGAATCGGTGACGAAATCGGCTCCTACGATCAAATGGCCTTTTTCCGGTTTGACATATCCGAAAGGCGGCTCGTACGTTTTCCCGATAAATTCGGATCCTTTATGAACGGATACAACTTCATAGTTTTCCTTCATTACGTCTTCAACCAAATTTTTCGCTACGATATATACGCTCCCGTCCTGCTTGACGCGCGCATATTCCATGTCCGGATTCATCGCCAGCGCCGCGTGCGCGGGCAGCGTCCACGGCGTCGTCGTCCAGGCGAGCACGTTATCGCCGCTGTCATGCAGCTTGAATTTGACGGTCGCCGACAAATCTTTCACCGTCTCGTAGCCTTGGGCTACTTCATGCGAGCTTAGCGTCGTTTGGCAACAAGGGCAGTATGGGCTGACCCGATGGCCGCGGTACAGCAACCCTTTGCCGTGAATGGCGGATAGAATGTTCCATACGCTTTCGATGTAATTGTTATCGAGCGTAATATAAGGATGATCCAGGTCGGTCCAGTACGCGATCGCTTCCGTCAATTCGCGCCATTGTTTCTCATACTCGAATACGCTCGCTTTACATTTTTTCACAAACGCTTCGATGCCGTATTTTTCGATTTCCTGTTTGCCGGAAATACCGAGTTGCTTCTCGACGCCGAGTTCGACCGGCAGGCCGTGCGTATCCCAACCGGCTTTGCGCACGACGCGGTAGCCCGCCATCGTCTTATATCGGCCAATGAAATCTTTGATTACCCGGCCGAGCACATGCCCGATATGAGGCGCGCCGTTCGCCGTCGGGGGACCTTCGTAAAACACGAAATTCGGCTTTCCCGCGCGATTTTCGATCGATTTTGCGAACGTGCTTTCTTCGTTCCATTTGGCGAGAACGCGCAGTTCGCGCTCGCGCGCTTTTTCTTTGACATCAATTTTTCTCATGCTAACTCCCTCCAACATATGGTATAACCTCTAGCCCTTCGCATTGAACATGATCCGGTCGATAAACCGCGGATACATAAATTCGACATGCTAAATGTGTAACGGATATAGAAGACCTTAACGCGGTAAAAAGCGGGCTTTTCGGATTGTAACGGAAATGAGCGCTCTTATTCATTGTTTTTGCAGCGGAAAAGGAACGAATGACTGCAAATAAGGTCCTTCACTTCCGTTACGTTTTGAAAATTTGCGATTTTGCTTAAATAGAGTCCCCTGCATCCGTTAGCCGGAAAATCGCGGCCTACAGCTCATCGACACTTCCTCTAGAAAATAAAAAAACCCGCCCCTAATAAGGGACGAGATTCGACTCGCGTTACCACCCTTGTTCTGTCTTGCTCTTACAACCGGCAAAACAGCACCTCATCAACGTACGTGCGCCATACGCGTTCCGTATAACGGCGGACCTCCGGTAAAGCTTACTGGTCGCTTGAGTTTCAGCTTTACTTCTCCGGGATGATTTTCGGCTACGTCCCGAACGTCGGCTCGCAGCAAATGCCGACTCTCTGCGGATCAAGCGCATAGCTTACTTTTTCCCATCATGGAATTTCAATATTACAAGTTAATATATCCTCTTTGCGCAAAAAAGTCAATCCTAATACATTTCACGCAATTCCCGGTCCCGCTCGCGATCGCGCTCCCGTTCCTTCTCGCGCTCGCGATGCTCCAGCGCTTCCCAACCGTCTTGATTCAGCAAATCCAACTGCGCTTCGACCAAAGTGCGGAAACGCGCGCGGTAAATTGAGGCCTGTTTCTTCAATTCCTCGACTTCCAACGTAATTTTGCGCGACTTGTTAAGCGATTCGTTAATGATGCGGTCCGCGTTTTTCTCCGCTTCTTTAATAATCAATTGCGCTTCCTTCTTCGCGTTGTTCTTCACTTCATCGGCAGCTTCTTGCGCGACGATAATCGTTTTGCTGAGCGTTTCCTCAATGTTGGCGAAATGATCCAGCTTCTCTTGGACCGTCATCAACTGATTGTGCAATTCTTTATTCTCACGAATAATAGCTTCATAATCCTTAATCACTTGATCCAGAAACTCGTTCACTTCGTCTTCGTCGTAACCGCGCAATTTGCGCCCGAATTCTTTATTATGTATATCGAGCGGTGTTAACGGCATGGTGGTGCACCTCCTATAAAATCAACAACGTCATAAATGCGTATCGCGTATCCCACTAGCCTATTCATTTCGACAAGTACCGTTAAAATCCTGCATCCGCTTATACAAATTTCCCGATTTTTACGCGGTATCTTCCTTTTTTTGTCACTCCGTCCATATCGATCACTTGAAACCGGCCGAATCCTTGCAGCGAGACGATATCGCCGGCTTTGAGCTGAGTCCCGGGGTTTTCCTCGACTTTCCAATTGATGCGGCAGCGTCCCGCTTTGATCGGATTTACGATTTTGGCGCGGCTCAACCGAAATACGTCGCTGGCAATGCCGTCTAAACGAAAAGAAGCCACCGTCAGGTTCAATTCTTCCAGACGAACGTTTGCCTTTTGCAACCGTTCCACAGGAAGAATCTCGGTTTGAACCCGTATCCGGTGCACTTGTCCAAGATTCATATGCACGAAAGGCGCGATATCCTCCGCCACCAAACAATGACAGCCCTGATCCGACACTTGTATGTCGCCGATTTTGCCGCGTTTGATGCCTAATCCTAGAACCGAGCCTAAATAATCCCCATGATCCAGCGAAGCGATTCGATGATCGTCCGAGGTGATTGCGATCACCGCAATCTCCGCGTCTTCGCTGTCCAAATCGCGGTATTCCGGAGCAATAAGCGCGCGTTTGCGTTCGGCTTCCGCATACCCGCCTTCGAAACGGACGATCACATCCGATTGCCTGTTAACGAGCGATTGCACGATAAAGGCTTGACGCGGGTCCAAAAAATCGGTTCGACGCACTTCATGCAGCTGAGACGCCCGCGTCACCCATTCCGAAGCGCGATCCACAAACGCATGTTCATCCGCATGGAAATGCTCGTAAATAGTCAATTCAGATCCCCCATCCTACGGCACGATCAAACCGATTAATGCAAGAATCCCGCGAACAACGTATTGAAGCACGAACAACGCAATGATCGGAGAAATGTCCAGCATGCCTCCAATCGCCGGAATAATTCGGCGGAACGGAGTCAAATACGGTTCGACCAGCTTGCCGAGAATATCACCGATAAAGCTCTCCCGAGCGTTAGGCACCCAAGAAAGAAGCACATAGACGATAATCATGTAAAAATAGATTCGATACAAAATCCAAACATATTCCGTGACTTGCTCCAAATCCCGGTCACCTCATTCTATTATAGTCTTGATCCTCCATAAACATTTCCGTAATGGAGCCTTGTATTTCCACGGTATCGGGCGTACATAGGAAAATATTGCCTCCCAATTTCGAAATGCTGCCGTTTAGCGCATAGATCGTTCCGCTCAAAAAATCGATAATGCGCAAAGCTTGATCGTTGCGTACACGCTGCAAATTGACGACGACCGATCTGCGCGAACGCAAATGATCGGCGATTTCCTGCGCTTCTTCGTAGGAACGCGGCTCGCTGAGGACGACTTTCGCGTTTTTTTGCGAATGTATGCTAACGACGTTGCTGCCCTTAAAGTTTTTACGCGACTCGAAGCTTGGGGTTTCATATTCATGTTCTTCTTGCACAATTTTTTCGCGTTCGACGACTTCCTCTTCTTCCTGCAGCCCGAGAAAATTCATGAATTTATTCATTACCCCCATTACACTTCCTCCTCTTTCCCCACCAATATTGAGCCGAGGCGAATCCATGTCGCCCCTTCTTCGACGGCCACTTCAAAATCACCCGACATCCCCATCGACAAATGGGGGATCGGTTGTTCCGTGATCGAGAGTTTGTTCAGCTCGTCTCGAAGTGTGCGCAATCCGCGAAAGACCGGTCGTGTTTGTTCCGCTTCGTTCGTCAGCGGAGCCATCGTCATTAATCCGACGACTTGCAGCCGCGGCATCGAGTGCAGCGCTTTGACAAATGGTATGAGCTGTTCGGGCTCAAGCCCGTACTTGGACTCTTCCCCGGATACGTTGACCTGAATAAAACAGCGGATATTCAGATCGGCGGCTGCCGCCTTCTTGTCCAATTCCTGCGCAAGCGAAAGGCGGTCCAGAGAATGAATATATGCAAATTTCCCGATGACGTTCTTTACTTTATTCGTCTGCAAATGGCCGAGAAAATGCCATGTTCCTTGATCGCCGAGCGCGTTCCACTTCGCTTCGGCATCCTGCCAACGATTCTCGCCGATATGAAGCAAGCCGTGCCGCAGCACGGAAGCCGTCTTCTCGAGCGAAACGTATTTCGTGACGGCGATCATTTCCACTTCGTCCCGCTTTCTGCCGCTTCGCGCGCAAGCGGCTTTCACCCGCTCTTCCACAAGCTCCATTCTTTGCTGTAAAGTCAAGTGAAGATTCACCTCTTTTCCAAGCCGATCCAACTGATCATTCGGCCTGTCTTCCCATGATCGCGCCGATGCGAAAAAAAATAATCGCCATGACAACTTGTACACCATGTTGAATATTCGATGTTCGTCGGCAAAATTCCTGCTTTTCGCAACATTTGTCGGTTCAATTGTTTCAAATTTAACATCGATTTGCCGTTTCCGCAATCCGTATAGAACGGCTCTTCCATAGCGAGTGCGTCGCCGAGATTGGCCGCGAAAGGTTTCACATGCTCCATTACGCGCTCGTCGACCTCATAACAACACAGCCCGATAGAGGGGCCAATACTTGCCAGTATGTCCTTCGGATCGCTGTCGTATGTATGACGCATTGTTTCCACCGTCGCCTTGGCAATCTCCGCAACCGTTCCCCTCCAGCCCGCGTGCGCGAGCCCCACAACCCGTTTTACCGGATCGACAAAATATAGCGGCACGCAATCCGCATAAAACGACGTTAACCAAACATCGGGCACATTCGTTACTAACGCATCCGCGTTTTGAATCGCCGTCTCCCGCGACTCGCGCCCGCTTCCCCGATCAGATTCGCCAACAATATATACGCGGTTTCCGTGAATTTGTTCCGCGCAAGTCCAATTTTCGAAAGAAAACGACAACGTTGCCGCAATTCGTTTGCGGTTTTCGATCACATCTTCGGGACGATCGTTCACGTGCAGGGCGCAGTTGAGCGAGCTCCACGCGCCGCTCCCGACGCCGCCGAGACGAGACGAGAAGCCCGCCGACAAGCCATCGACCCGCTTCATCCACGATTCCAAATAAAAAAGGGCGGGTGCGTCCGCTTTTTCCCGCAATACGAACGGTTCCATCATTCGCGTTCACCTCACCCTTATTGTAACATAAACATGCTTTCTTTTTTTCAATTTTGATAATACTTGCGATCCGGCTTCTCCTGTCTTTCATATCGTTCCTGGGGCATGGAGTCGTAATCGTCTTGGCGCGCCGTCCGCGCCTCTTCCATTTTCACAAGCACGACGTCCGCCCCGATCTTGACGATATTGCGCCAAGGAATAATCATTTCGCTCCCGCTGCCGAACAAGCCGAAAAATTTATTGTAGCTCGGCACTACGATCGCTTCGATTCGCCCTTGGCGCAAATCCAGCTCCAGATCGCTCACTTGCCCCAACTTCTTGCCGTCGATAATGTTGATTACGTCTTTCGTTTGAAAATCGGAAATTTTCATCAGACCGATCACCATCCCACATGTATAATATATGTGGAAATGTTCCAAAATGTCCTGACTTGGCAAAAAACAGCTTGGCCATTTTCTCAATAAAGGAAGATTTGGTTCTCGTTTCAGGTTAATATTGAAATTAGCAGCCAATCTCAAAGTCCAGCGGTAAGATGTCAAGCCCCTGATTCATGAGAATTGGAAATTTACTTTAAGGAACAGGTCAATGAGTCAGGAAAAAAGACAACACCAAACTAAACCCAGTTCAAAAATCGAGTTTTTAC
>NZ_CAKKLI010000065.1:0-23041 GCF_918697855.1 Paenibacillus sp. CECT 9249 | reverse complement strand
AGCAATCCGTTTGGTGGCGATGGCGGAGGGGTTCCACGCGTACCCATCCCGAACACGACCGTTAAGCCCTCCAGCGCCGATGGTACTTGGACCGAAGGGTCCTGGGAGAGTAGGACGTTGCCAAGCGGAAAGCTTCCAAATAAATCACATATTCCCTGATAGCTCAGTCGGTAGAGCACTCGGCTGTTAACCGAGTTGTCACAGGTTCGAGTCCTGTTCGGGGAGCCATTTGCTCTCATAGCTCAGTCGGTAGAGTGCATCCATGGTAAGGATGAGGTCACCGGTTCGATCCCGGTTGAGAGCTCCATACTTACTTTTTTCAATGACATCATATGGCCCGTTGGTCAAGGGGTTAAGACACCTCCCTTTCACGGAGGTAACAGGGGTTCGAATCCCCTACGGGTCACCACTTTTCCCCAAAAAGTGACGCTAAGCGTTGAAGTATATTCCGATTACCTTTCGGAAGCCCCGCTTAACATGGAGGCTTAGCTCAGCTGGGAGAGCATCTGCCTTACAAGCAGAGGGTCGGCGGTTCGATCCCGTCAGCCTCCACCATGAACCGTAACAAAGTGAATATGCCGGTGTAGCTCAATTGGTAGAGCAACTGACTTGTAATCAGTAGGTTGGGGGTTCAAGTCCTCTCGCCGGCACCATTGCAAAGCTGCCCGATTGGACATGCTTTTTTCTACTCATTAATGGGGATTAGCCAAGCGGTAAGGCAACGGACTTTGACTCCGTCATGCATAGGTTCGAATCCTATATCCCCAGCCATTTGCTTACTTGTTAAGCGACATGCGAGCCATTAGCTCAGTCGGTAGAGCACCTGACTTTTAATCAGGGTGTCGGAGGTTCGAGTCCTCCATGGCTCACCAGTTTTTCACATAACATATGCGCGTATGGCGGAATTGGCAGACGCACTAGACTTAGGATCTAGCGGGCGACCGTGGGGGTTCAAGTCCCTCTACGCGCACCACCTAAGAAGATGAGACCTTTGGATCAACAGCGATCTAAAGGTTTTTTGTATTCGAGCAGAAATATCAAGGCGAATGAACATGTATTTGGTTATTTTGGCGAAGAATCGAACATCCTCATGAAGCAGTGCGAGGCTGCGGTTGGAAATACAAGCTATGAAATGGGTAAGGCATATATTGAAAAGTATAAGCAAGTGGCTAACCATGCAAGGCAATCGATCTCATTCACTGGGGAGCAGGAACAATTTTATTTGCAGTGGTGCATGGATGAGGTCAGGCGCAGGGTCCCCGGCACTCCGCCTTCAGAAGCGAGCTTGCGGCATCCATGCAGGCATCCAATTTTCTTCAATGCAATCACAGAGAAATGAATCATAAAATATATATGGAGTTTTTACGTTCCATCGATTTTTGGGGCAAAGGAGATGTCGGTCAAAGTGATTCCTTATATCAATCGATAAATACGTGGCATACTATATGAAAAACAATCTTAAGGACGCATGCATTTACGTATTTGTTTATGGACTTCGAGCCTGTGTATTTGTTAAACTACAATTTGAGGTGAGGAGAAATGAGCCAAGTGGAAGAAGTGCTGCAACACGTCTCAGAATTGTCCAAGACTGAGCAATTGCGTGTCTATCTTGATCTGCATCGTCGTCTTCAGGAGGATGTCGACCAGTTGGGCTTTCTAAAACTAAGCGAAGATGCGCTTAAAGATTGGGACAATGAAGAGGACGACGCGTACAATGGCATTTAAACAAGGTACAGTGGTTCTGATTCCATTTCCATTTTCGGATTTAACCGGATTGAAGCAGCGCCCGGCGCTTGTTATGTCTTCAGAGGAGAGTCAGCAGGAAACCCGTCAGGTTATCTGCATGATGATTACTTCGACAGCAGCTACGCTCTCCACTGGCTATAGTTTGACAGCATGGAAGCAAAGCGGGTTGCTGAAACCATCAGTCGTTAAAGTGAGTCGGATATTTACGATTAATTCTGACTTGGTCAAGCGAGCAATGGGGGAGCTGCCGGGTCATGATGTCGAGCAGATAAAATTACGATTGTTTCAAATTCTTGGATTTCAAAAAGAGAAAGACTGAGAGCGCTCATTTCTTGAAATGCTCCAGTCTTTTGCTTTTACTAAGTTAATTCAAGCTTCATATGCTCCACCTGACTGTAAAGCTGGTGTTGCTCTTTAACTTCGTTGCTAAAGAGCCTGGAGCAGGCATGCACCATTTCGAGCGATGAGGTGGCCCAGTATTTGTTGGAGCGAAAACGGGTCGCCGCCGTTGCGGATGTACATTTATCCAGACTAGGATCTAGCGGGCGACCGTGGGGGTTCAAGTCCCTCTACGCGCACCATACTTGAATGCGGAAACTCTTTGAATGACAGTGTATTCGAGAGTTTTTTTGTTTGCCTATAATCAAGCTTGCCGAATCTAACGATTTTGCAGGCTTTTTTTGTACGAATAATGGATTGTACTTTAATGAAATAAAATATATGCACTACGCTCAGAAGGGGGAAAAAGCGAAATAATGCCCCCGGTACACTGGGTTCCAAGACGCTATTAGAGTATATTCCGGACCGTTTATGTGAAACCTAATTACTAGAGTTGAAATCATAGAGCGGAAATAGGGTGCTGCCAATGAGAGAGAAGTATGCGGAATTTGCGAAGGAAGTGCTGAAGTTAAACCCCGTGTTCATCGTAGGAAGCGGCTCTTCGGCGGGGGCGGGCATTTCCGCGATGGGCGATCTGGCCAAATTTCTTGTACGACATATCGACGATCGCAAGTTCGAAACGGAGGAGCGGAAGCAATGGGCGTTCGTCAAAGAGCGGTTAACGGCGGACCGGATGGGATTGGAAGAAGCGTTGCAACTGGCGGGCAATCCGCTCGGCAAACGGTTAATGGGCGAAATTGTCCGCCACACTTGGCGATGCATATCGAGAGACGAACAAGAAGTATTGCCGCAATTCGTGAGCGGAGGCGATCCTGCCGGTTTCGTCAGGTTGTTCAGAGCCTTTAAACATTCCACGCATCATACGGTTCATATCGTTACAACGAATTATGATCATCTGATCGAATGGTCGGCGGCAGCGATGCAGTGGCATGTCTGGGACGGTTTCCACGAAGGTCCGATCGGCGTAATGGCGAACTCGATGGACTTGAACGAACGCATGCAGCGGATTTACCGGACAGGCAGAGGCAGAAACTATGCGGTGAAGACGATCCAGCATTTGCGGATCTATAAGCCGCACGGCTCGTTGAGCTGGTTCAAACTGCCGCACGGTACCGTTAAAAAAGTGGCGGGCATCGGGGAAGGCCAAATACGATCGCTTGGAAGAGCGGGGATCGAGCCTGTTATCGTGACGCCGGGCATGGGCAAATATTTGGAAACCCATTTTGAGCCTTATTACAGCGTTCTGGCGGAAATGAAGCATGCGATAGATCATGCGAAAGCAATGATATTTATTGGGTTCGGGTTCAACGATATCCATATTCAAGGAAGCTGGCAGCGTTTGTTGCGGAATTCCGCCGTTCCTGCGATCGTTCTGGCGCGGAGTTTGAGCGGGTCGTTCCGATCGATGGTCGAAAGAAATGATATCGCCAATTTTATCGCAATCCAGGCTGACGGGGCCGGCAGCGAGCTCATCAGCGACAAATTCCAATCTGCAAAGATCGACGAACCGGCTTTGTGGACGCTAAAAGGATTGCTATCTTTGGCATGGGGGGAGGAACGATCCGATGAGCTCTCTAGATCTGTTTAGTATGCCTTATGAATATCACATCGGCACGGTATACAGAACGGACAGCTATCGCGTAAGCGTATTTTGTCCCGAGGAAGCCCAACTTCGAAAAATACATGTAAACGGGTATGCATTGCTGCATACTTCCGACCCGAATACGAGACTCGTCGGCAGAATCGATCGCGTGCAGCGGTTGGAACCGGAAACCGTTGCAATGATGCGCGAAGTAATGCTGGATGGGAACGGGGGCGTTCATGCCGAAGTAAACAACGAAATTACCGTAACGGCTCTCGGTACGTTGCAAGGGGCCGGGGGGAAACGGGATAGGCCGTTTTATACGAGAGCGGTCGAGACGTTGCCGGAGATCGGTGCGCAATGTTATTTGCTGACAGGTTCATTTTTAACGCTTTTTACCGGCTTGGTCTCATGGGGTACGGCAACGACGGGCGCGGCTTTAACGCTTGGCAGCTACACGGTAAGCCCGGAGGCGAGAGCCGTCTTGGACGGAAACGCGTTGTTCCAGCGTCATGCGCTGATCGTCGGTTCGACCGGCTCAGGCAAATCGTGGACGGCCGCGACCATTATCGAACAGGCGGCGAAATTGCCGGGCGCCAATATGATCGTGTTCGACGTTCACGGCGAATATGCGCCGCTGCAAGCCCACGGCAATATTGCCCGTTTCCGCATGGCCGGACCGGGAGATTTGGAGGAGCCCGCGGAGAATGTCCTATTTTTACCTTATTGGCTGCTCGGATACGAAGATATGCTTTCGCTCATGCTAGATAGAAGCGATGAGAATGCGCCGAATCAGGCGATGGCATTGACGAACGCCGTGATCCGGGCGAAGCAAAAAGCGTTGGCTGAAGCCGGCATGCAAGAAGAATGGCGGGCGCTTACGATCGACAGTCCCGTTCCTTACGATCTGGACGAAGTGATGTCCGAATTGAGCGCACTAAATAAAGAACGAGTGCTCAATCCGGCTACGAATAAAGAAAACAACGGTCCGTTTCACGGCAAATTCAACCGTTTCTTGCCGAGGATCGCCGCCAAACGGAGCGATAGAAGACAAGGATTCCTGTTTCAGCCGGGAGAACGGCAGATGAATCCAGGGTATTTGGACGAGTTGGCCCATGCATTGATGCAGGCGGGCGGGGGCGGAACGCCAGGAATTAAACTGGTCGATTTCAGCGACGTGCCTTCGGATCTATTGCCGATCGCGGTCGGTCTTATGGCTAAGCTCGTCTTTCAAGTGCAGCAATGGTCGGAGGAAGAGACAAGGCATCCGATCGCTCTCGTTTGCGACGAGGCGCATTTGTATTTGCCCGGCCGCTCGTCGGCCGACGCCGCGGAAACGAGATCGCTTGCCCATTTCGAACGGATCGCGAAGGAAGGGCGGAAATACGGAATCAGCCTGGTTATTGTCAGCCAAAGACCGTCCGAGTTGAATAAAACGGTGGCAAGCCAGTGCAATAACGTGATAGCGCTACGATTGTCCAATCCGCTGGACAAGGCCGCCGTTTCGGATATGCTTCCCGAACATTTGGGAGGTGTGAAAGATGTACTGCCCTCCCTAGGCATCGGGGAAGCGATCGTCGTCGGGGATGCTTGTTTGCTGCCCAGCAGGATCAAGGTGGACGAACCGGAATGCAAACCGGGATCGAAGTCGGTCCAATATTGGGACGTTTGGAGCAAGGGCGGCAATCGGCAAAGGCTGTCTTTGGCCGTTCGAAACATAAGAAGACAGAGAAGCGGCATAAAAACCCATTAATTCCATAATTAATTTTGAGAAATGTACTTGAAAAATTGGACGGTCCAATGTATTATGAAATCAAGAAACCGATTTCATTTTTTTTAATGAAATTTGGAACCGGTTTCACGTTTAGTTATCGAAGGTCGAGAAAAGTTGAAGGTGGAAGAGATGAAGGCGACGATTGTTGATGTTGCAAGAGCTGCAAACGTTTCCAAAGCGACCGTGTCACGCGTCATTAACAATAAGACGAATGTGAGCGAAGAAGTGAGGAAGCGCGTTCTTGCGGCGATAGAAGAGCTTCAGTTCCGTCCGAGTGCGGTGGCAAGAAACTTATCCAACAGTATGACGAATATGATCGGCCTCATTATGCCGGATATTACGAACCCGTTCTTTCCGGTTTTGGCCCGGGGAATCGAGGACGCCGCACATACGATGGGATACACGCTATTTCTTTCCAACACGGATAACGATCCCGACGTAGAACTCGAATATGTGCGGAAAATGGCCGAACAACAGGTGGCCGGCATCATTCTCATATCTTCCAGCTTTACGGAACAGCGGGCGTCCGAACTATTGGATTTCAACATTCCGATTGTGTTGTGCGACCGTTCGGGGGAGGAAACGCCGTTCGATACGGTAACGATCGATCACTACAAAGCTGCGTATGAGGCGGTCGCTTATTTAATCGGCAAAGGACACCGCAATATTTGTCACTTGTCGGGTCCTGTCAGCGCACAGACGGCGGATTTTCGGAAAAAGGGCTATGTCGACGCGATGAACGACGCGAACTTGACGCCTGTCGTAAGCTATGGCATGTTCAGCTACGAATCCGGCTATCAGCAAATGAACGAAGTGTTGGAGAAGGGGACAGGGGACATACCGACGGCCGTATTCGGCGGGAACGATTTGATCGCGCTCGGCGCGATTCACGCGATTGAGAAGAGCGGGCGTTCCGTGCCGGGAGACATTGCGGTCATCGGTTTCGACGATATTTTATTCGCGCAAATGAGCAAACCGTTGCTCAGTACGGTCAATATCCCGGCATACCAGCTAGGGGTTACGGCCATGAAAACGATGAACGATCGAATTAAGGGGGTGAGGGCCAAGAAGAAGAGCATCGTATTGGACCATAAACTCATCATCAGAGAATCGTGCGGAAGGGAGGAATAGGGTTTGAGTTCAGATATCGTTATTGTAGGCAGCTTGAATATGGACATGGTCGTAAAAGTGGAACGAAGACCCGAACAAGGTGAGACGGTTTTAGGCGGAGACTTCTTTATGAGCCCTGGAGGGAAAGGCGCGAACCAAGCGTATGCCGCCGGCAAACTGGGAGCGTCTGTAGCGATGATCGGCAAAGTCGGCAACGATATTTTTGCGGAGAAGCTGCTATCGAATTTAAACGAAGCCGGAGTAAACACGCAGTACATTGACAACATCACGGAGCAAGCGAGCGGCATTGCGCTAATTTCCGTCGATCCGGAAGGCGATAACAGCATTATCGTCGCTCCTGGAGCGAACCGGGTATTGGATGCGGAATTTGTCCGCAAACAAGAGGATGCGATCCGAAACGCCAAGCTGCTCATGGTGCAGTTGGAAATACCTTTGGAAAGCGTTATGGAAGCGGTCTCCATTGCGAAACGCCATAACGTGCCCGTGCTGCTTGATCCGGCGCCGGCCCAGCCTTTGCCGGACGAATTGCTCGCCATGGTCGATTATATCGTTCCTAACGAGAGCGAGATCGCGCAATTAACCGGCATTAAGGTTACGGATCCGCGATCTGCCAAGATAGCGGCCGTCGAGCTGCTTCGCAAAGGGGTGACAACCGTATTCGCCAAGCTGGGCGAACAGGGCGTCGTTGTCGTCAAC
Organism: Paenibacillus sp. CECT 9249; assembly: GCF_918697855.1. NCBI lineage: Bacteria > Bacillati > Bacillota > Bacilli > Caryophanales > Paenibacillaceae > Paenibacillus > Paenibacillus sp. CECT 9249. The sequence goes on along the minus strand of NZ_CAKKLI010000065.1, from coordinate 15,713 downwards.
TCGAACCGGACTTTCACCCTCAAGGGATACAAAGTCGATGCCGTCGATACGACAGCGGCGGGCGACGCTTTTGCCGGCGCTCTCGGTACGGCGCTTGTCGCCGGGAAAGATCTATGGGCGGCAACGCAATTTGCTAACGCTGTCGGCGCGTTAACAGTAACCCGATCCGGAGCACAATCATCTATGCCTGATTTGCAAGAGACGGAATCGTTTATGAAGCAAGCAACGCAAGACGAACTAACAAACCACTTCAATTAACAGGGGGATTCATCTATGAAAAAATTAGGATTTATGAAAATCGGAGTGTTGTTGTTGTCTTTGATGATCTTACTTGCCGCATGCGGAGGCAAACCTGCGGACAATAATCCAGGCGCAAGCGGCGGCGAAGGCGGCGACAATGCCGGAGGCGAGAAGCTAAGCGTCGGCTACTATATTAACGGAACGCTCGGGGACAAATCGTTCTTTGACTCCGTGCAAAGAGGTTTGGACAAAGCTGTGAAAGAATTGGGCTTTGAAGCGAAAACGGTAGAAGGCGGATTGAACCAAGCGGACTGGGCTGCAGGCATCGAGTCGATGGTTGCAAGCAAAAAGTACGACGTCATTCTGGTAGGATCCAGCCAAACGATTGAAATTGTAAAAGAAATGGCTGAGAAGTATCCGGATCAAAAATTCATTTTCTTCGACGATGCGATCGACGGTATGCCTAACGTATACTCCATGACGTATTCGCAAAGCGAAGGCTCCTTCTTGGCCGGCGCGTTCGCGGGACTGGTAACGACGAGCACGGATCTGAAAGGTACGAATCCGGATAAAGTGGTCGGCTTCGTCGGCGGGATGGACATTCCGATCATTAACGACTTCCGCGTAGGATTCGAACAAGGCGCGAAATATATCGACCCTGATATGCAAATCGTATCTTCCTTCATCGGCGACTTCGCGGACGCTCCGAAAGGAAAAGAATTGGCTCTAGCGCAATATAAATCGCAGAAAGTCGATATTCTCTACACTGCTGCGGGCGGAGCGGGACTTGGCGCGTTGGAAGCAGGAAACGAAGTAGGCATGTATTCGATCGGCGTTGACAGCAACCAAAACCCGCTGTACCCGGGCAGTGTGCTCACTTCGATGTTGAAAAACTTGGATACGACGACGTATCGCGCGCTTGAAATGTTTAAAGAAGGTACATTGCCGTTTGGCACGATGGAAGTATTAGGCGTAAAAGAAGGCGGCGTCGGCTTGGCGAAGGACGACCTTTACGAAGAGCATGTGCCGCAAGCGATTAAAGACAAAATGTTGGAAGTTGAAAAAGCCGTAGCGGACGGCGAAGTGAAAGTGGAATCGATCTTGAAATAAAGGGAACGCGAACGGGATTGGATAAGTACAAATCGACATCAATGTCCGGCATATTATGACTTATCCAATCCGTTTTATTTCTTGGCCGGCTTGAGAAGCGGCCTGAAAAAATGAAAAGGCATTCATCTTACTCCAATTGGCGGGGGTGTTATCGATTATGGCAGTTTTGCTGGAAATGAAGGATATTCACAAAATTTATCCCAATGGAACAGTAGCCAATAAAGGGGTCGATTTGCAAGTTAACGAAGGCGAAATTCACGCGTTGGTAGGAGAAAACGGCGCGGGTAAATCAACATTGATGAAAATATTGTTCGGACTTGAAGCCCCGACAAGCGGAACGATTGAATATAAAGGCCAAAAAATTCAGTTTAACGGACCGAGGGACGCAATCGGACAAGGAATGGGCATGGTGCATCAGCACTTCATGCTGGCTCCTTCGCTTACGGTATCCGAAAATATCGTGCTTGGCGACGAGCCGCGCAAAGGTCTGTTCTCGATGTTCCGCGACCGCAAAAAAGAACTGGACGACATCAATGAACTCATTCGCAAATTTGGCTTGAAGCTTGATCCTCAAGCTGTTGTCGAGGCGATTTCCGTCGGGCAAAAGCAGCGTGTGGAAATTTTGAAAGTATTGTATCGGGGAGCGAAGTTAATCATTCTCGACGAGCCGACGGCGGTTCTGACGCCGCAAGAGACGGACGAGCTGTTCGATTCGATCAAATCGCTCGTCGCGCAAGGGTATACGATTATCTTTATTACGCATAAGCTGCGCGAGGTCATGGAAATCTCCGACCGGATCACCGTCTTGCGCGCCGGAAAGACGATCGCCACGCTCGTAACCAAAGACACGAACCAAGAGGAAATTTCCCGTCTGATGGTCGGCCGCGACGTTTTGTTCCGGGTACAGAAGAACGAACCCGACTTGAAAGATGTCGTGCTTGAAATCGATCGATTGAGCGCGCTGGACGATAAAGGATCGCCCGCATTGAAGGAAGTGTCGTTCTCGGTACGCGGAGGGGAAGTTTTCGGCATCGCCGGCGTGGAAGGAAACGGACAGACCGAATTGATCGAGGTCATTACCGGCTTGCGCAATGCGACCGGCGGCAAGGTGCTGTATTTTAACGAGAATATTGTCGGCAAAAGCATCGGGGAGATCCGCAACATGAAGATCGGGCATATTCCCGAAGACCGGCAGACGACAGGCGCCTGCTTGACGTCGAGCATTGCGGAGAACATTATTTTGGATGTATACGACAATAAAGAGTTCCGCACGGGACCGTTCATGAATTATAAGAAGCTGAGAGAATTCGCCAAAGTGCTGATGGCTACGTTCGACGTACGGGCGCAAAGCCCGGAAACGATGGCCGGATCGCTCTCCGGCGGGAATTTGCAGAAGGTCGTCATCGCGCGCGAGATCGCGAAAAATCCGAAGCTGCTGATCGCATCCCAGCCGACTCGCGGGGTCGACATCGGCGCCATCGAATTCATTCACCGCGAAATTATTAAAAAACGGGATCAAGGAACGGCCGTCTTGCTCGTGTCGGCGGAGCTATCCGAAATTATGAGCCTAAGCGACCGGATCGGCGTGCTCTACAATGGCGAACTCGTTGCCATTCTCGATAATACGGACGATTTGACGGAACAGGAAATCGGATACTACATGCTAGGCATTAAAAACCAACAGAAGGAGGCGGCGGTTCAATGAATCAAAAAAGATTCCTGTACTTGGACTTCGCCGGCATTATAGGCGCGGCAGTGTTGGCGATTCTATGCGGATTTGTCATCATTATGTTCGTCAGCAGCGAGCCGCTCCACGCCATTTCTTCATTTCTGCTCGGACCGTTGTCCAGCCCGTTTAATATCAGTACCATATTGAACAAAGCGGTGCCGCTTATTTTTACGGGTCTGGCGCTTGCGGTTGTGTTTCAAACCAACGTATTCAGCATGGGAGCCGAAGGCCAATTGTATGTGGGCGGCTTTGCCGGCGCATTGGCCGCGGTCTATATCGGGGGCATATCGCCATGGATTCACTTGCCGATCATCTTGATCTGCGCGATTGTCGGCGGCGCATTGTTCGGCGCGGTACCCGGCTTGCTGAAGGCAAGATTGAACGCGAACGAAGTCGTCACAACGCTGATGTTAAACTATATCGCGATTATCGGGACATCCTATCTGGTCAATAACGTGTTTAAGGACCCGGCGAGCGGCGGTTACGCGCGGATGCCATTCTTTGATAAAAGTATACTGCTCGGCAAAATTTCGCCTGCGTTCCCGGCGCATTACGGCATTCTGATTGCCGTTGTCGCGGTCATCGTCATCTATTTGCTGTTGTTCAAAACGCGGATCGGTTACGAATTGCGGCTCGTCGGCAAAAACGATAAATTCGCGCGGTACGGCGGAATTAAGACGAAACGCGTCATCGTCGTCAGCGTCATGATCAGCGGCGCCTTGGCCGGTCTTGCGGGGATCGTCGAATTGCTGGGCGTGCACGGCACGTATAAAGACAATTTCTCCGCCAAGCTGGGCTTTGACGGCATTATTATCGCCCTGCTGGCGCGGAACCATCCGATCGGCGTATTGTTCGCCGCCGTCTTCTATGCGTATTTGCAAGTCGGCGGACAAGTGATGCAGGCGGAGAGCGACGTTTCGCGGGAGTTGTCGGTTATCATTCAAGTTCTGCTCGTTCTGTTCGTATCGGCGCAAGCTGTGTTTAATTACTTGAAACAAAGACAATTGATGAAGCAAAAAAAGGTAACGACGAACGATAAGGCGGTGAAGACGGATGTGGCATAATCTATGGATGCAAGTTGTCGATTTGACGATCATAGCCATTTTATTGCGCTCTTTAACTCCGATTTTGCTCGCCGCGCTCGGCGGTCTTATCTCCGACGTTACTGGCGTTATTAATATCGGGCTTGAAGGACTTATGTTAATGTCGGCTTTCACTTCGATTGCCGTCGGGTCGACAACGGGCAATTGGGCGCTCGGCGTCGTAGCGGGCGTTTTGTCGGCCGTCATTATATCATACGGGATGGGCTTCTTCTCGCTCAAGCTGAAGGTGGATATCATCATATCGGGCTTTGCGGTCAATATGTTCGGCTCCAGCTTTACGATTTTCCTGATGAGCAAGCTGTTTGACGTTACAGGCAGCTTCAGCCCGGGCAATTTGAGCAAAATTCCGACGGTTAACATTCCGTTCATCGAGAATATTCCGGTGCTCGGCAAACTGCTTAGCGGCCATAATTTGATGGTATGGATCGCCATCCTATCCGTCGTCTTCGTCTTCTACATGTTGTACCGCACGCCATACGGCGTACATTTGCGGGCGATCGGCGAAACGCCGGATGCGGCGAGATCGCTGGGGATTCCGGTAGAACGCTTGCAATATTCGGCATTGGCATGGAGCGGCGTGTTTGCCGGTCTGGCAGGTGCGTTCCTCTCCATGGGGATGACAAGCATGTTCGTTAAAGATATGACCGCAGGAACAGGGTTTCTGGCGCTTGCCGTCGTCTTGCTCGGCAACCGCAATCCGATCGGCATTCTAATCGGTTCCGTCATCTTCGGATTGGCGAAGGCGATTGAAACCTTGATTCAGACGATTCCGAACAGCCCGATTCCGAGCCAATTCGTGCAAATGATTCCTTATATCGTGACGATTCTGGCACTGGTTTATTTCGCGATTCGGAAGAGAAGAAAGCTGGCTGCGCTGACTTTAAAATACGAAGGCAAATAAGGATGTGAAGCAAGTGAAACCGATCTTTATCGATTGCGACACGGGCGTCGACGACGCCCTCGCGATATTGGCCGCGCTTCAATCTCCGCAAGTCGAGGTGCTCGGCATTTCGACCGTTGCCGGCAATGTGGAAGCGGACGCGGCATTCCGCAATACGCTTGCCGTGCTGGAGCTTGTCTCTGCCGATTCGATTCCGGTAGCGAAAGGCATGGAAGCGCCGTTGACCCGCACATTGACGACGGCGAAGGAAGTTCACGGCGAGAGCGGGCTGGGCAACTTGACGTTGCCGGATGTTGCGGGGAAAGGCTTGACCGAACACGGCGTCGACTTCTTGATCCGCACCGTGAAACAGTCGGACCGGCCGGTAACGCTCGTTCTGTTAGGGCCGCTTACGAATATGGCCGTTGCGCTGAAGAAAGATCCTTCGATTGCGAATAACATTGCCGAACTGGTCATTATGGGGGGCGCGGATGCCGCGGGAGGCAACGTAACGCCGGTAGCCGAGTTCAACATTTACGTCGACCCGGAAGCGGCCCGAATCGTGCTCGAGAGCGGTTTGCCAACTAGGCTCGTCACTTGGGACGTTTGTTTGGACGCCTGGCTGACAGAGGCGGAATTGAAGGAGCTGGAACAATCGGCGGAGCCTGCGGCGAACGTTGCGCATGAACTGATTCAATTTTTACGTACGCTGTATAACAAGGATCATTCGGCGCTCAGCGATCCGGCCGCCATGTGCGCGCTGCTGGACGAGAGCGTGATCGAAAGCGAAAGACTGCCGATCGAAGTGGAGACGGCCGGAACCGTAACGCGGGGCATGACCGTTATCGATACCCGTCCGTTTGCAACAGTCCCGGTCACAAGCGATGCGAGACCGCGGGTTCAAGTGGCGAGAAAGCTGTATCGCGAGCGGTTTGCCGCCGTATTTATGAATGCATTGATGCGAAAATAACCATAGAGGTGAACAGCATGAGCATGGAAACGAAACGGAAAATCATTATCGATTGCGATCCCGGGCATGACGATGCCATTGCCATACTTCTGGCCGCAGCCAATCCGAAGATCGATTTAGTAGCGATTACAACGGTAGCAGGCAATGCCGAAGTCGAGAAGACGACGCTGAACGCGCTCAAGGTCGTGGAGATTGCCGGCATTACGGACGTTCCGGTTGCCAGAGGCGCCGGACAACCTCTCGTTCGCGTTCGCGAAACGGCGCCGGATATTCATGGCGATTCGGGCATGGACGGCCCGGAGCTCCCGCTGCCAACGATAGCACCGGTCAACGAGCATGCGGTGGATCTCATTATACGCAAATTGCTCGAATCGGACGGCGACATTACGCTCGTTCCGACCGGTCCGCTGACGAATATTGCAATGGCGATGCGCCGCGAGCCGGCGATATTGCCGAAGATACAGGAAATTGTCATTATGGGCGGCGGCACGTTCGGCAACTGGACGCCTGCCGCGGAGTTCAACATCTTCGTCGACGCCGAAGCGGCGAAGGTCGTATTCGAATCCGGCGTGCCGATTACGATGATGGGACTCGATCTGACGCATCAGGCTCTCGCGACGCAAGACGTCAGCGACCGGATTGCGGCGATCGACAACCCGGTGGCCGGATTTATCGGCGAACTGCTCGTCTTTTTCCGCCAAACGTACCGCGACGTATTCGGCTTTGAGGACCCGCCGGTACATGACGCTTGCTGCGTCGCATATTGCATCGATCCGTCCGTATTCGAATGCAAGAAGCTGCATGTGGACGTTGAGACGAAAGGCGAGTATGCGTACGGCATGACTTTGGTCGATATTCACGGCGTAACGAAGAAAGAGCCGAACGTCAATGTGGCCCTTACGCTGGACCGCGAGAAATTTTGGTCGATGATTATCGATGCCTGCAAATATTACGGCTAATTCGGATCCGCATCCTTTGGACGGTTATAAATTTAGCAAATCTTGAAGGAGGTGCGTCCATTTGCAAAATCAAAAACGGTTGTTGCTGGACGTAGATACAGGCGTGGACGACGCACTGGCCATTTTATACGCTTTGAAATCCCCCGCCGCGGTCATCGAAGGAATTACGACGGTTTGCGGCAATGTCGCCGTCGAGCAAGCGACGGTCAATACGCTGAAAGTCGTGGAATTATCCGGCGCAGGCGATATCCCTGTCGCTCAGGGCGCGGCAAAGCCGCTGATGCGGGAATGGGGCGGCACCGTAACGGCCTATCATGGGGAGAACGGACTCGGCAACTACGACCGTTTGCCCGAACCGAAGCTGCAGCCGCTCGAGGAGCATGCCGCCGATTTTATCGTGCGGAAGGTCAACGAGCGTCCGCATGAACTCACCTTGGTATTCGTCGGCCGATTGACGAATTTGGCCCTCGCGCTCGCGAAGGACCCTGCCATCGCAACCAAAGTCGACCGGCTCGTCCTGATGGGCGGCGCGCTGCGCGCCCCGGGCAATGTGACGACGGTGGCGGAGGCGAACATCCACGGCGACCCGGAAGCGGCGCATCGCGTATTCCAATCCGGCATGCCGATTACGATGGTCGGTTTGGACGTGACGATGAAGGCGATTTTCAAAGAGAAGCATCTGGAGGAATTGAAACGGCGCATGCCTTCGCAATTGGCCGATCTGGAGGCATTCGCCGAGCATGTGCTGAAATTCCGGTTTAACGCTTACGACAGCTCGGACGGGCTGTACGGAACGGCGCTGCACGATCCGCTCGCGGTCGCCGTCGCGCTCGATCCAAACTTGGTCGAAACGGAAGATCATTATATTACGGTGGAGACGAAGGGCAAGGTCAGCGAGGGAGCGACATTGGCGGATTTGCGCCGGCCGACGGACCGCAGCAATGCGTCGGTATGCGTGCAGGTGGACGAGGAACGATTTATTGAACAGTTCATCGAAGTATTATGTTCCGGCAAAGGAGGGGCTTAAGCAATGAAAGAAGCGACGAAACAGCCGATCATTCTAGATGTGGATACCGGAATCGACGACGCGATGGCGATCGCATACGCTGTTCGTTCCCCCGAGCTGGAACTGCTCGGCTTGACGACATGCTTCGGCAATGTGACGGTGGAGGAAGCGTCCCGCAATTCGCTGCAAGTGCTCGAACAACTGGACCGGGATGATATTCCGGTTATTCCCGGAGCGGCCGAGCCGTTATTCCGCCCGCCGCTCAAAGGGAAGACCGTGTCCGTTCACGGGCATAACGGTTTGGGAGACGCCGAGCTGTCGGAACCTAAGGGGGCGGCGCTCGATATGCATGCTGCCGAGTTTATTGTGGAACAGGCGCGGAAACGTCCGCATGAAGTGACCGTCATTGCGGTCGGCACGATGACCAATATGGCGCTCGCGATTATGAAAGATCCGGAAATCGTTCATTTATTGAAGCGGGTCGTTATTATGGGCGGCGCGGTAACCGTGCCCGGCAACGTAACGCCGCATGCGGAAGCGAATATATATGCCGATCCGGAAGCGGCGGAATTTCTGTTCCGTTCCGGCGTGCCGATTACGCTCGTCGGGTTGGACGTAACGATGAAGACGCTTCTTCCGCGTGCGGAGCTTGCGAATTGGCGGGAGAAAAATACGAAGCTAAGCCGCTTTATGGCCGATATTACGGACTATTACATGGATTCTTATACGAGCTTCTATCCCGGCATTCTCGGTTGCGCGCTTCACGATCCGCTGGCCGTCGGCGTCGTCATCGATCCGACTTTCGTCAAGACGAAGCCGATTCATGTGCAAGTCGATACGGAAGGGATTTATTCCATCGGCAGAACGGTGGGCGACTTGCGCGCCAGAGCGGAACAAGAACCGAATATGGACGTTTGTCTGGAAGTGGATGCGGATCGGTTTTTGCAGCACTTCCTGAAACGCATCGTTTAATTAGAGTAGAGGCTTGTACTTATAATTGCAAGCAGACAATCCCGTTCAAGGGCGAAATCATCTTTTGCCTTTCGGACGGGTTTTTGTATTGTCATCGTTTATCCCATGCTTTCATTTTCCCGACATTGATCATCGATATGACGACGACGGTGCAAACAACAACCACACTTGATACGACGATCGCAACGGCTCGCAGTTGCTCTATGCCCATAGCATTCCTCCCCTTTATTTTTGCTCTACATATAGGACGCGGCAAATCTTTATCTGTTAACGAAAAATTTATAAAAATTTCGATAAAAATCGTCAACTTTTTCCATTTTGAAACGTTATTATTTATGTAGTCATACATAAATATGGAAAGTGAGGAATTTTACATGGAGAAAAGGTCGATCAAAGCGAAGTTCAAGAGAAGTTTTGCAGGAGGAACGGCAGTTTTGCTTATTTTGTTGGCGCTTCTCCCGGTCCGGCTTGCGAATGCCGAAGGCTCGTCCGTTGAAGGCGCCAAAACGCCTCCTCCGCCGATCGAAGCGGGCCTTGTTCAACCTTTCGGCGTCTTCGACCCGAACCATAAGTATTTGGATTCAGGCAGCGCCACACTGTCGAATGATGGGGACGGAAAAGTGGTCGTAAGCGGCAGAACGACCGCCAAGCAGACGGTAGATACAGTAGGCGTATCAACGCTTGTGCAGAGATGGACAGGTTCCACTTGGGTCGATGTAGGCTCCACAAGCACGTCTACCGCAACCAACAGATCGACCGTATACGGGTCGGAATCGAGGGAACTGTCTACCGGGTATTATTACCGCATCAAATCGACTCACTGGGCCAAAAAAGGGGACACAACCGAGCAAGGGGTTAAATACACCGGTTCGATCCTTGTCAATTAATCGCATTTAAACGGAAGGGGCCGCCCACGATTTCCATGTGGACATGGCCCCTTATCTAACTCATTGCAACGATCTGGCGAACTTCATCAGTTCTTGCTCATCCAATGAACCGGTTAGCGTGATTCTCGTGTCGCCCGCGATCCATTCCAAATTCGCTCCTCCGCCGGCGTACAAGACGAGCACTGCCTGATTGCCGTGAATATTCACGTCTTTAATTTCGCCGGACGCTTGATTGATGCTAACCGACGCTTCGCCGCCTTGTTCGATTTTTTGCTGAATTAACAGCAACCTTTGTTCTCCGTCGTAGGAATATATCGCATCCATACTGCGATAGGCACCGTCGGCATCGCGATAAATATTAACGGATTCAAGCGTCAGTCCATCCGGCGTATACGTGGGAACGAGCATGGCGAAATTTACTTTTTTTCCTGCTGTTTCAAAGCTTGACGTTTCCGGCGTGACCGCGTTGCCCGCATAGCTATGATCCGGTTGATTGCCTTGTGCGCCGCTTTGATCCGCATACGGCTTGCCGGTATTCAAGTCGTAATCCGGCGGCGGAGCGGTCTTGGCTCCGTTTTTGTGCGCCGGGCTAGTGTCGAACATAATGCTTACGAACCCGTTCTGAACTTTTTTGAAGATGGTCGAGAAGCCGGAGAACGCATAGGTTTGATTCATGGCGCCGAAGGAAAGCCCGATTAGTATGGAGAAACAAGCGATTGCCGCCCCGATCGCCGAGACGCGGAATACCCGCCGCCGCTTTCTTGCCGCCTGCAATGTAGAGCGCATTTGCAACCAAGCCTGCTCTCCGTCTGGAATTTCTATGCTGGCATGATATTGTTTAACCATGTCGGCGATACGTTGTTCATCGGATGTTTGCAACGTTTCTCTGTCGTTACTCATAATTCCTCACCCATTTTTTCTGAAATTTGTCCGCCAGTTTTTTGCGGGCTCTCGCCATACGCTGCGTTAATACGCTATGGGAAATGCCAAGCTCCTGTTCGATTTCGCGATAGGGCATGCCCACAATATAATGCAGGAAGAGGACGATTTTGTACTCGTATTTAAGCTCGCTTAACGTGGCGTACAAGGTTTCGTTGCGAATAAGCGTTTCGACCGCATGGTCGACCTGAGAAGACAATTCGTTTTCGCTTGAAAACTCTTCTATAGTATTGACGAGTTCAGGGTCGGAAATATGATGATATTTTTTATTTTTTCTTATTAAATCGTAAGCCGAATTTCTCGCGACTTTTTTCAGCCATGCTCTAATGTTCGAATCTTCGCGTATTTTGCTGCCGCTCTGCATCGCTTTAATAAAAGAATCTTGAATCACATCTTCCGTTAGCGAATGATCGTTAAGCATAAAGTAAATGTCGCGATATACAAGTTCCCGGAACAGTTGAAACAACATTCGCTGCGTTTGGTCGTCCAACGAATGAATGTTATTGCGGAACAAGCTGAACCATTGGTCCGTCAATTGTATTCTCTCCTTAGCAGGTGATGAAGCGGAAAAGGGAAGTATGATTGCTTTTTAGCTATTCATATCGTAGCCCAGCAGGTTAAAACTGTAAAGAAGTTACGTGTTAAAAAAAGTGGGGGATGGAAAAAACGACATATATTGGAGGCGATTTGTTGACATAACATATGCGATCCGCTACAATAAGTATACGCTTAATTTTCAATATGCAATGTTGAAAAGCGGGGGAACCAATCAATGGGGGCGAGTCGTTTGCCATGCAAACGTAGGGAACCATCTTTCCCGAGTCCGTCAGCTAACCTCGTCAGCGTTGGATGGGTCAAATTCCAAATCTAATAGCACAACTTCTTTGACCCTCATTTTGTCGGGGTCATTTTGCGTTTTTTTTTGGCCCTGAACGGCGCAGGATTATCCTTGCGCATTGTTGGGGTCTTTTTTATTTGTGCATTGGGGGAGGGGATCGAAGCCAGTCTTATCAAATCATGCAGCACATTCAAAATTTGAATACGGGAGGAATTAGAAATGCCGCAACCGAAGTACATTATCGATATTGACAAAATTACTCAAATACCGGAGAAGGAAAGGGAACGGCTAAAGCAAATAACGGATAAATTCGTTTTTCGAGTGAACGATTATTACTTGAATTTAATCGATTGGAGCGATCCGAACGACCCGATCAAGAAGTTGGTCATTCCCAATGAAGGGGAACTGCAGGAATACGGACGTTGGGATGCCTCGGACGAGGATACGAATTACGTCGTGCCAGGCTGTCAGCACAAGTACGACACGACGGCTCTTCTGATCGTATCGGAAGTATGCGGCGCATATTGCCGGTATTGCTTCCGTAAACGGTTGTTTCGCAATGACGTCAAAGAGGCGATGTCTGACGTCGAACCGGGATTGGACTACATTGCGAAGCATCCGGAAATTAACAATGTGCTGTTAACCGGGGGCGACAGCCTCATTTTGGCTACGGCCAAGCTGAAAATGATTTTACAGCGGCTCCGGGAAATCGATCATGTCAAAATCATTCGGCTCGGGTCCAAAATACCGGTGTTCAACCCGATGCGCATCTATGAGGACGAGGAACTGCTCGAGACGATCCGCGAGCATTCGACTTCCGATCAGCGGATTTACGTGATGGCTCATATTAACCATCCGCGCGAAATTACGCCGGAAGCGCGGAAGGGATTCGAAGCGCTGCATAACGCGGGCGCGATCGTCGTCAATCAAACGCCGGTTCTTCGCGGCATTAACGACGACCCGGTCGTTCTGGGAGAACTGCTTGACAAATTGTCATGGGCCGGCGTAACCCCGTATTATTTCTTTATCAATCGTCCGGTGGCCGGAAACCGCGATTTCGTCTTGCCGCTTGAGCGCGTATACCGGATCGTCGAAGAAGCCAAGGCGAGAACGTCGGGTCTCGGCAAGCGCGTTCGCTTATCGATGAGCCATACGTCGGGCAAAATCGAAATATTGGCGATCGAGGACGGCAAGGCCTATTTGAAGTATCACCAGTCGCGGGACGGACAATACGGGAAATTTATGATATTGGATTGTCCGGAAGACGCGGCTTGGTTCGACGATTTGCCGGGAAGCGAGCGGTATTGGACGAAGCCGAAGAAAAAGACGGATAAAGTCGTTTCGGTGAATAAGCTTCCCGATATGCCGCAGAAGCGGACGGGGAAAAATGCCGTTTAAACGAACGTAAACGGGCAAATCGGCCGCTAAATAGAATAAGCCTCCGTTGCACGCGTATGGCGGAAACGGAGGCTTTATTGCGTTTATGGCCCAGGATTCCAGACGCGCACGCATTCTTCGGAATCGTTCTTAACGCTGCCAACTAGGGGAGAAACGGGATAGGCCGTCATCTCTTCCTCCGGATAAGGGACAAGCAGCGGCTGAAGATCGGCCGGATCCTGAATGGCCCGGTTCAGCCATATTTTCTCGTCTTCCGGCCGTAAAATAACGGGCATCCGGTCATGAATATCGGACATCAATCGATTCGGCGTCGTTGTAACGACCGTGCATGTGCTGATTTTCGTGCCGTCTTCCCGCGTCCATGTGTCGTACAGGCCGGCCAGCGCGAAAATCGCTTTATTTTTCAGCATAATCCGCATCGGCTGTTTCCCCGTATCGGTCGCTTTCCACTCATAGAACGAATCCGCGGGAATGATGCATCGTTTGCGGCGAAATGGCGTTCGAAACGCCGCTTTATCCGCAATCGTCTCGGCACGGGCGTTGAAAGTCGGAAATTTCAATTTCTCTTCTTTCGACCATTCGGGAATCAGCCCCCATTTCAACCCGCCGAGGCGGTTGTTTTTGCCGTCATGCACGATGGCCGGAACGAATTGTCCCGGAGCGACATTATATCTGGGCTGATAATCGATCAATGTATTGCCTTCAATAAAGAAGCGAAGCAGCAATTCCTCCATCGTTACCGTTATCGTATAACGCCCGCACATAAGCTATGCCCCCTAACGCTTGCAAATGATATCTTCATTATAACGTTCTAATATTTGGAGTTGAACAATTTTACATTGGTTGATATTGTAAAAATATAATAATTTGTTGTCGATAAGGGGAGGGAATACGCATGCGGCCCGAAGTAATGCAGACGATGATCGATATGGTGGACAAATACGTTCGCATCGAAGAGTTTAACAAGCTGTTGAAGGAATGCGTTTATGAAAAAGGATCGGAACAAACCGGGTGGGGTGAAATAACGAGATACGCCCATCTCATGCTCGGCGGTTCGTCTCCCAATCTGGATCGAACGGCGGCGATTACCGAGATGATCATGCTGGCGGCCGACATCGCCGACGACCTTCAGGATCAAGACAACAAGGACAAGCTTTGGATGCAATACCGGCAGGAATACGTCATCAACGGCGTATTGGCGCTGTTAATGGGGGCGGTAGCCGAGAGCGCCGAGCTGACGAACGGCAAGGGGGGACCCGTCACGCTGACGAGGGAGATCAGCCGCATCTTATTGGAATCGTTGAACGGCCAATTTGCCGATTTGGAACAAAATGTGACGACCGAACAACAATATATCGCCATGGTATATCAAAAATCGGGCTCCCTGATCCATTTGGCCTGCTATATGGGGTACGCCGAGTTGGGGCTCGATTCGAAGGCTGCCGGCACGATGAAAGAAATCGCCTATTACAGCGGAATTATAGCGCAACTTGAGAACGATCTGAAAGATCTGTTGCGCTTTGATATGAAAAACGATATTTTGCGGAAAAAACGCACGCTTCCAATTCTTTATTTGCTGTCGGCCGAAGAGTCGTTCCCTTACATGAAACAATATTATGAGGGAAAACTGACGCAATCGGACCTATTGGCGAAAAAACAAGAGTGCATCGATTACATCAATGATTCGGGCTGCATGGAATATTCGAAAATTATTCAAACGCTGCATCGGCAAAAAGCGGCGGAACTGCTGGAATCGCTGACCACGGTATCCCCATGGAGAGAAAAGTTTCAGCAAGTTACGCTAATTACGGCATAACTGGCGAGGAAATATTTACTATAAAAATAATTTAAAAAATCGATTGCATTCTGCGGAGATTTTTGATATATTATTACTTGTCGCTGATGAAACTGATCGATAAATCGATCCGAAGATTGCGATAAGGTGCGGACGTGGCTCAGCGGTAGAGCATCGCCTTGCCAAGGCGAGGGTCGCGGGTTCGATTCCCGTCGTCCGCTCCATCTCCAATGAACAACACAATGTTTGTGCCCTTAGCTCAGCCGGATAGAGCGTTTGACTACGAATCAAAAGGTCGGGAGTTCGAATCTCTCAGGGCACGCCATTTTTACTCTTGCAAGCTAACATTAGCTTCTTGATGACGGGACGTAGCTCAGCTTGGTAGAGCACCTGGTTTGGGACCAGGGGGTCGCATGTTCAAATCGTGTCGTCCCGACCATTTCAGTATTTGCGGGTGTAGTTCAATGGTAGAACTCCAGCCTTCCAAGCTGGTAGCGTGGGTTCGATTCCCATCACCCGCTCCATACATAAAGCATGCCACCTTTGGGTGGCTTTTTTAATTGGCGGTTGTGTGGGAAGAGAACCCGCGCGCGTGGGGACGACCGGCCGTGCACACTTCTCCGTATGTACCCGACCAGGCCGCGCGTCAACATCTACCTCCATCCCGCGAGCCGGAGGCTCTCGCACTTCAATCAAGATGTTGAGTATTCCCATCACCCGCTCCATACATAAAGCATGCCACCTTCGGGTGGCTTTTTTAACATTATAGAATTTATAAAATTTTGGGGTGGGCAGGGCTTCCGCCTCGTTTTTGTTTTTGGTAAGGTTAGGATATGGAGACGAACGTGCTAAAACGAATCTTCTTTGATGAACATGGACATTGGGAT
>NZ_CAKKLI010000064.1:0-24244 GCF_918697855.1 Paenibacillus sp. CECT 9249 | reverse complement strand
AGCACCTGATTTAGTACGGATTCTAACAATGCTGATACCCCCGAATCTTGAGAATTCCCTAAAAACAACTGATGCAAAAGTTTGGAATCTAGGTTAATCTGGTATTGAGCCATAACAAAATCCCCTCTAAAGAATGTTTTCTCAACAATCTCATTCTAAACGAGGATTTTGACTATGGCTCCCTTTATTTTTGAAGCCTTAGCATTTTACACAATTATACGGACTCAACTGGATTCGATGCGTACACCGCATATTTTGTACGATATTTCGCATACCTTTGCAGGATCAGGGCTTCAAATCGTTCATTGCGTATGAAATTTCGAACAATATAGTCGATTCGATGCGTGCACCGCACATTTTGTACGATTTTTCGCATACCTTTGCAGGATCAGGGGCTCAAATCGCTCATTGCGTATGAAATTTCGAACAATATCGTCGGATTCGATGCGTACACCGCATATTTTGTACGATTTTTCGCATACATTTTGTGGCCTCACGCAGATTTGCAAAGTTATGTTCAGTTCATCGACAGCCTATTGCGAACGTTAACATTCCGCGATCGCCTGAACTAAGCCTTGTTGTGCACTGGCGTTCCATCAATATTAAAGCGGGTTGGGGTGACGAATCAGCGCTCCAGCAGGAAAGAGGCAGGCAATGAATGATCGTTCATTCAGAAAACCTGCAATTGTAGTCAATTTCATCATACCGCAGGCGGTTGACGGCCCGCGGGACGAAACGCAGACACGCTAATCGCCGGTAAATCACCTTGTTGTTCATTGTAACGAAACTGAAACACGCTAATGCGGGGAAAAAGGCGGTGAAACAGCCAATTTGCAATGAATAACGATACCTACTTTCGTTAAATTGGGAACACCTTCATTTTGAGCCCAATAAGGATTGTCAGTTTCGTCAGCGCCAAGCTAAGAAGCGCAGGTCTGCGCGGATCGCCTTCTAAATAGGGAGGTATCTCCTTCTATATGCGCAATGCGTAGCGTAGTTAAGCAAGTTACATCAACGATGGCGAATTATGAAATTGACTCTTTTTGCAGGATGGTATTTGCCGCGATGAGTCGCAGGCCAGTAACGCATTACACCCTCCTAATCTCTCGAATCCGCAGCTTATTCGATGCAACGCCAGTGCTTGTTAGGAAAGCCCCAATGCAGAGCCCTTCTAGCTTAATCGTCGTAAGTCACAACAAAACGCTCAATGCAACGCTTGTGCCGATGCAATATAAAAGTCGAGCAGCGTGCAGCCAAGAATGACCATGCTGATCGCTTGATTCAATTTGTAGGAAGCCAATTTCATTAACTTTCGATTGTGAGGCGTGATCACTTTATGCTCGACCATGAGCAAAACGATGGAAGCCAGCACGCCCAATAAGTAAATCCACCCTAAATCCAGGAAAAAATAAAGAAAGATAAGCAGCGCAACCATAACGCCATGCAATCCTTTGGCGATCAGGAGCGCGCTTCGCAGCCCGAACGCGGCCGGTATCGACCATAGCCCGATTTTGCGGTCGAAGTCGATATCTTGCGTGCCGTAAATAATGTCAAAGCCGGCGATCCATAGCATCACGACCGTCCCCAGCACGAAAGGCGTGAACGCCAATTGCCCCGTTACCGCGAACCAGGCGCCGATCGGCGCGGACGCGATGACGAATCCGAGGTACAGATGGCAAAGCCAGGTGAACCGTTTCGTATACGAATAGGACGAGATCAGGATAATCGCGATAGGCGACAGGACGAAGCATAACGGATTCAGCATGTACGACGCCAGCACGAGCACGCCGTAATTGACGACGACAAACCAGGCTACTTCTTTCCGGCTTAGCAGCTTTTGCGGCAAGTGGCGGTGCGCGGTGCGCGGATTTTGCCCGTCGAAGACCCGGTCGGCGAGCCGATTGAAGGCGTTGGCCCCGTTGCGGGCGCCGACCAGAGCGATGAGCGACCAGAACATCGTATGAAAGGAAGGCAGGCCTTGCGCGGCCCATACCATGGCAATGACGGCAAACGGCAGCGAGAACAGCGTATGCGAGAACATGACCAGCTCGCCGAAACGTTTTGTTTTATATGCGATTTTGCCGATCAGTTCCATGGCTTCTCACCTTCCTCCATCGACGATTCCAGCCCGAGGACGGCATCAAGCGCCTCCAGCATGTTCAGGATATCGGGTTCGCCGACGACCAGCGGCGGTTGAAAGGCAAGCACATTGCGGCCCAGGCCGTTTTTCCCGATAAGGAAGCCCCGATCTTTCATCCGTTCGAGAATGCGGTCGACGCGCGCGGCTCCTTGATTGGGATCGTCCCCGCCGATTTCCATCCCCAGCATAAGGCCAAGTCCGCGCACGTCCGAGACGCAATGATGCCGCGACTGCAGCCGCCGCAGACCGGCGGCAAGCACAGAACCGAGATGGGCGGCGCGTTCCGTCAACCGCTCCCGTTCCATATAATCAAGGACGGCCAGCGCCGTCACGGACGATACCGGATTTCCGCCGAAGGTGGAGGCGGACGGACGGCGGAACGAGGCGGCAATATCGTCGGTGGAGGAAAAAGCCGCGATCGGCACGCCGTTGCCAAGCGCCTTGGCCGTCGTCATGATATCGGGCGTTACGCCGTAATGCTCCATGGCGAACATTTGGCCCGTGCGGCCAAAGCCGGTCTGGATTTCATCCGCGATCAGCAGGACGCCATGCCGCTCAAGCAATGCCTTGACTTCTTTAAAGTAATCGAGCGGCGGAACGACGATCCCCCCATTGCCCTGGATCGGTTCGACGATCATGGCCGCGATCGAATCGCCCTTGTCCGCAAGGATCCGCTCAAGCGCCGCGATCGAGCGCCGCGCCGCTTCGTCCGGCGCAAGCCCCGGAGCGAACGGGCGCGGAATGAACGATACCCAGTCGCTCCCTGCGTCGGCGTCGGCGTCAGCACGCCACATCGGAATGCCCGTGACGGCCATCGTCAGTGCGGTCCGACCGTGCAGCCCGCCTTCCAAGGCGAGAAAGCCGCGCTTGCCGGTATGAAGCCGCGCGAGCAACAGCGCGCCTTCATTCGCTTCCGAACCGCTGTTGCAGAAGAAGGTTCGCCGTATGGCGCCGGGCAGGATCGAGGCCAATCGTTCCGCCAAATCCGCCATCGGTTGGGTCAAGTAAATGGTCGTCGTATGCTGCAGCGTGCGCAGTTGCCCGATTGTCGCCTGCGCGATCTCCCCGTTGCAATGGCCGCATGCTACGACGGAGACGCCGGCGAAGAAGTCGACGTATCGTCTGCCGGTCGAGTCGTACACATATTGCATGTCGCCGCGTACGATTTGCGGCGGATTGCTATAGAAATGCTGCGTGCACGGGTAAAAATAAGATCGGCGCTTTGCCAATATCGCTTCAGGTCCGATAGTATTGTTCACGATGATTGCTCCTTTCTTTACGCATTAGCCGAACGACAAGGTCCCGAGCGTATAGCCCGCGTAAACGGGAGACATCCTCCCGAAGATTTCCGCGGCTTGCTCCGGCGCTTCAAGCGCATGTTTATAAGCTTGCACGATTCCGCGCAATTGCTCCGGAGTATAAGTGCAACCTTCAATGCGGAAGAACGAAACGCCCGCCTGCAGCAATTCCGGCACGAGAGGCAGGTAACATAATTCTTTCGCCAACGTCATATGATTTCGCCCGTGATGATCGCGATAGACCGGGTTTTCGCCTTGGTCGGTCATCAGAACGGCATGCCGGTTATCGACATATCGATTGTCTTCCTCGCCGATCGGTTCGAATACTTCCGCATTCTCGTACAGATCGAGCTCCATATACATCACGACGGGAGAACCGTGCGCGACGATTTCGACCGGCAGCGGCGCATTGCGAATCAATGCCGCGAAATCGGCCGTATTCAGCTCGATCGACGGCGCGATCCGCACAAGCCCGAACTCGCGGTACATGCGTGCGGCCAGTTCATTGTATATATTGAGGCAATAATCGCCGATCAGAGGATAGCCCAGCTCCCGGAATTTGCGGATGGCGCCGACGTTCGTCACAAGCAATCCGTCGATGGGAAGCCGCGCCCCCGATAATAATTGGCCGTATTGCTCGAAATGCAATTCGGTCATCATTCGCGGCATGCTCAGGTATAGCTTCGCGCCCCGTTTCGCCGCGCCAAGCTGTTCGATCTCCCGTTTCGTAAACGGCATATCGGGCATGAATACGTCGCCGGACAAGTAGATATGATCCGCCCCCGCCTCGATCGCCGCTTCCGCCTGCGCCATGTTGTTGACGCGCACGCTAAGCTGGGGGACGTCCGCGGTCTGGCCGCAAGCCGGGGACAAGAGGGCATCTTCCCTCGCATCCTTGCCGACTTCGATCAAGGCACGCCTTACTTCTTCGAGTCGGTCCGCGTTCATCTCGCGCTCGGCTGTCGGCGTACTGAACACCTTGCCGGTGCTGTAAAATTTCCCCGTTCCTTCGTAGCGGCGGTTGATAAAGCTAAGGCCCGGCTTGCCGAAAGCGTAAGCCGTGGAAAAATCGCGTTTCCGGCAGTCGTATAGATGCCCGGCGTCCTGCCTGCGGTCGAAGCCGACCGGATCTTCGATATACCGGTCGATGGCGTCGCCGTAACTGTCGACAAGCATCGTAAGGAATTCTTTGTCCCGCATGCGGCCTTCGATTTTGAACGAGCAAATGCCGGCTTGAATCAATTCCGGAATATGCTCGTACATATACATATCTTTGGCGGCGAGAGGATATTCGGTCGGGTAGATATATCCGTCTTTCTTCATGCGGTAACTCCAGCGGCACGGCTTCAGGCAGCGCCCGCGATTGCTGCTGTTGCCGAATAAGAGCGAACTGTAGAGGCAGTTCGCGCCGTGAACGGAACACATATCGCCGTGCACGAAGTATTCGATTTCTATGCCGGTCTGTCGTTGCAAGCTTTCCGCCGTACGCAAATCCATTTCCCGCGAAGCGACGACGCGCGTGACGCCCCTCTCCTGCAGGAAGCGGATCATTTCCAGATTGTGAACGTTCATCATCACCGAGGCGTGAATCGGAAGATTCAGCCCCATTTCCCGGACGATGGCAAGTACGGCGTAATCTTGTACGATAATCGCGTCGGGGGCGATCCGGTCAAGCCGCTGCAAGTACGCTTCGGTTTGCCCCAGTTCCTCGTGATTGATCAAGTTATTGACGGCGACATATGCCTTTTTGCCGGCATCATGCGCGATCGCGACAGCCTTCTCCGCTTCTTCGATCGTTAAATTGTAGCCTTTGCGCATCATGCGCATATTGAGATAGGGACCCCCGAAATAGACCGCATCGCATTTCGAACGAATCACAGATTCGAAAATTTCGAATGTGCCGGCCGGCGCCAGCAGTTCGATTTCTTTCCCGTTAAAATATCGCGCCATCGTTCATTCCCCCGTTTTATAAAATAAAATATGATTAAGGTAGTTCCATCATATCCGGCGGCAAACGGAAATCATGTGATTAATTTCACAAATAAAAGCGGCCGGTTTCACGTAATTGTGAACACAACCGCCCCAATGAGTGCGAAGGAAGCGATAAATATCGAATCTCTCGTCTTCCATTGCAGTTCGTAATATTTCGTTCGCGGTTGTCCCAGTTGGAATCCCCGCGCCTCCATCGAATAGACCAAATCTTCGGCCCGCCGGAACGCTCCTACGATGACGGGAATGAGCAGCGGAACGATCATTTTGCCTTTCTCCCGCCAGGGGAGCTCCCTGAGGTCCGCGCCGCGCGAAGCTTGAGCCTTAATCACCGTTTGCGCTTCATCCCAGATCGTCGGGATAAACCGGAGCGCAATCCCGATCGTCAGCGCAATGAGCTGCGGATCGAGACGAATCAGCTTGAAAGGGGCGAGCACGTCTTCCAGCGCCTGGTTCAACTTGGCGGGCGTCGTCGTGAAGGTAAGGATTGCCGTGAACGACACGAGAAAGGCCATGCGCCATACGGAAAGCGCGGCTTGCCGCAATCCGCCGGCATGAATGGCGAACGCTCCCCAATCCAGCAGCGGCGGACCGTCGCGGATCAGCAGCATTTGAAATACGAACATAAAAATCATCAGATACCGAAGCGGTTTGGCGGCTTTGACGAAAGTGCGGAACGGAACGTTCGTCGCGCGCATGACCGCGAAGGAGTAGCCGGTCACGATTCCCGCGGCGATCCAAGAGTCCGCGAAGACCAGGATGCAAACATAGAGCGGCATCGCCGTTAACTTAGCGCGGGGGTCGAGGCGATGAACCCAGGAGTCCCGTTCGATATATCTTCCTAAGACGAATTTCTGCCGCATCACGACTCATCCTTTCGCCTGGCGAAAGCTCGCTCGATTTGATCCGCCCAGTCCGCGGGAGAGCCGTTCGGAGGCAGCGGGATGCCGAAGTCGCGCATGAGCGCCTGCCGCAGCCGAAGCGGTTTCGGAACGGGGATGCCGGTTTCCTCTAGCAGTTCCGGCCGCCCCCAGATTTCCGCCGCCGTCCCTTGAAACGTTACCGTTCCGCGGTCCAAGACGATGAAACGATCGGCGTAGGGCAGCAGTTCTTCGAGCCTGTGCGTTACAACGACGATCGTTTTCCGGTCCCGCTCGCATAGCTGCCGGAGCAGTCCCAACAAATCTTCGCGGCTGCGCGCATCCAGTGCCGCGGTCGGTTCGTCAAGCACGAACACATCCGGGTTCGTCGCCAGTACGGAAGCGATCGCGGCCTTGCGCATCTGGCCGCCGCTTAAACGAAACGGGCTGAGCGGGAGCAATTCCCGCTCGAGGCCGAGCGATTCCGCCGCCCGTTCCGCCATCTCCCGCGCTTGCGGGGCCGTCGCTCCGAATTGCAGCGGGCCGAAACATAAATCTTTCTCCACCGTTTCCGCGAACAACTGCTGTTCCGGGAATTGAAATACAAGTCCGACGCGTTTGCGCAGCAGTTGCGCATTGGGGAGGGGCTCGCCGACGCGTATATGAAAATCGAGAATATGAAGCGAGCCGGACGAAGGACGCAATATGCCGTTGAAATGCTGCAGCAGCGTCGATTTGCCCGATCCTGCCCGGCCGAGAATGCCGATGAACCGCCCTTCTTCCAACTCGAGACGAATGCCGCGGAGCGCGGCGCTCTCCAAGGGGCATCCTTCCTCATACGAATACGTTACATCATGGAATCGAATGCCCATCGCCTTAGTTCCTCCAATAGCGTTTGTTCCCGGAAATGCATGCCGATGTCGATTCCGCGCTTGCGGAGCTCGCGCGACAATTGCACATAGAGAGGCGGCCGCAGGCGGCATTGCCTGACGACATCGTCAAGCATATAGAAATGCTCCGGCATTTCGTCGGCGACGATCGTCCCGTCCGCCAGGGCAATGACGCGGTCGGAAGCCAGAATCTCGTCCTCGTCGTGCGTAACGGCGATCATCGTATACTTTCCGGAGGCATGCAGCCGGCGCATCAGGCCGATCAACTGCCGCTTGGCGCATTCGTCCAGCATCGAAGCCGCCTCGTCGAACACGATGATGTCCGGCTCCAGCGCAAGCGCCCCGGCAATGGCGACCCGCTGCTTCTGCCCGCCGGACAGCTCGCTCGGATGCCGGTGCAGCAGATGGGCGATGTCGAACTGCTTTGCAGTCCGAGCAATACGCTCTTGCATTGCTTTCCGCTCGAGGCGGCGGTTCTGCAAACCGAAGGCCAAATCTTCCTCCACCGTCGCGCCCACGAATTGATTGTCCGGGTTCTGGAACACAAATCCGACGCGCTGCCTGATCTTCGCCGCATTGCCGGCGTGAAGCTCCATGCCGCCCGTAAAGATACGTCCGCCGCTGTGGGGCAGCAGCCCGTTGATTAATTTGACAAGCGTCGATTTGCCCGAACCGTTCGCTCCGACGATCGATACCCATTGCCCTGAAGGAATGTCCAGCGTAATATCGCGGATCGCGGGGGGGAGCGACTTGTCCCGGCGCGGATAATGAAAGGAGACATGTTCGAAGGAAACGGCCGTTTTAGTCATGTTCTCCCCACCCTTCAAACAACGGGATTTGGGACAAAGCCCGTATTGCGTATTTTGCCGCAATGCCGACAAAAATGCCTGTCGCCACTCCTGTCAGCAACAGTACGGGAAGGTAATAGAAGACGGTCGAACTGCGAATGACGATCCCGGCCGCGGCAAGCTGTCCGATATTGTGCGCGATGCCCCCGGCGATGCTGACGCCGATCAAGCTGAGACGTTTGCCGCTGACTGCCATGAGTATATACATGACGGCAAAGCTGAACAACGAACCGAACAAGCTGAACAAAAAACTGGAGAATGTGCCGAACACGAGCGCCGTCAAAATCGTCTTCAATGCGACAAGCAGCAGCGTATCTCTCCCCCGGAGAAAATAAAGACAGGTCAGCACCATGATGTTGGCTAAGCCGAGTTTTGCGCCGGGAACGGAAAAGTTGACCGGTATGATTGATTCCATCACGCCGAGCACGACGGCGGCCGCGGCGAATATGGCCACGGCGACGATGCGTTTCAAACCGGCCGCAGCGACATGGGATTCACGAAACGACGGCATCGATCTCATCTCCTTCGCTTTGATCTGCAACAATTTCGACCAGTACGCGGTTCGGCAAACATACGATCGTTTGCTGCGGCTTCGAGATCCAGCCGAAAGTAAAGCAAACTTCATCCGGACAATCCGCTTCGAACATCTCGATGCCCCGGTCGTGCACGAACAGTACGTTGCGGCCGCGTTCCGTCTCGATTTCAATCCATTGCTCTTCCTCCGTCAATTCCACCGTCCGGTAAGGCTTTCCGTCCACGGAAATAACGGCGTACGTTGCAGCGGACGGTGCGGGTTCTTGCGGAGCGGGGCCGAGCCATTTCGGCACCGCCAACGCCAATGCGAAGCATACGACAATTCCGATCAGTATGAAGTCACCGCGTTTCACAGGCGCACCCCCGTTTGCTTGGTTTATGAGTTCATTCATTATACCCGTTCGCGCCAAATCGTTCTGTGACGATTCCTACAGCGGCGAGAAGATCGGATTTGCTATAATCGCAAGACAAAATTTCGATAGGCAGGGATCCGATATGCGCACGAAACCTTTATTTTCCGGATACGTTTTATCGCTTGTTATTTTGTTGCTTGGCGCAAGCGGCTGCGCCCCCATTTCCGCGCCGGGCGCTTCGAACGGCAGCGGGCTGCCAATCTCCCGCACGTATTTCGCTTTTGATACGATCGTTACGGTCAAGGTGTACGACGAACGCGTTACCGACGCTCATTTCAAGGAATTGGAAAGTTTGATGAAAGAAATCGAAGGGAAATTAAGCCGGACGATCGAAACGAGCGACGTCTCTCAAGTGAATTTGCAAGCAGGGCAAGAGGCGGTGCGGGTATCCGACGAAACGTTCGGGCTCGTCCGCCAAGCGGTCGGCTATGCCGAGTTAACCGATGGACGCTTCGACCCGGCGATCGGGCCATTGGTCGATTTGTGGCAAATCGGCAAGGAAGGGGCCAAAGTTCCGCCGCAGGCCGACATCGAGCGGAAGCGGGATCTTGTCGATTTCCGGAACATTGAAACGGATGAAACGAATCGTACCGTCAAACTTGCCCAAAGCGGGATGTCGATCGACTTGGGAGGCATCGGGAAAGGGTATGCGGCTGATCGCATTGCGGAACGGCTGCTCGAGATGGGCTTCAAAAGCGCGATTATCGATCTGGGGGGCAACATTATGGCTGTCGGGACGAAACCGGGCGGCGAACTGTGGAATATCGGCATCCAGGCTCCGGACGAAATGCGCGGAAATCCGATCGGGCAAATTCGCGTCGATAACCAAACGATTGTCACCTCGGGCGTGTATGAGCGTTACTTTATGGAAAACGGCCAACGCTACCATCACATTTTGGACACGAAAACCGGATATCCCGTCCGCAACGAGTTGATCAGCGTGACGATCGTCGCGGACCGCTCGGCCGATGCCGACGCTTTGTCGACGGCCGCTTTCGCCTTAGGGCTGGAAGAGGGCTTGCAACTGACTCAATCTCTGGATCGCGTCGAAGCGTTATTCGTGACGGCGGAACGCAAAGTATACATGACGGACGGGCTGATAAAGTCGTTCCGGTTGACGGACGAAACGTACGAGTTGGCAAATCTTGCCGCAAAAGCGAACTAATTTCCGATATCGCGTGTATATATGATGAGACAACTATAACGGAGGTATGTTCGTGGAAAATCGGATTTCCATGGAAGAGGCGGAGCGGTTATTCGCCGAATATTCTCTTTTCGTATTCCGTTCGGCCTACGTGCTGACCAAATCGAAATCGCTGGCGGACGATATCACGCAGGAGACTTTCATTAAAATCTATATGAAAATCGGCACCTTAGATCGGACCAAACCGATTAGGCCGTGGATTTATAAAATCATGCTCAATACGGCAAGGAACATGCTGCGCAAGCAGAAATGGCTCGTTTTGATCGGACAAGTACCGGAGACGGAGGAAGAGGTGCCGGTGGAAGAGACGGTTCTTAGAGACGAAGCGAGCGAGGAATTGTTGCGGGAAATCGAGCGATTGCCCCATAAAAGCAAAGAAATCATCATGCTTCATTTTTACGGAGAATTGAAATTGTATGAAATCGCCGAAATTTTAAATATTCCAATTGGGACATGCAAATCCAGATTGAATCGCGCGCTCATGTCGTTGCGCAATCGACTGCCCCGTTCGAATGTTTACGGATTCACGAAAAGGGGGGAACTTTATGGAGAAAAATAACGCCGTCCAGATGAAAGATGCCCTGGAAAAACAGGTGCGACGCCGAACTTCCTCCGTTACCTTCGAACAGATATGGGAAGGATACGTTAACCGGGATGCCCGCCGCAAAAAAAAGAAACGCAACATCCGCCAAGCGGCCTTCGCTGCGGCTGCGCTTTTGTTCGCCTTGCAGACGGTCGTCGCCTTCAAGCCCGCTATGGCTTTTATCGAGCAATTCATCGAGCCGAAAGTGGAGACCAAACAGGTAGAAAAGGAAGGGGAAAGGAGCTTCCGAATCGTTTGGAAGGAAGGGGACGAAGAAATCGGCATTTCCTCGAAAAAGGAGGCGGAACAACTGTTGGGCGTTCCCGTTCCGTGGTCCGACAAGTTGGAGGCTATGCCGGAGATAAAACGGTTTATGAAGGTTATAAAGAAGCAAGGCCAACCGCTTGGATATAAATACGCTCTCGGCACGAATGGGCGGATCATCGACATAGAAGCGAGGTACCTGATCGATTCGCCGCCGATGTTCTTTCTCCATACGATGGGCGGCGAGGCGGCCGTCAAAGACGTGACAGTAAACGGAGCCGAAGCGAAGCTAGTCGAATTTCACGATTTTCCGGTTTTTCATTATATTTATTTTCAATTGGAAGATTGGAATATTCTGTTGTCCGTGATTCAAGATATCGATGCCCCGCCGGTAACGGGAGAGGAGATGATCGCTCTGGCGGAATCCGTCCGATTTGAATCTGCCGCGCCGCAACCGGGAAAGAATTAGCGTCCGCGCAGGAAGCGGAAGATCAGGGTGCCGTGCGTCTTTTACTCGGCCCCTTCCAACTGATCGAGCAACACAATCGTGTCGACTAAATGATTGTTGAACACTTTTTTGGCCGCCTCAAGCACGTCGACGATGGCAGGGTCCCGCAGGGCGTACACGACGCGGTTGCCGTCTTTGGTGCCTTTCACGATATTTTTGGCGCGCAGCACCATTAATTGTTGCGATACCGCGGAACCCTCGCTTCCGATCAGGGATTGTATTTCATTCACATTCTTCTCCCCCTCGGACAACAGTTCGAGAATGCGAATACGAAGAGGATGGGCTAAAGCTTTGAAAAATTCCGCTTTAAATTGTTGTAATTCCAGGTTCATCATTGCGCACATACCTTCCCGTTTGATTTGAATGGGACATCTATTCTGGAATGAAATTACCTTATTCCTATGGCTTCTGTCAACCGCAAACGTCCGTTTTCCCCCGATGAAACAAAGAATCGGCATAACGGACCGCTTGGCCGGTTTGGGCAAACATGTTCGTCTCTCCGATCATTTTATCCAATTCGGTGCGCATGAACATTTCGCGCAATTGCGGCTGTACCTCGGAGATCAGCACCGTACCGCCGTAACTTTGGACGAAACCGATGACGCCGGAGAGAAAGGAAATCCCGGTTGTATCGATAAACGGCACTTGTTTCAAACGAATGACGACAATGCTCGGCCGATCTCGCAGTTGATCCAGAATCAAGCGTTCGAACGATTGAGCCGCTCCGAAAAAAAGAACGCCTTCCACTTCCGCATAGCAGATCCTCTCTTGCCGGTCTTCGGCGAAATGTTCGCCGGTTTTCGTCGTGACGGAAATCGAGCTCATTTTTTTGACAAAAAGAACGAATGCCAATAAAAGCCCCGCCCCCACTCCCGTTATTAAATCGACAAAGACAGTGAGCAAAAAGGTAACAAGCAGAACGAGCGTGTCTCCGGTTTTCAAGCGAACGATATATTTAAAGCGCCGGACTTCGCTCATATTCCAGGCGACCGTCATGAGGACCGGGGCCATGGCAGCGAGCGGTATAGCCGAAGCGTATGGAGCGAATAGGAGCAGAATCAATAAGGTCACGAAGCCGTGAACGATGCCGGATACGGGGGATTGAGCTCCGTTTTTAATGTTCGTGGCCGTGCGGGCGATCGCTCCTGTGGCGGGTATGCCCCCGAATAACGGTGCGGCAAGATTGGCGATGCCCTGCCCGATTAATTCGCGATTGCTATGGTGGCGATCGCCCGTCATCCCATCGGCTACGACGGCTGACAGGAGCGATTCGACCCCTCCCAACAAAGCGATTGTCAATGCGGGAACGAATAAGCTTTGCACTTTATCCCATGTGATATTCGGAAGCCGGAAGGTCGGCAACGAACTCGGGATCGCCCCGTAAGTCGAGCCAATCGTAGCAATTTTATCCGGGAAGAACAAAGCGGCCGCACCCCCCGCGACGATAAGCGCGACGAACGAGCCGGGAAGTTTGGGGAACAGTTTCGGCGTAACGATAATGAAGAGGAGGGAAATCGCAGCGATTAGTACGGCGGCCGGATCCGTCGTTCCGACATGCCGAACGATTTCCGCCATATTGTCGATAAAGCGCTCATGCTTTTGAATCCCTTGCAAGCCGAGAAAATTGGCGATTTGTCCGGTAAATATGATCACGGCAATTCCCGCCGTAAAGCCGATCGTCACGGGTCTTGGAATATATTTGATGAAGGCCCCCATTTTCAACAAACCCATGAGTAATAGCATCATTCCGGCCATGAACCCGGCGATCAGCAAATCCTCGAATCCGTATAGCGTTACGATGCCGAATATGACCGGAACGAAAGCGCCGGTCGGTCCGCCGATCTGATGGCGGGAACCGCCGAAGACCGAAATGAGTATTCCCGCGATAATCGTCGTGTAAATGCCGTATTGCGGGTCTACGCCCGAAGCGATGGCGAATGCCATTCCGAGCGGCAAAGCGATAATACCGACAATGAGTCCCGACAGCAGGTCTTTCCACAGCAGCGCCAATGAATAGTTTCGAAAGCGGTGAGCCCGTACAAATCTCATCATGATATCCCCTTTTATATTCAATATTATGTATATTTGAATTTTTGAATATACATATACTGTTTCATTGTACGGTCAAAGCGCATTTCCGTCAATGGATGCCGCTTCATTTTTGTTTCGACAAAAATCGTAACTTTCTTCCGGTTGGGTGCGTTTACATAGATAGAAAGAGATTCCGCCGCCCATCCGACCGGACGTGCACTTCATGAGCAAAGTGGGCCTAACGTCAATGGAAAGGTTGGTACGTTTCATGCTGAAGCAACACGCCATGCCCCGCAAAAGTCGCAATCAAACCAAACGCAATCGAATTTGGCTCTATTCGTCATTAGGCGTCGGAGCGGTCATTTTGCTGATTGCGGCGTATTACGTCTATTCGATCTTGTCTTTCACGAAACAAATTCATGAGAATAGCGAAACAAACAATATGCTGGATCATCGTCGGCTGCACGAAGAGCCTGCCCATGAACCTCCCGAATGGGACGGGAAGGAGAAAGTCAACATCCTGCTCCTCGGCGGGGACGCCAGAGGCAACAGAAGCCGTCCGCTCTCCGATTCCAACATCCTCGTATCCATCGACCCCGAGCGGCAAAGCGCAAAGCTTTACTCCGTTCTTCGCGACACTTATGTGGACGTACCCGGTTATGGCAAGAACCGAATCAACACGGCCCTCGCTTTCGGAGGACCGGGACTTGCTATGGAAACGGTCGGACAATTGACCGGACTCAACGTGCAATACTACGTTTTTGTCGATTTCGAAGGATTTATTGCCTTAATTGACGCCATCGGCGGCATCGATGTCGATATCGAGAAAAATATGCGCAGAATCGATCGCGCCGACGACCCGAGATATAATATCGATTTGAAAAAAGGGGAGCAGCATTTGGACGGATTGCAGGCGCTGCAATATGTTCGTTTTCGCAGCGACGCCAAGTCCGATTTCGGCCGCAGCGAACGGCAGCGCAAATTTGTGTCGTCCGTCGCCGCCAAAATGAAATCGACGACGACGCTGATCCAATTGCCCAAAGTGCTGAACAGTATCGCCCCTTACTTGGAAACGAATATCGAGCCCCATGAGATGTTGAAATTAGCCAGGCTTGGCATGCGGATCGATCTTGGTCAAATGTCGGACGTGCAAATTCCTCCGGACGGGATGTTTAAGCCTCAGAGAATCGACGGTAACGACGTGCTCGTTATCGATCCGGAGCGAATCAAACAATATATAAACGAGCAATAAACTTGCTTGTAACAAATTGACGGATGAGTATGGCCTGATCCGTTGGAAGCTTGTCCGTCGATTTATGCTTGACGAAAATAGTAAAACTTGCTAGTATATTAATCACAACTTGTATGACATGTTACAAGGAGATGGAGAATAACGGTGAAAACCAATTTTAAAGCGATTGAGAAAAAAAATATTGTCGACGACGTATACGAGCAGATGAAAGAGAAAATCGTGAACGGGGTATGGCAGGCGGGAGATAAAATTCCTTCCGAAAACGAATTATGCAGCATGTTCAACGTCAGTCGCGTAAGCGTTCGCAGCGCCGTGCAAAAATTAAGGGATATGGGATTAATCAGCACGAGGCACGGGAAAGGTTCCTTCGTCTCGAATACGGCGGGAAGCTACGATTTGAAGATGATGGCTCCGATCATGAATATGAGCGAAAAGGAATTTGTAGATATTATGGAATTCCGGGAGCTTATTGAGACCAAATGCATTGAATTGGCCGTTGAGCGCGCCGACGAACAAGACATTTTGGCGATCGAGAAAGCGCTTAACGAAATGAAGGCGAATCAAAACGATTATGCCAAATATTCGGTGGCCGATTATCAGTTTCATATGGCCATTATCAACGCAGCCAAAAATGATCTTTTCGTCCAAATTATGAAAAGCATGAAGCGGGTTTATTATTATCATTTGGAAGAACTGAACCGGGTATTGGGCGAATTGGAAGTCAGCTTGAAAGGGCATACGCAACAATATCAGGCGATTAAAAATAGAGATACCGAATTGGTGAAGCGGTTGGTTCGCGAATCCGTTACGACGACGACAGACCGTACAATCAAATGGTTGCGTTATCAGGAAAAAAACAAAAAGTAAATTTTTTCGAATAACTTGTATGACATCATATATCATATGTCATATTACATAAGGTTGTCGCCGCGGCGGCGATTTTGTCGCATGACGGCTAACCATATATTTTTACCTATTTCAACGAGGAGGTCATTTGCATGAAAAGAACAAGATATGCCGGTTGGATTTCGTTATTGATAGTGTTGAGTCTATTGGCGAGCGCCTGCGGCCAAAAGCAGACAGGAAAAACGGGGGAGAGCGGCGATCAGGTAACCACTATTCGCATCATGTCCGTATCGCAAACGGAAAATCCTGACGGACCGGCCGAGAAAGCGATGGCGGAAGAGTACATGAAACTGAATCCGCACGTGAAAATCGAGTTTATCGGCGTACCGATGAACGATTTGTATAAGAAGATTACGACGCTCGCCACGGCTTCGGATTTGCCAGATGCGTTCACCAACACGCCGCAGTTTATTCGAACGGCTTACAATATGGGCATTACTGCCGATTTAACGGAGCTTTTCGGACAACAATATTTGAGCGAATTTTATCCGAATTTGCTGGAGGAATCGAGCGTTGACGGCAAACTGCAGTTTTTGCCTTGGGTAGCGGCTCCCCTGGCGCTCGTATACCGCGGCGATTGGTTCGAGGAAGAGGGATTGAAGGCGCCTGAGACGTGGGAAGACTTTCTTGACGCCGCGCAAAAATTAACAAAGGATACCGATGGGGACGGAAAAGTCGATCAATGGGGCTTTGGGATGGTCGGTACGCGCAACGGCTCCGGTGCGGACCGCTTCATTACCGTATTGCGCTCCTTTGGCGCGGAAGAATTGAAGCAGGACGCGAACGGCAACTGGGTAACGGAGTTGGATTCTCCGGCGGCCAAAGAGGCTTTTCAGTTTTATGCCGACCTGAATAATAAATTTAAGGTGATCCCGCCCGGGGTGACGGAAACCGGCTTCCCGGAAGCGGCGAGTTTGATGGCGAGCGGCAAAGTCGCCATGATGATTACAGGCCCGAATGCATTGGGCAGCATTTACGATCAAAATCCGGAACTGAAAGGGAAACTGTACAGCACTCCGGTTCCGAAGAAAGAAAAACATATCGCCACGTTCGGTTTGCTGGGCTACTCGATTGCCGAATCCAGCCCGAATAAAGAGATCGTTGCGGATTACCTCAAATTTATGGTGAACAAGGAAAATTCGTTGAAGTGGAATGCTTTAAGCGGCAGGCTTCCGACGAAAATCGAAGTCGGCGAAGATCAGCAGCTGACCGGCAAAGATTATGCGGGATTCGTAGAAGCGCTTCAGTACGCTTTCACGACCCCCGATTTCAAGCAATATTCGCAATTTCAGGATATTATCGCCGAGGCGTACCAATCGATGATCGCCAGCGGCATGAATGCGGATGAAGCGACCAAGAAAGCGGCCGCTCGGGCCAATGAGGTTATCGGCAATACCAACTAATCCTTCAAGAATCGTCACGGTAAGGGAGTGGATCTCTGCTCCCTTACGGCCTTCTTGGTAATCTATGGAGGTACAACTATGCTGTCGTCAAAAAACCGGTGGATCGGGTATTGGTTCATCGCCCCTGCCGTCGTCACGCTTCTGTTGCTTGTTACATACCCGCTGCTATACGGGGCTTATATCAGTTTTTTCGACACCAACTTAACGACGAAGTGGGATTTTGTAGGGTTAAAGTACTATAAGGAAATCTTCTCGAATACGGAATTCATCGGCAAAATATTGCTTACTTTGCATTACACATTCTGGGTTGTTGCCGGCCATTTCGTAGTCGGCATGGGACTGGCGCTCATTCTAAACATGAAATTGAAGGGACAAACCGTGTTCCGCGTCATCTTGATTCTTCCATGGCTTTTTCCGGAGGTTGTAGTGGGACTGCTGTGGAAGTGGCTGTTCAACCCATTGTATGGCCTGTTCAACGCCGTATTGATGGGAACAGGCATGATCGACGAACCGATTTCCTGGCTGGGCAACGAACAAATTGCCTTTATCGCCGTCATTATCGTTTCGATCTGGAAGGGCTTCCCGATGGTCATGATGCTCATTCTGGCCGGTTTGCAAAATATATCGGAAGATATATACGAAGCCGCCAAAATCGACGGCTGTACGCGATTGACGGCGTTCCGCTACGTGACGTTGCCCGGGCTGATGCCGGTGATGCTCGTTACGCTTATTTTAGATACCGTTTGGTGGTTTAAGCAGTTTACGATGATTTGGATATTAACCCAAGGCGGGCCCGGAAATGCGACGAACGTTGTCAGCATCGATATTTTCAAACAAGCTTTCGATTATTTCGTGTTCGGCAAAGCTTCCGCCATGGCAATTATCGTCTTCTTCGTATGTTACTTGATGGGATACGGATACAGGAGGTTGTTTGGAAATGGCAACGATTAAAGGGAAGAAATCGCTGTTCAACGCATGCATGTACGCCATTCTCACGATCGCATCGGCCGGCGTGTTGATACCGACTTTGTGGATGGTTTCTACCGCGTTCAAGAGCAATGAAGAAGTGATGAGTTCACCGCCGGTTTGGATTCCCGAACATCCTACCTTCGATTCGTTTATTCGAATTTGGAAGGACTATCCTTTCGCCGATTATTTTGTGAACAGCGTTATTATTGTGTTCGCGTCTACTTTGATTTCGTTAGTGTTCTCGGCGTTGGCCGGCTATGGGGCCTCGAGGTTCCGGTTTCCGGGCAAAGGAGCGTTTTTGACGTTTCTGCTTGTCACGCAAATGTTTCCTTCGATCATGCTGCTCATTCCGTTTTATAAAGTTCTAAAAACATTCGGGTTGATCGATTCGCATCCGGGACTCATTATCGTCTATATTTCGTTTGCGATTCCTTTTTGCACATGGATGATGCTCGGTTTTTTTCAAGGCATACCGAAAGAATTGGATGAAGCGGCCATGATGGACGGTTGCGGCAAAATGCGGACATTCCTGCAAATCATTCTGCCCTTATCTTTGCCGGGACTTGCGGCTACGGCGATCTACTCTTTCCTGATGGGGTGGAATGAATATATGTTCGCTTTCGTTCTGATGACAACGGAAGATATGAAAACATTGCCGGTAGGAATCGGCCAATTGAACGGGTTCTACAAAATCGCTTGGAACGATATGATGGCCGCATCGATCGTGTCCAGTTTGCCTTTGATCATTCTTTTCTTATTTATGCAGAAATATTTTATAAGCAGTTTGACGGCAGGCGCTGTCAAGCAATAACAACAACTAAAGGGCGAGTGGATATGGAGAAACTGAAAATTCGCAATATTAAAACGATTATGACGGCGCCGGAAGGCATTAATTTGGTTGTCGTCAAAGTGGAAACAACGGAACCGGAAATTTACGGCGTTGGTTGCGCTACCTTTACGCAGCGCCATTTGTCGGTGCATTCCGCCATCGAACAATATTTGAAGCCGTTTTTGATCGGAAAAGACGTTCAAAGCATTAACGATATATGGCATTCTTCGCTCGTGAGCGGTTATTGGCGGAACGGCCCCATTATGAACAATGCATTGTCCGGCGTAGACATGGCCCTTTGGGACATCAAAGGAAAGCTTGCCGGAATGCCGCTCTACGAGCTGTTTGGCGGGAAGGTTCGAGAGGGCGCGGCGGTATACCGGCATGCCGACGGCCTTGATTTCAAACAGGTGGAAGAGAGCGCGCGTTCGTACATCGAACAAGGTTACCGCTACATTCGCTGCCAATTGGGCACCTATGGCGGCAAAGACCAGTTGATCGTTGCGCCGGAAGGAGCCCCCGCCGGAGCTTATTACGATCCGAAAGCCTATATGAAAAGCGTGCTCGGATTGTTCGAGCACCTGCGATCCGAGCTGGGACCGGACGTCGAGTTGCTGCACGATATTCACGAACGCTTGGCCCCGATCGATGCGGTGAACTTTGCCAAGCAATTGGAGCCGTACCAATTATTTTTCCTGGAAGATGCGCTTCCGCCCGAACAGCTCGAGTGGTTCCGCCTCATTCGCCAGCATTCGACGATTCCGCTGGCGATGGGCGAATTGTTCAATAATCCTAACGAATGGATGCCTCTTGTTACGAATCGTTTGATCGATTATATTCGGATTCATATCAGCCAAATCGGAGGCATAACGCCAGCGAGAAAGTTAACGTCGCTCTGCGAAGCTTTCGGGGTACGCACCGCTTGGCACGGTCCGGGGGACACATCGCCTGTGGGGCATGCGGCGCATGTGCATCTCGACGTCAGCAGCATCAATTTCGGCATCCAGGAGTGGAACGGATTCAGTCCGGCACTTCAGGAAGTATTCCCGGGATGTCCGGAAATTAGAAACGGTTACGTGTATCCGAACGATAAACCGGGATTGGGAATCGACGTCGACGAGAAATTAGCGGCGCAATACCCTTGCCATAACGTTCTTCCGGAATGGACGTTGGCAAGGCTGCCGGACGGTACGCCAACTTTCCCGTGAAGAAAGCAAGTTAGAATCAGGCGAAAGATAAGCCTGGTTCTTTTTTTGTTTTCGGCCCGACGGGCGGAGCTATTTACACTTTCGGAATTGTTCCTCATAATGGAAATGGAAGATCCTTTATCGCAAAACGCTATAGGAGGTCGTTGACGCCATGAATACGGACGATATGGAGCTTTGGAACAATCAACTTATCGAAATCGAATGCGAAGACGGATCGGTCTATTTTACGCAAATCATTAGAATGAGCGATGCGAGTATGTACGTGCGAAACCCTGTCGATACAAATAACGAGCCTTTGCCGCATCATCTTGCCGGGGCGGTCTCGGTATACTTTTATGACGGCAAAGATAAATTCGTGTATGATTCCGCCGTTTCATTCGAAGGTCCCCGCGTAACGCTGACGAAACCGCGGCCCGATTTCAGCGATGTCCAAAGAGTGCAGAGAAGGAATTTCTTTCGCATTCCCGCGGAAATCGAGGTATGGATCGAAGCGGCTTCGGGCGAGAATGCGAAATATGTTACCGTCGATATTAGCGGCGGCGGCATCGCTTTTTACGAAGCGGAAGATAGGAACGAGGAATCGCTTTATCGCGTCGGGGACGACGTCATCGGCCATATGTATTTGGAAGACAAGAACGGCAGAAAGCATATTTCGTTCGGCGCGCGCGTCGTCGATTTGCGGACAGGCCCTGGCGGGAGACGGCGGGTGTCGATCGCTTTCACGGAGATTAAGGAACCGCTGCGAAGCGAAATCGTCCGCTACTGCATCCGGAAACAATTGCGCGCAAGGACAGCCGAGCAAACGTGAAACGGGAAGGAATGCGCCATTCGATGAAGTGGATAAAGAAACGTTTTTTGATATGGTTGGCGCTGACGGCAATTTGTATGGCCGTTATTTTTATCAAGTCCGCGGAGCCGTACGTGGAGCAAGATTTGCGGCCCGCGCTGGCGGCCTGGATTCCGCAAGCGATCGTGGACCATTTGCCGCATATCGAATTTTACTATGACGGCGGATTGGTTACATCGGCGAAGCCGTACGATTTTATCGAGTTTTGGATCCGCAAGGCGGCGCATGTGACCGAATTTGCCGTCTTAACGTTCCTATGGATGAAGACGCTGTTTGCGCTGCCGATCCGTGAGGGGACGGCGATCGGCACCGGCGCTTTGCTGTCGTTATTGTACGCGGCTTCGGACGAATGGCATCAAAGCTTTGTGCCCGGGCGTACCGGACATGCGATCGATGTTGCGGTCGACGCCGTCGGCGTCTTGATTATGACGATCGCATTCGTTCTGGCGACGGCGTACCGGAAACGTCGCGGCGCAAGACAGTCCAACGTGAAGTAAGGCGGTGCGTATGTTATTTTATTTTGCTGCGCTGCTTGCGGCGGCCGTTATTCTCATCATAAGCCAGCCCGGGAAGGAATCGAACCGCTGGGCGACCTTCTTCGTCAGTTGCGCCAGCATCGGCGGACTTGTCGACACGGCGGAAGCGCTCGGCTGGGAGCTTGCCGCGTTTCTGCTGGAGCTGGCGAATCATACATTGACGCCCTATGGGGCGCTGATCTTTTGCATCGTCTATTCGGAGTTGTTCCGGACGCGGGCGCGGACGATTCTCAAATTCGTTCTCTTGCTGCCGGTCGTATTGCTGGCGGTTCTGTTCTTCGCCTGGGGGAGAGAGATTCATTATATGCCGCTGCTCGTTTTCGTAGCGCCGTATTATCTCGCCTCATGCGCGTTATTGGTTGCCGCCTTCGCGAAGGAACGCGACCGGCGCAAGAAGACGAATCGCCTTATGACTCTATTCATCATTGCGCCTTCGCTGCTTGCCGCTTTACTGTTTATTAACGTGGGGCGGGCCATCGATCCGGCGTTTTCGTTTTTTTCGTATATTGCGGGATTTATCGGATATTCGCTGTTTGCCGGCGTTTTGCTCGCCTTTCTGTCCGGCTCCGGGGTGCTTGGCGTCAAGCTCCGCCTGGAGCGCGATCCGCTGGAAAGCGCGATCGAGGCGGTCAGTTCGGGAACGGCGCTGTTGAATCATACGATTAAGAACGAAATCGGCAAAATATCGCTCTCCGCCGACAACATCAAGTCGACGCTGTTGCGGGACGTGAGGCCGGAACCGGACATTCCGTCCGCCGCAGTCGAAGAACAGCTGCAAATTATTGCGAATTCGGCGCAACATATGCTTGCCATGGTAACGCGCATTCACGGGCAAACGCAGGAGATCGTCCTGCTGGAGCGGCCGCACCGTCTGGCGGATATCGCGGAAGCATGCGTGCGCCATCATATGCCGATGTTCGCGGAACGCGGGATCTTCGCGCAGATCGTGCGGAAAGCGGATCCTGAAGTGATGTGCGACGCGGTTCATTTGCAGGAGGTACTCGGCAATTTGCTTCGAAACGCCGCGGAAGCGATCCGGCCTGGAGCGGGCGGCGATATTCGAATTGTGCTCGCTCCGGCGAAACGCGGGGGA
The DNA here is from genome assembly GCF_918697855.1 of Paenibacillus sp. CECT 9249. Lineage (NCBI taxonomy): Bacteria > Bacillati > Bacillota > Bacilli > Caryophanales > Paenibacillaceae > Paenibacillus > Paenibacillus sp. CECT 9249. The sequence continues at coordinate 1,639 of NZ_CAKKLI010000064.1, read as the reverse complement.
GTGACGATCACGGTTCGCGATAACGGGCGCGGCATTCCGAAACGGCAGCTGGATCGCGTCCTCGAACCGTTCTATACGACGAAAGGGCGCGGCGGCAATTTCGGGCTCGGGTTAACGTATTGTTATCAAGTGATGCAGCAAAGCGGCGGTTCGCTTCGGATCGAGAGCGCGGAAGGGGAAGGGACGGCGGTATCGCTGTATTTTCCAGGCAACAAGGTGACAAGCATGCATCGCCCGGATTAGTGCCTGAGCGAGCCGCGGCACCGCAAATTTGTAGGACAAGGAGCGTTATTCGTAGATGGATCATATTCGGCTCATGATTGTAGAAGACGACCCTGATTGGATCAAAGCGATGACGCTCTTCTTGAACAACGAGGCCGATATGCTCGTTGTCGGAGCGGCGAAGAGCCGGGAAGAAGCGGTTCGGCTGGCGGAGACGCTGGAATTCGACGTCTTGCTGATGGATATTCAATTATCGGGCAATCGGCTGGACGGGATCGACGCGGCATTGGACATTCACGAACTGCGTCCCGTCAAGATTATCATGCTCACATCTCTCAATGACGAGGCGGTCATTGCGCAAGCTTTCACGGCCGGCGCGATCAACTATATCGAGAAAACAAACTACCGCCAACTGCCGCAAGCCATTCGGACGGCGCATCGCCATGCCGGGCCGATGGAAGTGCTGCTCAAGGAGCTGGCCCGCTTGAAGCGCGAAGAGCAGCTTCAGGCGCTTACTCCCGCGGAGCGCGAAGTGTACGAGTTAATCGAAGCGGGCTATACGCAAACCCAGATCGAACAGAAGCTGTTCAAGGCGGAAAGCACGCTCAAAAATCAGGTGAACAAAATGTTGAAAAAACTTGGCGTCCGCTCGAGCAAAGAAGCGGTGGAAAAGGTGAAGCGCAAAGGATTGTGGCGGCGCGACGAACGGGACTAAAGCGGGGATGCGACCCTTCGGCATGCGGCGGGCGACTTTGCCGGGCACGGTAGGCTGCCGCAAGAACTGTTCGCGAAGCGTGAGTGAACAGGGATGTGTCGGGTGTGCGTCAGGGTGTGAGTGAATAGGGATGTGTCGGCCTGTGTTCGGGGCTGGTATGTTGTATTTTGTACATCATACCAGCCCCTTTTTCTGGAGCGATTGCACTAATGTTGCAGTTTATACAACATAGAGAGGGGAAATAGGCCGTTTTCAGCCGAACTTGTACGTTTATGCTGTACATTGTACAACATGTCGGCCCGATCCGACCTTGAACCCCGGCTTATGCTGCACTTTATGCAACATACTAACCGGTCATCGCAGTCCCGACTCTGCCGTGACACCCGCTGGGGGTACTACGTTTCTGCGGCGGTGTGTGAGTAAATAGGAATGCGTCGGGGTGTGCGTCGGGCGCGAGTGAATAGGGAGGCGTCGGCCTGCGTTCGAGGCTGGTATGTTGTATTTTGTACATCATACCAGCCCCTTTTTCTGGAGCGATTGCACTATGTTGTAGTTTATACAACATACAGAGGGGAGATAGGCCGTTTTCAGCCGATTTTGTACGTTTATGCTGTACATTGTACAACATGTCGGCCCGATCCGACCTTGAACCCCGGCCTATGCTGCACTTTATGCAACATACTAACCGGTCATCGCAGTCCC
>NZ_CAKKLI010000063.1:0-24671 GCF_918697855.1 Paenibacillus sp. CECT 9249 | reverse complement strand
TACTTTCGTCGATACGCTTCTACGTACAGATTTCGCCATACGTAGGTATCCTAGCTACGCGGGGGCTTGGCCCTTCCCGCGACCGGACTTTCACCGGCTAGAAGATGCGTGCTTAGCTGGGCACGCCATAAAAAAATAGAGCGCTTTCCTATAGGCGGAAAGCACTCTCGTTGTACGCGCATACGCATGACAAAGCAAAGTTGTCGCTTCCCTACGCTGGTATTAACCAACAGGTTCAAAGGGTCAGGTTGTAACCTTCTCAACTGCGAACAGTCCCCCCGCAAACTGCCCCTATTGTATCACTGTCGTCATCAATAAGTCAAACGATATCTATCGCATAGCGGCTAAATTCGATATGACACCAAAAAGAGCGAGTATTCGCGGACAATCTATCCGCAAGCCTCGCTCTTCTCTATTCGTTATGTATGGCGGAGAGAGAGGGATTCGAACCCTCGCACCGCTTGCGCAGTCTAACCCCTTAGCAGAGGGTCCCCTTATAGCCACTTGGGTATCTCTCCAAAGAAAATGGCTCCCCGAACAGGACTCGAACCTGTGACAACTCGGTTAACAGCCGAGTGCTCTACCGACTGAGCTATCAGGGAACGTTAAAGTGACAATTATTAATTTATCACGGTTTTGGGTGGAAGTCAAGCGGCAAAATATGATAGATACGCAGCGGCCCGCGGCATTTGCCGCACGCGAAACGGCGCGGATCGACCTTCCGTTTGCGCGGGTATTCCGTCCCGCAGCGGGCGCATACCAGTTTATAACGGTAAGGCTCTGGACGCCTTCTCCCTTGAGCCGACGGCAACGACCGGCAATAGCGGCTGCCGCCGACGCGGGCAAGCAGCGCCTTGAAGTCGGGATCGCGGTGCCGGTATCCTTTCCGCTGCAAATGCAGATGATAATGGCATAGCTCGTGCTTAATGATTTTCTCGACTTCCTCGGCTCCGTAAGCCTCCAATTGATGCGGATTGATCTCTATATTATGGGTTTTCATAAAATAACGTCCGCCGGTCGCTCTCAGTCGCTTGTTAAACGTCGCCTTATGCTTGAACGGAAGGCCGAACGAATGGATGGATATGCGCTCCACCCAAGACTGCAGTTCCTTATCGTCCATCGCGTTCATCCCGCCCTTCCTTAATCGGCCCGGTTGTCCGACCAACCGATGCGCTACTTGAATTGTAAGCCCAAGTTAGGCTACACTGTCAAGTAGTAAGATGTGAGGGGAGATTTTGTCAACCAATGTCGAACGCGAAAATGAGATACATTATTATGCACGGCCCGGGCGGACTGGTCTTGGTGGAAATGCCTGCGGATTACGCCTATCAACTAAGCGCGCTGAACTTGCGCCTGAACAAGGAAATCGATAAATTGACCGCTGCGAACGTTCCCGCGCTGCCGCGGGCGGTTGCGGAATGCAACGATTTGGAGCTATTGACGGAACAGGACGAGATCGTCGGCGGGTTAGCCTACATTAACGAGTTGGAGCGCGACTTCGCCGCGATCGAAGAAAAGAGCTATCCGCTCATTTCTTTGCTTACCGAAATTCGCGCCCTGCAAGCGCAGCTTGAGCAATGGTACGAGGAAGAAGCGGAATCGCATTCATGAATGATCCGGCGACGGAACCTTTTTGTAGGACCTGCACACTTTCCCCTTTTCGCCCATATGGTATAACTACATAAATGAAACGTGGGGGAGGAAGAACGTTGCCGCAGTGGTTAAGCAGCCAATTGATGAAAGCATTTCAAAAAAAGGACCGCCGCCAAATCAAACTTTTGAACGAATGCTGGTTTTTCTACCGTACGAAGCCGTTGCCGCCGGAATCCGCGGCCCAAATGGAACAGGGTAACGCGCCATGACCTTTTGTCATGCTGCCGTTACCCTGTTTTTTTATTAGGAAGGCTTGCGCATCGTCAGGCCGACGCGGCCTTTTTTCAGATCGACGTTCAATACCCAGACGGTAACATTATCGCCTACGGAAACGACATCCATCGGATGTTTTACAAATCTATCGCTAAGCTGCGAAATATGGACAAGGCCGTCATTTTTAATCCCGATGTCAACAAAAGCTCCGAAGTCGATGACATTCCGCACCGTTCCTTGCAGCTCCATGCCTGGCGCGAGGTCTTCGATCTTCAACACGTCGGTGCGGAAAATCGGCGGCGGCAGTTCCTCCCGCGGATCGCGTCCCGGGCGTTGCAGGCTGTCCAAGATGTCGCGCAGCGTCGGCACGCCTACGCCAAGCTGAGGCGCAAGCGCCTCCGGATCGACTTGGGCCAGCGCCGCGGCAAGCTCCTTCGATCCGAGCCGGCTCAATTCCAATTTCAGCTCCTGAAACAGCCGGTCGACCACAGCGTAAGATTCCGGATGGATCGGCGTCCGGTCAAGCGGATTGCCGCCGTCCGTAATTCGCATAAACCCGACGCATTGCTCGAACGCCTTCGCTCCAAGGCGCGGAACCTTTTGCAATTGCGAACGGTCGGTAAATTTACCGTTGTCTTCGCGATATTTCACAATGTTTTTGGCTACGGTCGCGTTGATCCCGGCAACGTAAGCGAGCAAGGAAGGCGATGCCGTGTTCACGTCGACGCCGACGTGGTTTACCGCCGACTCTACGACGGCGCTCAAGCTTTCCGCAAGCCGCTTCTGCGATACGTCATGCTGATACTGCCCGACTCCGATCGCCTTCGGATCGATTTTGACAAGCTCGGCAAGCGGATCTTGCAGACGGCGGGCAATCGACGCCGCGCTCCGTTCCGCCACATCGAGCTTCGGAAACTCCTCCTGCGCCAGCTTGGACGCGGAATAGACGCTTGCTCCCGCCTCGCTGACGATTAAGTATGAGAGCTCCCTGCCTTTCAGTTTGCCGATCAGATTGGCGACGAACTGCTCCGTTTCGCGCGACGCGGTACCGTTCCCGATCACGATCAATTCAATATCGTATGTCTCGATCAATTGCGTAAATTTCGCTTCGGCTTCCGCGATCTTGTTGTTCGGCGGCGTCGGATACGTCACCGCCACCTCCAGCAATTTGCCGGTATCGTCTACAACGGCCAGCTTGCAACCGGTGCGGTACGCCGGGTCGACGCCAAGCACGCGCTTCCCTTTGACGGGCGGCTGCAGCAGCAGATTGCGCAAATTGCCGGCAAAGATTTGAATGGCCTGCTCTTCCGCCTTCTCCGTTAATTCGCCCCGCACCTCGCGCTCGATCGATGGGGAAATCAATCGCTTATAAGCGTCTTCGATCACCGCGACGATCGTATCATGCACCGCCGACCGGCCCCCGCCGCGAACGACCCGCTTCGCAATATACGCATGCACTTGCTCCGCCTGCACTTCAATGGCAACCTTCAGTATATCCTCCCGCTCGCCGCGGTTAATGGCCAAAATCCGGTGCGGGGGCAGCTTCTTAACCGGTTCTTGATACGAATAATACATCTCGTACACCGATTCTTGCTCCGCATCCTTCGCTTCCGTTCGAACGAGCCCGTGGTCGAACGTGTATTTGCGCACCCAGGCGCGAATAGCCGCATCGTCGGCGATCGTCTCGGCCAGTATATCCATCGCGCCTTGGATCGCTTCTTCCGCCGTTGCCACGCCTTTGTCGGCATCGATATAACGAGCCGCTTCGGCTTGCAGATCCCCTTGCTGCGGCTGCGCCCAAATCCACGCAGCGAGCGGTTCCAGTCCGCGTTCCTTGGCGACGCTTGCCCGCGTTTTCCGCTTTTGCCTATATGGACGGTATAAATCTTCAACCTCCTGCAGCTTCTCGGCGGCAATAATTCCGGTTTGCAATTCCACCGTCAGTTTCCCTTGCTCGGCAATGAGGCGAATGACTTCGCGCTTGCGCTCCTCCAAATTGCGCAAATATTGCAAGCGCTCTTCGACGGACCGAAGCTCGTTCTCGTCAAGCTCTCCGGTCATCTCTTTGCGATAGCGCGCAATGAACGGAATCGTATTGCCTTCGTCCAACAATCCCATCGTCGTGCGAATCTGTTTGACGGACAATTGAAGTTCTTTCGCAATTTGTTTCGTTATTCTTTCCGGCTCCTCCGCCTTCAACCGTTCCAATTGAACGGCCAACTCGTCCGATCCTGCGTTCTGGTTCTCCTGTCCGTTCGCTGCACGAACCGGCAGGTCCGTTCCTTTTTCCATACGCGTCAAACTCCCCTTCCTCTATTCCCTAGATCGTCTACCCACTATTCTCGCGAAAACGGCAAAAAAAAACAAGGGCTTGCGCCACCCTCGCCTTTGCTTCATCTTAAAAATCGATCAATCCGATACTGATTTGCAACCCATCGTCCACTTTCCGCATCGTTTCCTCATCCAAATGCGTAATTTTGTCGGTGAGCCTTTGTTTGTCGATCGTCCGAATTTGTTCGAGTAAAATAACGGAATCGCGATCGAATCCGTGGGTTTCCGCATCGATTTCCACATGAGTCGGCAATTTCGCTTTTTGGATCTGCGCCGTAATCGCGGCAACAATCACCGTCGGGCTGAAGCGATTGCCGATATCATTTTGAATGATCAAAACGGGCCGCACTCCGCCTTGTTCCGAACCGACCACAGGCGAGAGATCAGCAAAAAAAACGTCGCCGCGCTTTACGATCAATGTTTACACCCCGCTCACTAAACGACCAAGAGTGCCCTCTGCATCTTCCTCCGCGTAAAATGCTTCCGATGCCATGGTCAAATTGATTTTGGCCATCTCCAAATAGCCACGCTGCATCGATTCCCGGATATGGCGCTTCTTACGCTCTACCAAATACAATTTCATCGCTTGCCTAATAAACTCGCTCCGATTGGAATTTTCCTTTGCCACAATGCCGTCGACCTCTTGCAGCAAATGATCCGGCAAACTAATCATAATTCGTTTCGTGTTTTGAACATTGGACACCAGCTCTCGCCCCCCAAAAACTTTCCAACCTTTACTACCAGTATGTCGATAACTAAGAAAATTTATACAAAAGAATGTATATGCCGAATGCATATAAGGTAGTTAGCACAGCTGCTGCAACCCTACATAAATGTATTCGCTAATGATAACAGAAATCCCTCTAATTCCAACAAAATATTTGCCTGGTAAATGTAACCTTGCTATCCGAGCAACGGGTTCGACACGTGAACGGTTTCCCCTTCGCGCATATAGACCCGCGGAATACGATGGGCCAGCGCGCAGATCACTTCATAATTGATGGTCCCAACATGGGAGGCCAATTCCTCGGCTCCGATCCGTTCCTCGCCTTGCCGCCCGATAAGAACGACTTCTTCGCCCGCCGCAAGCGGCGATTCGTCCGCCTCGGACGAAACCGCGTCAAGCCGAACCATGCATTGGTCCATACAGATTGTCCCGACTACCGGCACGCGTTGGCCCCGGATGAGCATTTCCGCCTTGCCGCTGAGCAATCGCGAATATCCGTCCGCGTAACCGATCGGCACCGTTCCGATCCGTTCCTCCCCTTCCGTAAAATAAATCGTCCCATAGCCGATTCCGGAATGAGGCGGAAGCGATTTGACGTATGAAAGCTGCGACTTCAATGCAAGCACCGGCTGCAGCGCTACGCGTTCGCGGTTCACTTCAGCCGATGGGTATAGCCCGTACAGGCTGACTCCGATGCGCACCATGTCGTAGGACCATTCGGGGCGCTCGATGCTGACGGCGCTGTTCCCCGTATGCAAAATCGGAATGTCGATTCCGCGCTCCTTCACCGCTTCGGCCATTTGCCGAAATTTCCGGTGCTGCTCGATCGTGTAGCTCGGATCCGCTTCATCCGCACGCGCGCAATGCGTAAACATCCCTTCCAAGTTCACCTGCGGCAGCCTGCCGATTCGTTCGACGAACCGAACGGCCTCCTCGCCCGGCAATAAACCGAGCCGTCCCATGCCGGTATCGATTTTGACATGCACCTTTAACCGGCGCGGTTCTTCCCCGTAAACAGCCGCATCCGATCCGCCGGCGAAATCGAGCGGTCCGGAAGCTAAAGCTTCAATCTCCCGCAGCACTTCCTCGCTGAATACATTTATTGTAATGTCGTTGGCCCAAGCCGCAGCTACGCCTTCGGGAGGCGTATACCCTAACACGAGGATCGGGGTTGTTATGCCGGCCCGGCGCAATTGAATCGCTTCATCCAAAAATGCGACACTAACGTAGTCGATGCCTAACCGTTCCAATTCTTTCGTCATTTCGACGGCTCCGTGTCCGTACGCATTCGCCTTGACGCACGCGAGCAGCTTCATTGACCGCGGAAGCGCCCTCCGAAATTCCTCCACATTATGACGCAGCGCGTCAAAGGATACCTCCACCCTCGTCGAACGATAAAATGTGTTCACACAAGCCACCTTCTTCTTATCTGTCGCAAAACGGTCTCCATAACCAATATGATTATGTTAATCGTTAAGTTGTCTGGCTGTCAATGAAAAACGGCATTTCTTCCTTAGTCCACCTAAATTGTAAAAAGGCGGCTTCCCGGGAACGGGCAGACCGTCGTCCGCTCGCTCCCGGGCGCGAGCCGCCTCGAGAAGAATACGATTATTTTATTTGCCTGGCTGGTCTTGCAGCGACGCCGCAATGTTGATCATTTCGTCCTGCGGCAAATCCGCGCTCGTCAACCGGTATTCGATGCCGTCATACGTCCAGGCGAGCGTCTTCAGTTCGTCCCCGCTCAAATGGCCGACCGTATGCCCGAGGAACAACAGCGTTCCCGGCGTCATGGACACTTCCATGTCCTGCGGTCTCGACTCGCGCAGCGTGTAGTTGTATGTGCCGCTATAGCGCAGCAATACGGAATGATCGGCGGCATTTTTAATCTGCTGCGTATCATGCAGCTTCACGCCTTCCGGCGTGTAAGCCGGTTCGATAATGCCGAACGATCCAAGCTCCTGCGTTTTGCCGGCCAATTGATCTTGCGGAATCGAGACGGAACCGTCGTCGATCGGATTGCCGTTCTCGTCGACTTGGCTGACGGTCGGCAATGTCGTTACATTCATGCTGGTCATATTCCGCTGCATTTCGAAAGAATCTTTATCGAATTTTTTGTCGAATTCGAATTGGTTGAATTTCACTTCAACCACGACGTTCGCATTGGCATCCGATACTTGCACTTGCTGCGGCGCGTAATTTTCCTTGCTCAGCCAAATTTTTTGCCGGACTAGCGAAGCGGTTTGGTAATTCGCCGCCACATCGAACACATACGAGTCTTTCTCGGTCGCAAACTGGCGGCTGCTATCGGCCAATATGCTGTGAATCAACGTTTGGTACAAGTATACCTGTCCTTGCTTCTCCGGCCAATCGCTTTGGAAGCGGAAGCTTTTATTCAGACTCGGCGTCAGCACGAATACCCCTTCGTCGTTTCGCAGGACGATTTGGGTAATATCCTTTTTCGCATTTTTCAAGGCGATTCGATAATACGACGGATTCTGGTACCAGACGTCAACCTGATATTCCTGAGGCTGCTGGCCGGTATGCAGCATCATCGTTCCCGTCCCTTGATAACTTTCCAGTTTGCTGACCACATGATCCAAATCTTTCAACACTGCTGCCGCGTCTTTTTTCCCGCATCCCGCGAGCATAATGGCTGCACACATCACGATGGCTGCTATCCATGTGATCCGACGCATGAAATCATCCCCTCTGCACAAATGAATTTTTCACTGATACATGTCTATGAGGGACCTTGGCCAAATATGCGGACGGGTTTGACGAGCATGACAAGTTTTCAATTTCGGCGACCGCACTGTCTCATTGTCTCTCGTCTAAATAAAACCATCGCTTCAACGCTTCCGCAATCTCATCCGCTTGCAGGACGCGTTTGTCTTTCACCCCATTTTCCACCTTCGTCAGAGAATCGCCGGACAATGTCACTCTCCCCTGTTGCGTTACTCTGGAAATAAACCTTTTTTTGTTAAAAGGTGATTCTGGCGAGGTTTGCACAAAGTCGCACCACGGTACGAAATCCTCCGTCTGTTTTTCATCCATTCGGAAGCGATATAGATTGTTCCAGTCTTGATTCTCATTTTTTTGCAAATAATACATATCTTCTTCGCGGACAACTCGATACACGCCGTCCACATCGCGAACTTCCTTTCCATTCAGCGGGACAGGTTTGGAAGGCGAATTCCCCCCTAACCCAACTTCCACCACATAAGATTGATTGTCCACATGGGCCAGAATCATCATATGCGTATCCTCGTAAGGATTCCAGCGGTCGCCAATATAAGTCGTTGCAGCCGCTAAACGGGCATCATATTCCAAATGACATAACAAATGGCGGAATAGTCCGTTTAATTCATAACAAACCCCACCGCGGCTCCGCTCAATGATTTTCCGCTCCAAATCGCCGAATTGCATGGACAGTGTTTGCTTCTCCATAATATCCAAATTTTCAAAAGAAATCGTTTGTACATGCCGCATTTGCAGCAATTCCAGAAACGATAATCGATCCGCTGCTTGTTGTCCGGCGACATTCAACCGATTAAAATAACGATCAATATTCATAAAAATTCCTCCCTTGTTGGAATATATGTATATACAAGTAATTGACATTACATTATTTTAGATTGTCGATAATTTTGCCCAGCATCTTATGAAACAGAACCAAGTCGCTTTCATCGATCCCTTCTACAGCTTGATGATTAAGTTGTTCGGCCTGTTCAATCAACGGTCGTTCCAACTCCCTGCCTTTGTGCGTCAAGTAGATCAAGTTGGTTCGACGGTCTGTCGGGTTCTGCACTCTAACGATCAGATTTTTGCGGACCATATTATCAAGCAGCCTGGACAGGCTCGTTTGATCGCGCTTGGTCTCCATAGACAGATCTTGCTGGCTGCGGCCGTCCTTAATCCACAACGAAAGCAATACTGTCCATTGTTCAAAAGTAATATCATAACCTGCATTCTTGAAGTTGATCTGCATCTTGTTCTGCAACAATTTGGTCGTCTGGCCGATTTGGAACCCCAGCATCTTCCAAACCTGTTGTTTCCGGTCCATCGTTATCCCTCTTTAGCGTTAGTTTCGGTAACTTCATACGTACTCAGTATACCAAGCGTCGAGACTTTTTCATAACCGATATTTAAAATGTAACATATATTATTTGTATATGCAAGTAATTTTGCGATCTACGGAGGACGCCTGACCCGAAATCGCGGGCTCCGAGGCGTCCCCTTCAAGCATTTGTAGAAGTCGTCACGGCACAATTTCCTTCCGTACGCGGCGAATCAGGAACTCGTTAAATTTGTCCGGTTCTTCGAAACAAGCGAGATGGCCGGAACGTTCGAAAACGACAAGCTCGATTTGCGGCGCTTCAAGCAGAGAAGCGTATCGTTCCAGCAAGAAACAGATCCGATCGTGCCGGCCCGTAATAAAATAAACAGGCGTGTGTACTTCGGGAATTTGCGCGAACAGATTGCAGCGCAGAAACTCCTGCCATAGATATCGATTCGAGAACGAAAATCCTTTCACAAACCGGAATCGATCCTTCCACGATATTTCCGGGGTAAACAAATTGCTCATGATATTGATTCGGAAGGTGCTTTTTTCATAGGTCGCCCCTCCCAACTTCGTCAACCATTTCCGCTGCTTAACAAAGTTTTCCTTGTTGCGGTAAAAGCCTTGTTCGGGGGCGCCAATCCGCTCCAATTCCCGGACGGCTTTGCCATTCGCTGTTTGGCGGGCCTTTTCCAATGCAAACTCATAGGAAAGCCGTTCCTCCTCCGCGGGGCAGGTGGCTGGTTCACGCCTATATAGGCGTGAACCAAATCCGGAAAAGCTTGAACAAAACGCATTCCGACGACGGCGCCGAAAGATGCGCCCGCAACAAAGCATTTTTGTTGATCGAATCGATCGAGAAGCTGCATGACGATGTCGCGTGCATCCGAAACAAGCTGACCGATATTCATCGTTTCCGGCGCTATCGATGGATCGTAATTTTTGCCGGCCCCGCGATAGTCCCAACTGACGACCGTATAAGCCTGTTCCAGTTCCGCATTATACTTTCGCAACGCCCCCGTCATCGAAGCTCCCGGACCGCCGTGCAGAAACAACAAAAGCGGATTGCCGGTATGATGGCCGCGGATAACGACCCATTGCTTTAACCCGCCGGCATTCATTTGTTCCATCAGGGCGACGCCCGATGAAACTCCGTCGCCCTGACGGTTTCTAATGGCCGGGGTATGCCCGACCGTCATCCGTTTAAACACCGTACCCTCTCCTTCGAAATGTTCAAATCAGCCGGTAACAACCTGCGCCTGCTCCGTCTGTTGCTGATGCTTCGCCGCCAATCTCGGCAAAGTGGCAATATAATAAACAGCGACGATCAGGATTACGGTTCCGATGCCGTAGAAGAGCATATCTACATTAATAAACCGCGGGAACGCCACCGCGATCACGCCCAATGTCGCCGTTTGCGCCAGCATCATGAGCGGATTGATCCAGCCCTGCACCCGCCCCATCATTTTCGGATCTACGATTTGCGGCATCCAGCCGCCGATCGCTACGTTGATCGGACCTAGCGTTAATCCGGTAAAAAACGCGAGGCCGTAAAATACCGCTTTCGACGAAGCAAATCCGCTGAGCGTAACGAGAATGCCGGCCATGAGAATTCCGCCGATCAACATTTGATACAGCTTCACCTTCTTCGCCATGAACGTGGCAAATATGCTTCCCGCCATAATGGCAACGCCGAATAACATGGACAACGCCACCATGCTCGTTTCATAACGGACCGGGTCCAGCTTGTATTTCGTTACGTACATGAACAGCACGGAAAACCCGCCATTCACAATGCCAAACAAGAAGAAACCCGATATAATTGCGAGAAGCAATTTGTTTTTCAAAATATAGATCATTCCGTCTTTAAAATCGCGAACGACATTGCCGAATTGGAGTTGCCGCCATGTCGTTCTCCCGTTGGGAAGGCGTACCTTGTCGCTCATGCGGCATGTGCGGATAAACCAGCCCGACAAGAGGAAAGCCGCCGCGTCGACCAGGATCGCTCCTTGGATGCCGATAAAACGGTAGAAAAACAGGCCAAGCGCCGTGCCGAACAGCATAAAGACGCTCATGACCATCTGATTTAATCCCGCCGCGGTCGTATACTCGTCCTTATGCAATACCCCTTGCACCATCGCCGCCTCCGCCGGAGCGAAGAAATTGGCGACCGCGCTGCGCAGAAATAAAATCGCAAAGATGAGCGGCATCCAGCCCAGCGTTACCGCGCCGAGAAACATGATCGACAGCCCGGCGCTGATCCAATCGCTGTTCGCGGCGATCTTCTGCCGGTCCATCCGGTCGGCCACTACGCCGACAATAAAAAAAACGACCAACGTCGGCAACGAATACATCATTTGCGTTAACGTCGTATAAACCGGCTGCTCTCCGAAACGTTCGAGCAAATAAAAGGCGAAGGCGCTCATGCCGATCTCCCTGCCCATTTGCGATGTCACCGTCGCCGAAAACAATTTGCGGTAATTGTCGTTTTTAAACACTCCAAGCGTACTTTTCTTTTCCATAGATTTCACCGCCTCTAGTCTTCTTTTCCTTATTTCACGCTCTTACCAAACCTTATCATGGTTATAAAGGAAAATAATCGGTCCGCAGGCGGAATAAAATTCGGTTTGCGGGCGGAATTTTTGCCGCGGCAAAAAGAGAGATCGCTTGATTGAGGTTTGATATAATAGGGTATGGAGCCATTCGGAGAGGGGGAGAATGCTATTAAAAATCATGCGGCGAACGATGATAAAGACGCGCTAAAACCAACAGACGATGCGGAACAACCGATTTACGAATGGGAGGAGGAAGGTTTCTGGGAGGAGGAAGACGAAGATGAAGAAGAGAGAGAACGGCAAGCCGAGAAGCGAAGAAAATGGATTAGAAGAACGTTGGCGGGCTTGCTTGCCGTGATGCTGTTCGGCAATTTGATCGCCTTCCTGCCGCAAATATACAGCCTCCCGGCGATCCGTTTTTTGCAAAAAAACAATGAGCTGTCGCAGAAGGAACAGATTCGGCAATATAAGCAAGCCGTTGTCGGCGTAAATACCGACGGCAGCAAAGGCACCGGATTCAATATCGACGAAACCGGCCTCATTATTACGAACCAGCACGTGATCGACCGGATGCAGGTCGGCACCGTCAGTTTTCTTCGAGGGGATATCTATGCCGCAGACGTTGTCTTTAGCGATCCGGCGATTGACACCGCGATCTTGAAAATTCGCGGCGATCATGACGATCTTCCTACGCTGGAATTGGAGACGGAATCGCAATGGCAAGCCGGAGACTCCGTTTATGTGGTCGGCAACCCTTTATCCTTCTATCAAATCGCCAATGAAGGCGTGATTCTCGGGCTAACCTCGCTTACCGGTTGGGATTTGCCGGTTATGATGATCGATGCCCCGATCTACAAAGGAAATAGCGGAAGCCCAGTCATAAACGGGAACGGCAAAGTGATCGCCGTCGTGTTCGCCACATCCAAAATCGAACGCGAAGAAGAATCGATCAACGTCGGTCTGGCGGTTCCGGTCGAGCATATGCGCGAATATATCGAAGAACAATTCTAAGCCTGTTTCTGTACGATTGCTTGCTCCGGAGCCGCCTTGCCCGTTTTCTCCAGCGTGACCCAGACCAATCCGGCCGCAATCAGCACGCCGCCGGCGATTTGCCAACCTTTGACAACCTCACCGTACATCAAATAACCTGCCGCAACGGCGGTGGCGGGCACGGCATAACGGAAAAAATTGGCCCGGCTGGCGCCGGCTTTGAGCATGCCGTAATTCCATACGAAAAACGCGAAAAATGTGGCAGGCACAATATTATAGAAGATCGCTATCCATTTCACCGCGTCTAGCGCGGCCCAATCGATTGTCGTCCACGTCCCCCATGTGAACGGGAACATAAACAATACGCCGAACAAGATATACCAGGTGCTGACGCGCAGCGCGGAGTAACGCTTCATTAAAGGCATGCAGGCCAAATTAAACAATGCCCCGAGCAAGCTGATCGCAAGCGATATCAGGTCGCCCCATAAATGCTCGGATCCGAAATCCAATCCTTGTCCCCCGCCGAGGATGATCAGCACGACGCCGATAAATGCCAATCCTCCGCCGATCATGAGGCGCGCCGTTATTTTCTCGTTCGTGAACAACGGAGCAAGCAGCATCGTAAAGATAGGCCAGGGCCCAACGTTAAGCAATGATGCGTTGGCCAACGTCGTTAACTGAATCGAATAGAGCACGCCGATTTCCAAAACCGCGACGCCAAACAATCCCAGGAACAGCAGCTTGATCATATCTTTCCATCCGACAAGTACGCTTCCTTCCTTAAGCTTTAAGACGATAAAAAAGAGCGGCACCGCTCCGGCAAACCGCAGAAAAGCAAGCGTAGCCGGGTGCAATGATTCCATGATCAAACGTGAAATGCCAAAATTGAATCCCCAAATGACCGAACTGACGATTAACCCCAGATACACCATCGATCTGCTATGCATATGTATGTGGCTCCTATCCGTATTTATCTTTGAATCGGCTCTCTCTTTCGCTTGCATAGTCACTTTCAGGAAATCATTCCCACCCCACATTATAACAGAATCATTCCACGCACCACATCTCTTTTTATCATTTTTCCCCGTGCAGGAATGAAGGCCGCAGCAACAAAGAGACCGCCCCCCCAAGGTTTTGGGAGCCGGCCTCTTTACGCAAATTTCGTATCCGGAATTGAATTACGTGGTTAAAATACCGCTGAAAGCGATCGGACCGATCACCGTCGCGCTCGTACCCGCCGATAAATTTTCGATGGAGAGCGTGTAATCGTGAACGCCTGGCGCAACATTTGCATCGGTGAACTGGACAGGAACTGAATAATACTTTTCAAAACCGGATTCGATCCCTTGACGCACATAATAGATGACATTCGTGTCGCGGAAAATGCGCAACAAGACGTCTGAAACGCCTGTATCTCCGCGTACGCCTACAACCGCCTTCAAATCTACGAAATTGGGGACGCCCGGAACCGTTAATCTGAAAGACGCAATCCCTACGCCTGCCGGAGTGATAGGTACCGGGATTGCCACGCCGCCGGAAACCGGCGTCGGCACGCTCGCGTTGTAATCAATGAACTGCACAGCCATTTAGCATTCAACTCCTTTTGGAAGATACTTCATTCTATGCCGGAGTGGTAGAAAACGTATGGACAAGGCAACCGCAGCATTTATATCAATTTTTAATAGTTATCATATGTATGCCGACAAGCAAGCTGCATTGTCGACATCTTCTGTCAGTTTACAACGATCTCAACGGTTACCGGATTTCCGGGATTAAGCAAATTGCCGTCCGGAATCGTAATGGCCGTCGTGCTGAGCGTCGAAGCGTCACCTTGCTGGATCACGCCGTTAACATAAAGATTGTAGAATGCGTATGTCGCTGGAAATGCCGTCACAGCCGCACCGGTATCATCCGTGAAGGCTGTAGCGGCAATCGCAAAGGTAGCGCCCGTCCCCGTTCCGTCTCCGATGGTGGAAGCATATCGCAAAGACAGAAGAAACGGTTTTGTCACTGCCATCAGGTTCACCTCCTCTCCCTCTATTTAATGCGATAAATAGAGGTTGGGAGACGGCCATTCTATTCATTCTTTTATATCATTTTTTAAAAGACTAGCTCCCCTATGAATTGAACGGTTTCCAATATGATCGGGGAACCGGCGTAGATGGTATCCCCCGTAGCGTTCAACGTAAGCGCGTTCGGCGCGACGTTGTACATTCGGCCTTCCTGAAGAATCCCGTTAATCGATAAGTTGCTGTATCCGTTCGTTCCCAATCCTGCAAATTCCGCCGCTTGATTTCCGTTATCGTCAGTAAAATCTTCAGCCGGAATCGTCTCCGGGTCCGACAATTCAATATTCGATTCGGGAATATAATAATATCGGTTCACGGTCGGGATAATGTTGATGCCGGTGACCGGGCCGCCGGGAGGTCCTTGCGGCCCTTGAGGGCCCTGCGGACCTTGGGGCCCCGGGAGACCCTGCGGGCCGGGAGGGCCCGTTTCGCCTTGCGCGCCCGGCATTCCTTCGGGTCCGGGCGATCCGGCAGGCCCCCGCTCGCCTTGGGGGCCGGGCGGACCCGACGGACCTGGCGCTCCTTGGGGACCGGGCTCTCCCGGCGGGCCAGGCAGCCCCGGCAAGCCCCGCTCGCCTTGAGGGCCCGTCGCTCCAGCTTCCCCCGGCGACCCATCGCGGCCCGGCTCTCCCTTCGCGCCGGACTCTCCCGCCGGCCCGCGGGCTCCAGCTTCCCCCCGCAATCCCTGCTTCCCTTCCGGACCCGGCGGACCCTGGGGTCCAGACTCTCCTCGCATGCCTTGCGCTCCCGGCACTCCTTGAGGACCGGCTTGGGGGCTCGGATCGCCTTGCGGCGGACTGCCCGCTCTCAGCGGCGCTCTCCATGCGCGGGGATATGCCGCTCTGGCGAAGCGATACCGGAAGCGATAGCGTTTTAATCGGCCGATCCTATACTTTTTCCGTTGCCGGCATCGTTTTCGAATTAGCCATTTCTTTCGCTTCTTAATCTTCGACGCCTTTTTTGATGTTGTCACAATCCTGAAACAAGTTGATTTCTTTCTCTTTTTCGTTACGGTAAACCGCCGTTTGATGCTTCTCCTCTTTTTTCTTCTGCTCGTACCGGAACAGGCCAATGCATGAACACCTCCGCGATCGGACTCTTTACTGTATCCTATGTCAATTGTCCAATCGAAGCATGGCCGTTTGCCCGGTAGGCCCAAGACCATTTATTTCGTAATTTCCACTTTTCTTTCCTTGCCGTCCCACCGAACGGTTGCGCCTAACGCCTCTGCAACCGATCGCACCGGCACGTACGTCGTATTATCGATGAGCAGTCACGGTAACCTTCTCCAACGAGTTGCCCTCCTCCCGTTTTTCATCGAATTTCCATAATTGATGAGTCTCGTAGCGAATTACGGTTCGATAAGTCCGTACTTCGTTTTGATTCGATCCAATTTTTCGAGCATCGGCCGCGAAAGAATGAAAAGAAAAAATACCGTCGCGACCGCATGCACCATATCGAACCAAAAACCCGAAATATAAGCGGCCAGCAACGCCTCCCATGAAAATTGCGGCGTATACATCAGCACTGAGCCGATATTAATAATACCGCCGTAAACGATGAAAGTCGAACATCCTCCAAATACGCATAAAGAAAGCTTCGTTTTCTTGAGCAGCCCTTTTCGAAACAAAATGCCCGCCAAAAAACCGATGATGCCGAAACAGAACATTTGCCACGGCGTCCATGGCCCTTGCCCAAAGAAAAAATTGGAGGCGAATCCCGCCACCGCGCCGACCAGAAAACCCGCTTCCGCCCCCAGGCTTACACCGGCAATCATAACGATCGCCACCACAGGTTTGAACTGCGGCAGCATGAAAAACGCCGCCCGCCCCGCAACGGCGATGGCTGCCAATACCGCGATAACGATGAGCTCCCGCGCCTGCGGCTTTCGATGCTCGAATACGAAGGCGAAAGGAATCATCGTGTACAGCACAATCAACAAACTGATAAAATAATATTTCCGGTCGTTTAACAGGAACACACCCGCCATGATCGTAGCGGGAATGACAATAAGAATAAGCGCCGACGCCAGTATCGTTCTTCGTCTTAACCGACGATCTTCGCTCCGCTGCGTTGGCATCGTTCGATCACATCCTCTGCGGTTACCGCCTCGCTCCATATATGGCGCGCCATACGGTTGGCCGCGGTCGTATAAAAGCTGTTGCCCGCAAAAAATCGCTTTGTCTCATTCGACGTGACGATGCTCCCGTCGAAGAACATGGCGCAAACGTCTCCATGCTTGGCGCAAAACTCGATATCATGCGAAACCATCATGATCGTCACTCCGTCCGCGTTCAGCTTCTTTAGAAAGAGCGCAAGCTTTTCCTTGAAAAATCCGTCCAACCCTTTGGTCGGTTCGTCGAGCAGCAGGATTGCCGGTTCCAATAAAAGCACCTTGGCGAGCGCCGCCCGCTGCTGCTCCCCTCCGCTCAAGTCGTACGGATGCATGTCCAGCAAATGTTCGAGTTCCGCAAACGAAGCGGCCGCTTTCACTTTATCCGCCTTTTCTTCCCGCGTCAGGTCGGTTTGCGCGAGCATTTCATATAAATCTTGCTCTACCGTTTTTTTCACAAACAGCATTTGCGGATTTTGCGGCAGCACGCCTATATTTCTCGTAAAAAGCTCTCTGGCGCTCATCTTGGCAGGGTCCTTGCCCCCGACGAGCACTTTCCCCCTATAAGGGCGATAGATCCCGCTAATCAGGGAGAGCGCCGTCGTCTTTCCCGTTCCGTTTCCCCCGACGATGCAGTAGAATTGCCCTTCCTTCACTTCGAACGACAAATCTTTAATAATGTCGGGACCCTGCTTGTCATGCTTGAACCACACGTCTTTGAACTTCACGGCGACGGGCCGCGGGGCATCCGCCGGGCTTTCCCGCTCGGTGGCCGCATGCCTGGCCGTTTTGCCGTCTAGGTAAGCTTGAAGCCATGTGCGGCCTTCCTTCACCGTCACGGGACAAGGCAAATCATTGTCGACTGCCGCATAAATCCGCATCGGCGCCGGCATCGACACGAACATCGGATGCCGCATGGCGCGCAGCGCTTCTCCGGCCTTTCGCGGAGCGGCGTCCGCAACGATCGTTCCCCGATCCAGGACGACCAGACGATCCGATATCGGAAGGACGTCTTCCAGACGATGCTCTGTCATAATGACGGTTGTGCCAAGTTCGCGGTTTATTTTTTTCACCGTTTCCAAAAAATCCGCCGCCGCAATCGGATCCAGCTGAGAGGTTGGCTCATCCAGAAGTAAGACGGAAGGATGCATCGCCATCACGGAAGCCAAATTGAGAAGCTGCTTCTGGCCCCCGGAAAGGTCGGTCACCCGGTGATGAAACCATGTCTGAATTCCGAAAAAACTGGCCATCTCCGCCACGCGCAAACGTATCGTGCGATTGTCGAAACCTAGACTCTCCAGCCCGAAAGCAAGCTCATGCCATACTTTATCCGTTACGATTTGATTGTCCGAACTTTGGAGCACGAATCCGATTTCCGCCGCCTGTGTGCGGCGGTCCATTTCTTCGATCGGCCGGCCGCGATAATAAATGTCCCCGCTTCGCTTGCCGTGCGGTGCAAGAACGGGCTTTAACTGCCGAAGCAGCGTGCTTTTGCCGCAGCCCGACTTGCCGCAAATCGTCACAAACTCTCCGCTTTGCACCGATAGTTTAAGATGGGAGAGCGTCTTGCGATCTTGGCCGGGAAACGTAAAGCTTACATCCTGGATTCGATAAATTTCCATTTCAGACCCTCCGCCAAATTGATGATCACGGGCAGCATGCATAGAACGAAATAAGCGGCGTACACGACGATACTGAACGGCGACATCTCTACCATTTTCAAGGAAGGAAAGAAACGCATCGCAGCTTGCCCCATAACGGCGCCAATAGCCACAATGGCGATGAATCCCGTCATGATTGACAAGACGGCCTTATCCCGGTTGTCGAATCGATAGATGGAAAAACTGGTGCGGTTCGGCAAGCCGTATCCTCTGGATTTCATCGAATCTGCCGTTTCGATCGCATTTTCCAACGCCCAGGTCGCCATGACAGACAGGACGGTCAACCCATTCCGCGCCCGCATGGCCAAGCTTCCTTGCGTCGCGTCCCTTCCGATACATCGCTGCGCGCGGGAAATCGCCCTGATTTGCGCCGTATATCTGGGTACGAAACGAAGCGTCATCGAAAAAACAAGCGACAGCGAAGGCAGTATTTTTCCGAAAAGATAAATGAACTTATCCGACGTCATCACGGCATTGTAACAGGAGAACCATAAGATAACCGTGATAAACATGCAGGCTGCCGCCGCGCCGAACAGAACGGACTCCAGCGTAACGGGATTCCCGCTTTTCAGATAGAACAGAATCGTAACGCCCGCGTGATGAAAGGCCGGATTGAGAACCGCCATGAACAATAACAGCGGCAGCATATATAGCAATTGAAATCGGATTGCCTTCATACCCTGTAACGTGACCGAATAGATTGCAGCGCTTGCGAGCGATATGATTTGCAGAACGGGATGCATAAATAGCATGCTGCAAGCCAATACCGCGGCATAATAAACAAAATTGACAAGCGGATGAAAAGAAGAAAAACTATCCCTCACCGTTCTCTCCTCCCGCAGCCGCCCATCCTCCTTCGACATCGCGGCCTAAATCGCATGTATATACCCATTCGACGACATCCCCGTCCTTCAGCATGTAGCGGCTGCTGCCGTAGTTGGGAAACCATCCGTTCACCTTATACATCCAACCGCTTAATTCGCCGCAGTCGAATTCGTAAATATTGTTGATGCCCTCGATATAGTTGCTGTTGTAGATCGGCGTCATGGAAAATTCCATATGAATTTGATGTTCCTTCATCTCTCTGTGCAATACGTCGAACACGGACTCGCCCTCGTAGAACGTCACGGCTTGAGCAGGATAAATGACACCGTCTTCCGGCAGCACCTCAAGCTTGTCTTTATTGAACAGATCCATATTGTCCAATATCGTGTAGCAGGTTACCGACAACGTGGCGGTTAATTTTTTGTCCTTGTTTAAAGTGACATCCTGCCATTCCACCGGTTTCGGTTTTCCCTCCGGAACGGGGTCGGTTAGATATTGATCTTTCGTCGGTTCCGTTTCCTCCGCGACCGCCGTCTTCCCTTCGTCCTTGCCCGGTTCGCCGTCTTGCCCGCTAACATCGTCCGCCTGAACGGCAAGGCCGGGGCCGGCCTCATCCGTCCTTGCGCCGCCGCCCCCGGTTGAGAAGTACGCGATCGCTAATACGGCCAAAATAAGCAACGCCGTCAACCATCGTTTATGTTTCATCGGATTCGCCCACCTTGCTATTTCACATCCGTCATATCATAGAGACGATGGAGCCCTTTCGTAAAACGGTCGTAAGCGACCAATGCATACATCGCTTGATCCGTGGCCATCAGATCGACTTCGCCCGGCCCCGCCCCGCCGTTATCCGTTCCGCCCGCTTTGATATGGTAGAACCCGCCGCCCGGAGCGGCAAAGCTCAGCAAGGCGTCGACGGCCGATTTTTTATTTTTGACAAATCGTTTGTCCGTGTGCGGGTCGATGCCAAGTCCGGTCAAAGCGACGATCACCTGGGCGACGCTCTCCGAATTGTCGGAGTCCCAACTGGCATAACCGCCGTCCGCTTTCTGCGCCTTCGACAGCCAGGCGACGCCGCGATTAACTGCCGCCTTAACGCGGGAATCGGATTGATAATACGGCGTAAGCCCTTGGATGGCCATGGCCGTAATATCCGGGTCGGGCGCTTCGGGCTTTTCCCCTAACGCCCATCCGCCGCCGGCGATTTCTCTATTCAATATCAATTCGATCAATTTCTCCCTTGTCGTTTGCGTTTTCACTTCCTTCACGACAGGGATATCGTAACGCTTGCTGTCCAGCGCGATCAGGGCGAAGATGGGACCGTTAAT
Organism: Paenibacillus sp. CECT 9249; assembly: GCF_918697855.1. NCBI lineage: Bacteria > Bacillati > Bacillota > Bacilli > Caryophanales > Paenibacillaceae > Paenibacillus > Paenibacillus sp. CECT 9249. The sequence goes on along the minus strand of NZ_CAKKLI010000063.1, from coordinate 4,146 downwards.
GCCTTGTTTCACCAATGTATCGAAATCGGCAAGCGGTTCCCTTAAGTTATACCCGGCGACGTCGTCCACGCTTTTGCCGATGGACGTGAGCGCAAGGATGACCCGATCGTACTCCGTATATTTCACACGATGCAGCTTCCCGGACTTTTCCTTTAATGTCTTTTCTACGTTCGCATAATATTTGTCATAGTATCCATCCGGCACCTTGACGCCCGAACGGGCAAGGCCGAATACGGTCCAATCTCCGCCAATCGTGGAAATCCCCGGATCGGCAATCGTTTCTTGCAGAAACTTCGCCGTTTCGTCGATCCGCTTTCGAATCTCCGGACGCTCTTTTTTTTGCACCGCCTGGATCTTTACCTCGGCCTTTTCTTTCGGACGGTTCCCGGTTTGCGATTCATAAGCTCTTACGGCGACAACGGTCGCCATTTCTCTGGTCACCGCATCTTGCGGATAGAATCTATCGTCATGCCCCGTCATCAACTGCAGCGCCGCGACGGTTTCCACATCCGTTCTCGCCCATGCCGACACCGAATCCAGATCTTTCGGGACGGCGGAGGGTTGGGCCGGTTTCAGATCGAGAGCTCTTGCCAACGTTGCGGCCATCTGCTCGCGAGTGATCGGTTCGTTCGGATGAAATCGATCGTTATATCCCGTCATCCAGCCGGCTTCAACAGCGGCGTTGACATAAGGATAATACCAATCGTCTTGAGCCACATCCCCAAAGTCGGCTGCCTGGTACGTCTGCGGGCGAAGCCCTAGAGTATTAGCCAATATTGTGGCGAATTCCGCTCTGGTCACATTCGATTTCGGCTTGAATGTTCCGTCGTTGCCCTGGATCCATCCCTGTTGCGTCGCCTTGCGGGCCGCTTCATACGCCCAAGCCGAGATGGCATCGGCATCCGCATAGCGTTCCCGCAAATCCTGTTGTGCCGAATCGCCTTGGTTTGCCGCTTTCTCGCCAGTCGTATAGAGGACAAAGGTCGCCATCCGGTACGCCTTCACATACAGATCATTGCCTTTCGCGAAGGCGTAAGGCGCGTGATCCCCGTCTTTGGTTGCTTGCGCCCCTTGCTCCTCCGATTCGTATATGGCAATAGGCGTAAACTCGTTTTGTTCAATCAATCCGGGGAGCAGCCCCTTGCCGTTGTTCACCGCGAAGATGAGCGGTTTATCGAATTCCGCCGTTTGCTTGGCATTGCCCATCATAAAGGCGCGAACGATCTTATCGAATGTTTCGTTCCCGGTTACGGCGGTTTTCACAAGCTTTTGCAGCGCAGACTGACCGGGGTCGATCCATGCGAACAGTTCGATGTGGCCGTCGCCGGCCGTAAGTCGCGTACCCTTGGCGAAGACCACCGAGATATCGCCTTTATTCGCCTTTATCATCGGGATATCGTCTTTGACATCTTCCACGTTTACGATGACTTTCGCTTTTACGTCTTCGGGTATGTTAATCGTAATCGATTCGGCCTTGGCCAATTCTTTCGTAATCTTGACGATATAGTCTCGTTGAATATGTTTGGGCACTTCGATGACCGGCGTTCTGTCGTTCGGATCGATCGCCGCTCCCGCGCCGCCGGATGCCGGCATTCCCGGCAGGGGTTCCCACTTGCTTAGGTCTTCCCCCAGATCGCCGCCGAGATCGGTTGTGTAGCGCCACTGGAGAGTATCCCCGTCGTTCAGAATGTATTTGCTCGCCCCGTAGTTGGGATACCATCCGTTGACGTTGTACATCCAGCCGCTGCCGCTGCCGTGGTCGAATTCGCCGTCCCCGGCGATAGATTGCACATAGACGCTTTCATATTTGGAATTCCACTCATATTCGTAGCTAATCCCGCGCTCGTCAAGCATTCTCTTCAATAACGACCAGGCCGTGTCGCCGGATTGCAGCTCTACCTTGGTCGCAGGCACGACGTATCCTTTATTGATCGTCCGTTTATCGACCGAGATCGTTGCATACTTTTTCGGTTGCGGAGTGGCTCCGCCGCCATCGCTGCCGCCGTTCCCTCCGCCGCCATTGCCGCCGTTGCCGTTCTCGCCCCCGCCCGGCGTTTCCGCCCTACTGGACGAATAGGCTACAAAGTCGGTGAAATGCTTCGTTTTCACGACAAGATAGTTACCGTTGTCGTACGCATAATCCGGTTTGCCGCTTCTAAGTCCCTCAGCGTCCCCCGCATACTTCGGGATCAGTTTCGCCGCTTCCTCTTGGATATAGGCGGCTTCCTTCCCCTTCAAACCTTGGAACGTCAAAACGACATAATCGCTGAATTCGACGCTCGCCGGGCCGCCCATGGAGAAAGCGCGCGCGATGCCGTCCAGTTTCTTCCCTTGCGGAACGGCCGCGGCAACTTGCTCGGTCATCGCCTCCGTTACGGTTACCTCAGTCAACAGCTCAAGCGACGAAGCATCTCCCTGAACCACCTTGGCCCCTGCCGGAATCAGCGCAAACAGGCTGCCTTTTGCGGCTTTAATTTCGGGAAGAGGGGTAGCGAAAGGCAGGTTGGTCGAAACTTTAGCCTTATAGTCGCTGGGAATTTCAATCGTTATGATTTTATCGCGGTCGGTTGAGGATATCGGAATAATATAATCGCGATGATCGTCAGGAATAACAATTCGGGGCCGATCCCCATCCGGCTTGATTTCGACGGGACTATCGGACTCCGTATCCGTCATATCGTAGAGGCGGTTCTTTCCGTTCACAAAACGGTCGTACGCGACAAGCGCATATGTCCCCTGGTCGGTGGCCATGCCGTCGATTTTCCCCGCTTCCGCGCCGCCGTTACCCGTATCTCCCGGTTTCACATGCATAAAGCCGCCGTCCGGCGCAGCGAAGGTCAGCAAGGCATCTATAGCCGAATGCCCGTTCTTCACAAATCTCGGATCCGTATGCGGATCGATGCCGACCGCTGTTAAAGCGACAACAACCTGGGCGATGCTTTCAACATTAACGGTGCCCCAGCTGGCAAAGCCGCCGTCCGGCGTCTGGTTATCCGACAACCACTGAATTCCCCGATCAACTGCCGCTTTTACGGCCGGATTCGTATCGATATAAGCGGCAAGCCCTTGAATGGCCATAGCTGTGATATCGGGATCCGGATTGGCTGCTTTTTCGCCCAATGCCCATCCGCCCGCAGCCGCCGTATTTGTATTGATTTCGCGGTCTAATATGTACTGGATAAGCGCTTCCCTGGTCGTTTGGGCTATTTTGCCGTCTTGAACAGGAGGATCGTACAGGAACGGTAGTTCATAGTTTTTGCTGTCCAATGCCAATAAAGCAAAAATCGGACCGTTTATTCCCTGCCTAATAACCATTTGGTAATCGGCAAGCTTATCAAGCTGATTATAGCCGCCCACATCTTTAACGTCCTTGCCGATCGAGGTAAACGCCAATATCAGTCTCGAATGCTCTGTCCATTTGCTGCGGTCCAGCTTGTTCCCTTTCTCCTTCACGATGCCGACTACATTATCGTAGTACCGGTCGTAATAGTCGTCAGGAACCGGATAGTTTCCCCGGGCTAACGATAAAACGGACCATTCCCCTCCTAACGTTCCGAATTCCGGATTGGGGACAGTATCCAAAATATAAGCAAGGTTTTTGTCCAGTTGTTCCCGTACCGAATTTACGGACTCATACAGCTTGATCGCCGATTCTTGAGGGGTTTCCTCATAGACGTGATCGGTAATAGAATGTACATCCGGTATCTCTTTCGGCAATTCCTTAACCGCTTCCGCATCGCCTCCGTCGACCGACGCTTCCGTTTCTTCGGCATAGGATATGATGGATAGGCCGGGTGAATTCACGGATAAAATAAGGCTCAGAATAAGAAGCCAAGCCATAAATCTATTCTTTTTCATCGAATCGTTTCTTCCTTTCCTATGGAAATTGCAATGATGTTCCCGCGAACAGTCATAACCACCGGCTTAGCCGGTGGCTTCCATCAGCCCTATAAGGGCATGGTACTAGCAAGCGCCTAAGAAGGCGCACTGAAAGTCTGCCAACCGCGAGCGGTCTCGGGCTTGCCCCTCAAAGGGGCTTTTTTATTTGCCCTTTCCTACCGACTCACCCGTAAACGGGTCGAACAGTTCTTTCATTGTGAGTTGTTCGTAATTCTTATCCTCTGCCAGCTGATTGCGAATGTATTC
>NZ_CAKKLI010000062.1:0-25991 GCF_918697855.1 Paenibacillus sp. CECT 9249 | reverse complement strand
TACAGGATAAATGATGTGAAAAAGTAGACTGGGGACAGGGGAAGAAGATCCCCATACCCCAGCTTACTTTGGTACGTATGAACGGAGATGCACGAACTTAAAGGACGCCGTCAGGCGTTTTTCTTATTGGCGGTTGTGTGGGAAGAGAACCCGCGCGCGTGGGGACGACCGGCCGTGCACACTTCTCCGTATGTACCCGACCAGGCCGCGCGTCAACATCAACCTCCATCCCGCGAGCCGGAGGCTCGCATTTCAATCACTTACATTCCTACCTTTCAAGCAAATTAATTAGAAAAAATTTTTGTTTGAGCATCCTTGGTTTTATGCCTCGAGTTGGAAAGGAGAGACAAGTACGTCCATGCCGGTCTCAACTTGCAGGACCTCCGCACCAGCGGGCAATTCCTTCTTTTATTGTTTGCATTGGATCCGAATCCGATAGGGATACCGCCCAAGCAACATGGCCATCCGGTCGAATTAGTGCCGTGTGGACGTCGATCCAATCCGGTTCGGATTGACCCAAAGAGGCGTGCACCACCTGAAGCGGGCCATCCGTTTCCCATGAATCGGCATTCTCTTCATTCGCATTTAAATGCAAAAGTACAAATTCACCTTGACGCAGAAGCTGATAGGCGTTGATTATTCGCCCTTCGCCTAGTTTCAGGCTTAAATCTTTGAAACGTTTCCCGTTTAACGGATGGGAGGGAGATTCGGCGTCTGCAGCATAATGTACATCCAATGCGGAGATTTGCTCAGCAAGTTGAATATTCGCCTCGGGTATTCGAATCAGATGGGACAGCATATCACGGAGTTCCATGACGGGGGGAGTTACGTCCATCAGCATGGTTTGAACCTGGGTATTTCGAAGCAACGCCGTATTCCATGGGAAACGTTCGTCATGATAACTATCCAGTAACCAGCCTGGAGCCCAGCCTTTGATGGCGCCTGCCAGCTTCCAGCCTAAATTTATCGCCTCTTGCAAGCCAACGTTCATTCCTTGTCCGCCGGCCGGGAAATGGATATGCGCCGAATCTCCGGCCAAAAACAATCGACCGTTGCGATAACGCCCGGCTTGGCGCGTCGCATTCCCAAAGCGGGACATCCATTTCACATCGCGCAAACCTAAATCGCTTCCTGCCGTGCGAATAATCGACGAACGAAACTCCTCCAACGTCAACGCTTCATCTTTCGAGATGTGTCTCCGCTCCAAATCAATCATCAACACCCGGTAGATTTGCTCGTTGATCGGCATAATGCTAACCAAGCCATTTTCCGTAATTCGGGAAATGACGCTCATAGGAGGCAAATCGGACAAAACCGCATCTCCCAGAATGGCTGTAAATGTGGCATCCGAACCTTCAAACGAGATATGGGCATGTTTCCTAACCATGCTTCTTGCTCCATCTGTGCCTACCACATATAAGGCTCTTAGAATCGATTTTCCATCAGGTCCTTCAATTTCAACGTCAACTCCATGTTTATCCTGGTTTACAGATACCGCCTCAAATCCTCTAAGCACCATCACGCCTTGATTAAGCGCCCATTCCTCCAACACTTTTTCCGTCTCGCTTTGGGGTAGAAAAAGCGTGTAATTGGAAGATGAATCGAGTACCGAGAAATTCAAAGGCGTATCCAATCCAGCAAAGTGACCTCTTGACAACGGACGACCTTTGCTCATGAGGTTGCCTTTCAGTCCACGCATGTCCAATATTTCAAGCGTACGAGGATGTACAGTAAGCGCACGGGAATACGGAGTTGTTTCTTTTAAGCGTTCAACAACGCAGACCTTTACGCCGGCTAACGCCAACTCTCCGGCCAACATCATGCCCACGGGTCCACCGCCGATGAGAATAACTTCATAGTTCATGTAAATGTCCTCTTTTCATAATGGTTATGGGAAAATTGCAATAGCGTCTATTTCGATGAGCCATTCGGGCTCGGCTAGCGATTGAACACCGATATAAGTACTTGTCGTCTTCGGCCATTTTTCACCAAACACCTGATAACCGGCATCGAAAACGATCGGAACGAATTCCGGCATATGATTGACCACATAAATATTCATCTTCGCGATGCATAACGGATCGGCTCTTACGGCCTCCAACGCGTGTTTCAGATTAGTAAACGTTTGAATCGCTTGGGCATAAAGGTCGCCTTGACCGACCAATGCTCCTGTTTCATTCACCGCGACCTGACCTGAAATAAAGGCCAGTTTGGAGGCTGTTGTCACCACCACATGGGAAATGACGGACGTTACTTTATCCGTTAATGTCTTCGGATTCACGATCTCCATATCAAACATGCTCCATTTCCGTGTTTATGAATTTTTCAAGAAAAATAGTCTGAAGTGTTATAAAGAAACAACCTCCTTTTTTGGTTTATTGTTTCAATAGAAATAATAATACAACCTATAAAAAATGGTTAACGATAAATAAATCAATAATTATTGTTTCTAATGAAACATTTTTATTGTACAGTCAGTTTCATGCCGTGTCAACCCGACTGGGGAAGATAGAATGCGGCGCGGGAATACGTCGGAAAGAGAAGTTCTGCGCAACCGCTTCGACATCAATTTGACGCTCATCGCGGGTGGACGACCGGCGGGGGCATGTTGTATAAAATACAACATTTCGTCTCCTGTCCATACCGTAATGATGTCTATATTGTACCCTATACAACATATTAGTACTGAAGCGGGCCATTTCGGCCTTGAACATACATTTATGTGTACATTGTACAACGTAGCGCTCAATGCTACCCCCTTTTCCTCTAAAATATTGTATTTTGTACAACATTAGCAACCATCATGTCTGAAAGATTACCTATTGGATGCTAGGATCAGTCGGTAAGTCCTAAATTCCACGGCGAAAGGCTTGAAATCAGCCTGCCCGATCTGTATATTTTAGACAAACGGCATACACCGATGTCGAATCTTGAGCTTATGGAGGTCAAGGTATGGCTGCAATTACACTTACCAAACGCGAAGCTAGAAAATTTTTAGTGTACTATCACGGTTTGTACGGCGAATTTGATTACATTGGAAAAGACGGGGTCATGGCATATATCCGTCGTGCCGGATGCATACAGTTCGATCCGTTGAATGTAGTTGGCATGAATCCGGAGCTTGTATTGCAGTCTAGGGTGAAAGATTTCGACCGGAGCATGCTTTGGGATCTGCTGTATAAGGAACGTAAGCTTATCGATTATTGGGATAAGAATATGTCGATTTTTCCGTTAGAGGACTGGCCGTATTTCCTAAGATGCAGGAACGGCTATCAGGCTTGGTGCAATGCGCATCAGGATGTTGTAGATCGGGTGTACGCGGCAATCGAACAACGGGGGCATTTAAGCTCCGGCGATCTCGATTACAGCGAAAAAGTCGATTGGGCTTGGGGGCCTACAAGACTGTCGCGCGCAGCGTTGGAAGGGATGTATCATGCCGGTCTACTTGCTATTCATCATAAAGAAGACACCCGCAAATATTACGACTTGACGGAACGTCTCATCCCAGAGCAATTGCATGCTATGCCTGATCCCTTTGAAACAGACGAACAATATTATGAATGGTATGTGTATCGTCGGATCGGCAGCGTGGGGCTGCTGTGGAATAAACCAAGCGACGCTTGGCTCGGTATTAGAGGCATGAAAAGCGCCCAACGAAACGAAGCTTTTAGAAGATTGATCGAAAAGGAAAAATTGACGGAAGTCCATGTAGAAGGTTTGCAGTTCCCGCTTTATATACGAAGCGAGGACTTGGATGTCTTGCATAAAGCCTTATCCTACGTTCCGTCGAAGGTACGGTCGAGCATATTGGCTCCGCTCGATAATATGTTATGGGATCGGGGGTTAATTAAAGAGTTGTTCGATTTCGAATATCGATGGGAGGTCTATAAGCCTGTAGCGGAAAGAAAATATGGCTACTATGTACTTCCTGTCCTATACGATGACAAGATTGTAGCTCGCTTCGAACCGGCGAAACAGCGAAAAAATGACCCGTTCTCGATCCAGAACTGGTGGTGGGAAGAGGGGATATCCGTTAACGAGTCCATGCAAGCAAGCCTGATGGAATGCTTCGAACGATTTGCCGCATTTCTCGGTACCCATTTTTATCAAAGGGATGGTACGTTCCTTCGGTAATGCATCATCCTGGTAAGGTGCGCAGTGCTGCGTTCAACAAGTTGGATACTGCTTGCTTAAAAAGCGTTGGACGGGTTCGCCGAAAGTAGTACTCATCGACATAATATTGCAAATATTCAGAACTTACGCCCCGATATACGAAACGGATGAATTGCTGCGCTTTGCGCAGCGTTATTTTCGTCGCGCATTCGACAATAGGTTCCGGTTCGGTTTGGAGGGATTCTTTCGGTTGTTTTATATGCGATAAAGGATGAAAACCGTTGCAACTCTTCATGGCTAGCCGAACGGCGCGCAGCATTCGACTGGCGCTCCGGTAGTTCAGCTTGAGCGTCGCAGCAAGCCGGCTTGCGGTGCAAGGTTCTTCGGACGCAACCCAACAAAAGGTGAAGATCCAATAAGAAAGAGGCAATTTCGTTCCATGCATGACGGTTCCGGCGGTGACGGAAATTTGTGCGCGGCAATCCAGGCACTCGTATAACTGTCGCGTCTTAATATAGGAATAGCGATTGCTGTCGCATCTAGGGCAGAAGAAACTCCCAGACCAACGCATATCGAACAAAAAGGAACGGCAAGCTTCGTCATTATCGAACTGTTTCATAAATTGCGCGAGTTCCAACAATAAGATCACCCAAATGGATATTTTATACTTTTATTATATAGAACAAGTGTTCGTAAATCAAGTTAAATGAAGCAAAAATTTGAAATTTTTATACGGAGTGATGGCATAGAATTTAAGAGGGGTATCTACACAAGTGACATTCTGAGCAAGGTGCCTATATTTTAACGGGTTAAAATATAGGCAGCACACTCAGGAGGCAAAAAACGGAGATACATAATCTGAGCCACAAGAGCTAACTACCTGAGCCACAAGAGCTAACTACCTGAGCCGGAAGAGCTAACTACCTGAGCCGGAAGAGCTAACTACCTGAGTGGGAAGGGTCAACAAGCAATGTAAATGGAAAAACGAGCGTCGAAAACGCAACATGCAACGCCGCGAGGGGCTTCAATCGCTAGACGAGAAGAACAAGATTAAACGGAGGCATTTAAATCCCTTAAGGAATACGTAGATACTCAAGCGCGGATCGAAATTAAAAGCTCAAATGGAAGGAAACCGCTCGCGGTATGGCGAATATTACCATTGCGTAATGCGCTATCAAAAAATGACAAGGGAGAGATTGGCGGATGAATCCGGTACGAGTTGCTGTTATTGGGACAGGATCTATTTCTTCGATGCATTTAAACTCTTATTTTAAGAATCGACAAGCGGAACTTGCGGCAGTATGCGATTTGAATGAAGAGAGAGCCAAACAAGCGGCCGAGAAATACGGCGTCGAACGTACCTACACCGACTATCGCGAATTGCTGGCCGATCCGAATATCGATGCGGTAAGCATATGCACTTGGAACAATTCCCATGCGGACATTAGCATTGCCGCGCTGGAAGCGGGTAAGCATGTTCTCGTGGAGAAGCCGTTATGCCGTACGGTAGAAGAGGCTCTGCGCATCCAAGACGCGGTAAACGCTTCGGGAAAGACGCTGCAGGTCGGATTCGTAAGGAGATACGATCCGAACGCGAAGATGCTTCGCGCCTTTGTCGATCAAGGGGACTTTGGCGACATTTATTTTGCGAAAGCGTCGTCGATTCGGCGGCTCGGCAATCCGGGCGGCTGGTTTGCCGATATGAACCGTTCGGGCGGCGGTCCCTTGATCGATATCGGCGTGCATGTCATCGATTTGTGCTGGTATATGATGGGGCGTCCCAAGCCGGTCTCGGTAAGCGGAAATACGTACCGAAAGCTCGGCAACCGGTCGAACGTCCGTCATCTCTCTTTCTATAAGGCGGCAGATTATGATGCGGAACAGAATACGGTAGAGGATATGGCGAACGCTTTGATCCGTTTTGAAGGCGGAGCGTCGTTGTTGGTAGACGTTAGCTTTACGCTGCATGCCAAAGAAGACCGGACGGCGGTCGCCTTATTCGGCGATCGCGGCGGCTTCGAGATCGACCCGGAAACGATCATCGTTACCGAAAAACACGATACGATCCTTAATATTAAGCCGCAGACGGATTATAAAGAGTTTCAATTTGAGGCGGCTTTTCAAAATGAGATCGATCATTTTATCGACTGTATCCTAAACGGACAAACTCCGATCAGTCCGGTACATGACGGCGTTGAAATCATGAAAATATTGTGCGGCATATATGAATCGGCGGCGAAAGGAGTCGAGATCCGGCTATGAAATTAGGGATCAGCACGTATAGCTTATACCAAGCGATGCAAGCCGGCGAGATGACGCTCCCGGACGTCATCGGCCATATTGCCGAAATCGGCGGGGAACATGCGGAGATTGTGCCGCTCGGCTTCGATCTTAAGGAAAATCCCGAATTAATCGATACGATACGCAACCAAGCCGAAGCATGCGGAATCGAATTGTCCAATTATGCGATCGGAGCCAATTTCGCGGGATTGGACGCGGCGGCTTACGAACGGGAAGTAGAGCGCGTGAAGCGCGAGGTCGACGTTGCCGCGGCGCTAGGCGTCAAACGAATGCGGCATGACGTCGCGTCGTCCGACGAATTATCGATCGGCCGGTTTCTGCAAGAGTTGCCGAAGCTTGCGGAAGCGTGCCGCGAGATCGCCGATTACGCCGCCGGATTCGGCATTACGACGAGCGTGGAAAATCACGGCTATTTCGTTCAACATAGCGACCGCGTGCAGGCATTGGTCAACGCCGTCAACCGTCCGAACTTCCGCACCACGCTCGACGTCGGCAATTTCCTATGCGCGGATGAAAATCCGGCGATTGCCGTAGCGAACAATATCGGCCTCGCGTCGATGGTGCATGTGAAAGACTTCTATTACCGGCCGGCCCATCGTTCGCCGGGCGAAGGATGGTTCCCGACTTCCGGCGGCAATTGGCTGCGCGGAGCCATCGTCGGGCATGGAGATATCGACATTCCGCAAGTGCTGCGGACGGTGAAAGCATCCGGATATGACGGATATATATCGATTGAATTCGAAGGCATGGAAGAATGCCGCAAAGGAACAAAGCTCGGCTTTGACTATGTGAAGCGGATATGGAGCGAAATGTAGAATGTTGAATTAACGATTTGCCGGGAAGCGAGATGTACGCAATATGCGACATTCGCTTCCTTTTTTAGAAGTAAAATTTCTGCATTTCTTCCGGGACGCCGTTGCGGCGAAGAAGGTCGCCGAGCGATTCGCCGAGCCCAAGCTGGTCTCCTGCCGTCAACAGGCGAACAGCGAATTTGTTGGCTTGCCGTTCGTATTTGCCGACATGGAAAAACGATTGCTCGTCCAGCCAAAAACGGCTGAAGCCGGGATGCAAGCGATCATGTCCGAGTTCATGCGCGCAGACGAAGCGCTGCCACGGCTCGTCCAGCCCGTCATGGATGAAAATGCATCTGCGCCGCAGCTTCCTGTAGTAGATGCCGCGGGTACTGCTGCCGAGATCGGCGTAGCGGATATGGATATTCAGGCCTTGGGCGATAATGAAAGGATCGTTTGTTTTGAAACGTCTCATTAATTTGTAAATCAATCTATCCATGGGCGGTCACCCTTAATCTTCGCCTGCGTTGTTAACGGGCTTTTTTTTGCGTTTGTTCATCGCCTTCGCCTCCCAGAAGAACCCGGTCAATACATCCATAATGCGCTGTTTATCCTGTTCGGTGATCGGAACCCCGTCAAACATCAATTCTCCGTCTTCCTCGAGCATTTTTTTGAAGTCGCGCTTATCTTTCGATGTCGCCCACGCAGGAATTTGATGCTCGCGCTCCTCACGGCCGAGCAAAAAATCGACGGATACATGATGATATTCGGCAATTTTCCGGACCATCTCAATATCCGGTTTGGAAATATCGTTTTCCCATGCGTTGTATCGCGGTCGTTTGACGCCGAGAACATCCGCCATTTGATCCTGGGTTAAATGTTTGCCATTCCGCAGCTCTGCTAATATTTTGCCTAACTTCATCGAGGGTTTCCTCCAAACTAAAATGATAAATAAATTATCAAAACCATATTGACGATAAAAATATTATCAAATATAATCGAAATACATAAACGGGGTACAGATTTCCGATTCCGAACGAATCGTTGTTCTTCCGTTGATAATTAAATTATCAGTGGTATTGTACACGATAAACATTTTATCGTCAATGCTATTTTTGCGATGAGAGGAGGGAGAAGAATGGGAAAGGAAGTAGATAAACGCAAGCTGGCGGAACATTTGCAATTATGTGCGGAGATCGCGGGCGGCAAAGCCGACATGAAGGTTGCGGCCGTATTGCGGAATTTGAAAACCGAGCTGGAAGCCGGATTGTTCGATAAAGATTTGTGAGGGGGTAGACATGATGCAGGATATGGTGGATAAGTATAAACAAACGAAAAGGGTGCTGCGGGCGCTGCGTACGCTGAACACGGACCGGGCCGAGCGGGAGGTGATCGGAGGCATGATATCCGATTGCGAATATGTGCTGGAATGGCTAAGAACAGGCCGGCGGCCCGGAAACCGGCGCGGAATCGAGCGCAGGGCGGCCTATCAACGGGAATGTCCCACTGATCCGGCTGTGCTGCATACATATCTCGTTCGTACTTCGGCCGATCGCGCGGAATCGATCCCGAGCGTGTCCGACCGGGATCGCGGCAAGCTGGAAAAGGCGCTGTCCATCCTGACGAAAAGGGAACGGGAGTGTTATTGCATGGTGGTCGGCCAACGTTTGCCCTTTTCCGAAGCCGCCCTATTGCTCGGCATCAAGAAGGGAAGCGTGCAATGGTTCGTGGAATCGGCCCGCAAAAAACTAAAGAATTATGACGTGGCGGCAAAATGATAAAAAACGAAAATAACCCCGTTTATGAGCGATAAACCTCCGTAAAACCGTGAATGGTTGAAGGAGGTTTTTTGTTTGGCGGATTTGCCTTACGAGGCGTTCCCTTACGAATGCCACCATAAAGTGAAAGGCGAAAACGATAAGGAGGTGAATTCCGCATGATAACCGTAAACGATATGCGCATCGGCGTCGTTTCGGCGCTTGAGCGGCTCTTTCCGGACGTTCCGGTGAACAGCGAGGGGAGCGGGCAGGGAACGAGGGGGCCCTGTTTGCATGTGGAGCTGGCATCCGTTTCGCAGGTGCGCATATTCGGGCGCCGATACAAGCGGACTCATTCATTCGTTATCCGCTACATTCCCGGCGAATCGACGCAGGCCTCGAATGACGAGTTCCACGGCAAAGGCGAGCGGTTATGCGAAGGATTGGAGCTCATCGAGGCAGGCGGCGGGTTGTGCCGGGGATCCGACATGAAATACGAAATCGCGGAGGGTGTGCTGCATTTTTCGGTGAACTACGGTTTTCACGTTATGCGCGAGCAAGCGCAAGGGACGAAGATGCGGCATCTCGAACAGGAGGGAACTGTAAAAGATGGCTAAAAAACAATCGGAAGCGAAACCGACGGCAGAACAGGCAGCAAGTTACACGAAGCAGCAATTTCTTGCGTCCAAGCAATTTTCAACCATGCAAAAAGATATGATTAACGCATTATTGAAGGACGGCGAGAAATATACGACCGGACAGGTCGAACGAATGATGGAACAATTTCTAAAAACGGAGGTTTTATAAATGGCAGGAGGCACATGGACAACTCAAAATAAAGTGCGGCCGGGCGTGTACGTCAATGTAAACAGCGCACCGAAGGCGCTTGGAACGATCGGCGAACGGGGCGTAGTGACGATGGCGTTGCCGCTCTCATGGGGGCCGGAGAAGCGGGTGATCGAGCTTCAGGCGGGAGCGGATACATTGCCGACGTTCGGATACGGCATCGCAGAACCGCAAATGCTGCTCGTGCGCGAGGCGCTGAAGCGGGCCAAAACGCTGCTGCTCTACAAGCTGAATGCGGGAACGAAAGCGACGGCTGCGCTCGACAATATGACCGTAACCGCACTGTACGGCGGCGAGCGGGGCAATGACATTTCCGTCGCCGTTCAGAAAAACATGGACGACAATACGAAATGCGATGTGAAAACGTTCGTGGACGGACAGGAAGTAGATTCGCAAACCGCCGCCGATGTGGCGGGCCTTGCAACAAACGGATGGGTCTCGTTCAGCGGAGAGGGTCCGCTTCAAGAAAGCGCCGGCATTGCGCTGGAAGGCGGAACGAACGGCACCGTGACGAATCAGGACCATGCCGATTACTTATCGGCGATTGAAGTATACGACTTTCACACGATGGCGTTGGTGTCGACGGATGCTTCGCTCAAATCGCTGTACGCATCGTTTATGAAACGCCAGCGCAACGACGAAGGCCGCAAGATGCAGTTGGTTGTGGAGAACGATCCGGCAGCCGATCATGAAGGCGTCATTAGCGTCAAAAACGGTGTCGTATTATCGGACGGAACTACGCTGACCGCCGCTCAAGCGACGGCATGGGTGGCAGGCGCGACCGCGGGGGCGAACGCCAATGAATCGCTGACGTACCAAGCGTACGAAGATGCGGTCGACGTCGAACCGCGTTTAACCAACTCGCAGATCGAAGCCGCGCTCCGGAACGGGGAATTCGTCTTCACCCAGTTGAACGGACGCGCGGTCGTCGAGCAGGATATCAACTCGTTTACGTCGTTTGCGCCCGACAAAGGCAAGCCGTTCTCCAAAAACCGCGTCATCCGCGTCATGGACGGTTTGGCAAACGACTATAAGCGTATTTTCGAACAGTTTTATATCGGGAAAGTGGACAATAACGACGACGGCCGCAATTTGTTCCGCAAAGAATGCATCAATCAGGCTCAAATGTATCAGGACATGAATGCGTTGCAAAATTTCGATTCCCAAAAGGACGTGAACGTTCTGCCGGGGGCCGACGGCGACAGCATTTACGTGGAGTTATACGTGCAACCGGTCGATTCGATCGAAAAAATTTACGCAAAGGTGCAGGTGAGATAAAATGGCGTTTTTGAAAGCGAGAGATACGATTTCCGGCCAAGAAGGACGGGCTTACGCAACCGTTAACAACGAAGTGGAAGAGATGTTCTATATTAAATCGCTCGAAGCGAAAGTGGAAAAAGAAAAAGCCGAGGTGAAGACGCTCGGCCGCCGGGGGACGCAGCATAAAGCGACGGGCTGGAGCGGGTCCGGCAATATGACGATTTACTATGTCACGACGCGTTTCCGCCAAATGATGTTCGAATATATTAAGAACGGCGTCGACACGTATTTTGACATCCAAATTATTAACGAGGATCCGGCCTCAAGCATCGGAAAGCAGACAGTGACGCTTAAAGGCGTCAACCTGAACAGCGTCGTGATGGCGTCGCTCAATACGGAGTCGGAAGCGCTGGAAGAGGAAGTCGAATTTACGTTCGAAGATGTGGAAATCGATACGAGCTTTGTTCGCCCCGCATTAGGATAACGAAATAACGGAGGTATGACGAAATGAATGATTTGCAAGCGTTTTTTGCCCAGAATGCGGCGGCGGAAATTACGGAGCCGTTTGTCGTTTCGGAACGTTTTCAAGGAAAAGACGGCAAACCGATCGCATGGACGTTGCGCAGCATGACGGAAGCCGAGAATGAAGAGTGCCGCAAGGCGGCGACCAAACGCGTCAAAGGGAAAAACGGAGTGTATACGCCGGAAGTCGATTTCAACGATTATATGGCCAAAATGGCCGTTGCCAGCGTCACGTATCCGAATTTGAAGGATGCGGATTTGCAGAAATCGTACGGCGTGCTGGGAGCCGAGACGCTGTTGCGGAAAATGCTGCTGCCCGGGGAGTATACGGCGCTCGTGCAGAAGGTCCAGCAGCTGAACGGCTTTGACAAAAACATGGAAGAACTCGTTGACGAAGTAAAAAACTAATTAAAGAGGGCGATAGCGAAGCGAACCTGGCTTACTACGCCCTCCATGAGTTTCATATGATGCCGTGGGAGTTCGTCGAATTGCCGCGGCATCGCAAAGCCGCGCTCGTTGCCATGATCGTGACGAGAGTGGAGAAAGAAAAGAAGGAAATGAAAAAGTCGGGCAACCGAAAGAGGAGGTGAGATCGTGAATATCGACGATTCCATGTTGAGAATGTTTCGGGCACTTCATGTAACGGTCCGAACGACGACAGAGGAGTTCTACGAGATGAAGGGAGCGATGGCGGCCGTGCGAGGCTCGTTCGGGCTCACCGCAGGCGCTATCGCCGGATTTGAGGCAACCAAGCGCAAAATTACGGAGACGACGATTTCGCTCACAGCGCTGGAAGGTCGGTATGAGCGCATGGTACACACGATGGGCAGGGCGGTGCCGGCGTTGCCCGCACCGTCACCTCGCATGTTGCCGGCTGTACCGGCGTTGCCCGCACCGTCGTCCCGCATGTTGCCGGCTGTGCCGAAACCTGCTAAGGTGCTCGCGCTTCCACCCGCCGCGGCATCGTCGGCGATGCTACCGGCCTTGCCTGCGCCGTCGAGCGTACCGACGGTACCGGCGCTTCCGCAGCCCGCGACAGCTCAGCAGAACAAGGCGGCGCAGCCGATGCCGAAGCCGACGCAGAAACCGAAGCCTTCGATGGAACAGTTCGAACAATTCGTAATGAAGACGGCCGGACGCTTGTTCGATTCGGCCAAAAGCATGGCCCAAGCAAGCATCGGCGCCGCATGGGAGCATCAGGCGATCAAGGAGCAGTTCGCCCTCCGGCTCGGAAACGCCGACGCCGGCGTGGCGATGTTCGATCGCTTCAGGCAAGAGGCGCTTCAGGCCGGTGCTGATGCCAAAGAATATTTGGCCGGTTCGCTCAATAACTTAGCCGTTACGAGGGATGCGACACAGGCCAGCCAATTGAACCGCTTCGCCCGCCAGTTGAGTTTGTTTGACAGCCAAGGCGGGGGCTTGGGCGGTTCTTTTGCCGCCGTTCAGGCGGCCGCACAAGGCGACGTCGGCTCGCTCTCCGGGCGCTTCGGGGTATCCGAATCGTTGATTCAGCAATTCAACATCGAAGAGCTGGCCAAATCCGGAGACATGTCAGGATTTATCGCCGCATTCGATCAAATGCTGGAGGCGGCCAATATGGGGCAAGCGGCGCTGGACAGTATGCTAGACTCCCCAACCCGCAAATTGGAGGCGCTGCAAAACAATATCCAAACGATGTTCGCCCAGGCCGGAGAAGGCGCGATCCAAGCGTTCGCGCCGGTGATCGATACCGTTTCGGAGATGTTTGCAAACGGACAGTTCCAAGGATTTTTTGACCTGTTAAGCAACGGACTTTATTTGATCTCTTTGGGGATTGCGGGAGTCGTTGACGGTATGGTTTGGTTTTACAACATATTTAATTCCATCTTCCCTTATATCGAACCGATTGTATGGGCGATCGCGACTGCCTTTGGGGGATACGCTCTTTATTTAGGGATCGTAAGAGCCGTTACTTTAGTAGCTACGGCCGCGCAATGGGCTTGGAACGCCGCAATGACGGCCAATCCCATCGGTTTAATCATTGCGGCGATTTTCGGACTGATCGCAGGATTGGCCATGTTAATCGCTTCAGTAAAGCCCGTTCGCGACATTGTGGCCAATCATTTTCGCAGCATGGGTGAAATTATAAGCGGAATTGTCGGATGGATTATTGATACTTGGACGAAGGGTGTTAATACATTTATCGATATCGTCAATTCTTTTCTGAAAGGCATTAATAAGGTCATTAACGTTGTCGGTGAATTTATCGGGCTTCAAGCCAATGTCGATTTGGAGCTAAAACGCATTGATACTAGCGAATTCAGCGTCAATGTACAGAATTCTATACAAAATACTTTTAATACTGTGGCAGATAATGTAGACAATTTTACCGTAGAAAATATTAAAGCGAAGTTCGACGAAATGAAAGGGAAGCTTACCGGCGGCGACGTGGATATGACCGCTCCATGGAACGGAGGCAAGAATGCCCCCATAAACGACATGCCGCGCAACATCCCCCGCGTCGACGAAGTCGGCCGAGTGGGCGCGATTAACGATACGGTGGATATTGCGAGCGAAGATCTGGTCACGATGCGCGAATTGGCGGAGATGCAATCGATCCAAAACTTCGTTACGTTAACGCCGACCGTACAAGTAACGACAGGCGATGTGCATCGCGAAGCGGATATCGATATTCTCGTCTCCAAAATCGAGTCGAAGCTCGAGGAACAATTCACTTCTTCAGCCCAGGGGGTGTATGCGTAATGACGTATTCTATTTCCCTCCAGTTGGAAGAGGATTATATGCGAATTCCGGTCAATCCCGGGTCGATCGATATTAAGGAGAGCGGCAACAGCAAAACTTACGACGTTGCGGGTTTGGGCGAGATCAATGTGATCGGAAGCCCGCGATTGTCGGAGATCAGCTTCGAAAGTATTTTTCCGGCCGCAAACCATGCATTCGTCGTCGGGAAACATCAGGATCCTTATTCTTATTTATCGAAAATCGAAACGTGGATGGCGCTCAAGCAACCGGTCCGATTCGTATTCGCCGGCTCCACGTTCGACATTAACAAGCTGGTAAGCATCGAAAGGTTCGATTGGCACGAGGCCGGCGGAGCCGTCGGCGACATCCAGTATTCGATCACGCTCAAGAAATATATCCCTTATGCCGCCCGAAAAATGGAAGTGCAGGCCGAAGAAAGCGGGAAACAAGCCGCATCCGCGCAGCAGCCGCCTAGACCGGACAACCGGCCGAAGGCGAAGACTTATACGCTCGTCAAAGGCGATAACCTATGGAAAGTGGCGCAGAAGTTGCTCGGCAATGGCGCCCGGTACAAGGAAATTCAGAAGCTGAACGGGATTAAAGACTCCCAATTGACTAAGTTGCCGATCGGCATGGTCGTCAAATTGCCGTAGGGGGTGCGCGGGATGCTGCAAATTTTGATGGATAGCCGGGACGGCACAATATGGGACGTGTCGGACATCGTATCGGATGTCACTTGGAAGACGAGCCGAAGGGGCAAGGCGTCCAGCCTGGATTTTACCATGCTGAAGGATGAACGTTTCAAATGCGGGAACGGCGATGTCGTGAAGGTGCGTTTAGGCGAACGGGACGTATTTTACGGATATGTCTTCTCGATCGACAGCGGCAAGGATGAGAATATAAAGATTACGGCTTACGATCAGATCCGCTACCTGATGGCGAACGACACTTACGTGTTCGAGAATGTGACCGCCGCGCAAGTCGTGGCAAAAATCGCCGCCGATTTCGGCTTAAGGGCCGGGGCGATGGCGGACACGAAGCATCGGCTGTCTATGATCGAGGATAACAAAAAATTGATCGACATCATTTGCAAAGCATTGGATTATACGTTGTTCGCAACAGGGGAAATGTATGTGCTGCTGGACGATTTCGGACAGTTGACGGTAAGGAACGTCAAGGAGATGACGGTGGATTTTTTCGTAGGCGACCGCAGCCTGATGACGGATTATACCCAGAAGCGGTCGATCGACAACGACACTTATAATCGGGTCAAGATCGTCCAGAACAATAAAAAAACAGGCAGACGCGAAGTTCATATCGAACAGCACAGCGGCAATATTGCGAGATGGGGGCTGCTGCAATTATACAAAACGGCCGACGAGGAGAAAAATGCCGCGCAAATTCGCGAGGAACTGGCTTCGCTGATGAAGTTGAAGAACAGGGAGCAGAGAACGCTCAGCGTCGAGGCGCTCGGCGATATTCGAGTGCGTGCCGGATGCTTCGTCCCGATCGCCATTGAAGAATTGGGTTTGAACCAGTATTTTCTCGTGGACGAATGTACTCATAAAAATATAGGCGATGCCGCGCATACGATGTCTTTGGAATTGAAGGTGATATAATGGCGCTCATTGATTTGATCAAAAAAGCGGGAGTCGGAGCGGTGGACGCATCCAACCCGGTATCGGTCGTGTTCGGCACGGTGACGCAAACCGATCCGCTTGAAGTGAACGTCGACCAGAGGTTTGTTTTGACAGAGGGGTTTTTAATCGTTCCGGAACGGCTTACGAGACATGAAGCGGATCTAAGTCATACGCATGAATTTGAAGACGATAACGGCGCTTCCGTCGTCACGAAACCGACAGGCAAGGCGCTTAGCAATAAGCTGGTTCTGCGCGAAGGTTTGCAGGCAGGCGATCGCGTGCTGCTGCTGCGGGTGCAAGGGGGACAACAATTCGTCGTTCTCGATAAGGTGGTGGCATGATGGCGGTTCCGCAAGGTGCGACGCTCCATGCCGGCGACGAATTGGAAATCGTTCGGCAGCCGAGCTTAACATACAGAATCGATTGGAAAAATAAGCGGATCGCCGGCATGATCGACGATCTGGATGCGATTCGCCAAGCCGTTGTCAAAATATTGCAAACGGAACGGTTTCTCTATTTGATCTACACGACAGACTACGGAACCGAATGGAACGGATTGCTGGGGAAAGACCGGTTGTACGTGCAGTCCGAACTGAAACGCCGCGTCAGGGAAGCTTTGCTGCAGGACGAGCGGATTACGGACGTGGACGATTTCCGGTTCCGGTTTGACGGCGATGCCGCGACCGTCGCGTTCACAGTTGTTTCGATCTACGGAAGCTTCGAGCAGGAGGTGAGAAGGAATGGTTGATCTGCAAACGTATGACGCGATTCTGAAACGAATGCTCGACCGCGTGCCGACAGGCTTGGACAAGCGGGAGGGCAGCGTCATTTACGACGCTTTGGCGCCGGCGGCGGCGGAGTTGGCTCAGATGTATATGGATCTGGACATCCATACGAACCTGTCTTTTGCCGATACGGCAAGCGGCGAATATTTGGAGCGCCGGACGATGGAGCACGGGATTAGCCGCCAACCGGCTACGAAAGCCCGGCGCAAAGGGCTGTTTTACGGCAATGGCGGGATACCGTTGGACGTTCCGATCGGCAGCCGTTTTTCGATCGGGGAGTTGAATTATATTGTTGTCGACCGTCTCGGGTCCGGCCAATTTGCGCTGGACTGCGAAACGCCTGGCAGCGGGGGGAATCGGCAATTTGGGACGATGCTGCCGATCGACTATATCGGAGGGTTGGTTCGGGCCGAACTGGCGGACGTTCTGATGCCCGGGGAAGACGAAGAGGACGACGAATCGCTGCGGCAGCGGTTTATGTCGGCAATTAACGAGCAGCCCTTCGGGGGCAATATTTCCGATTATAGCGTGAGAATCAATCGCATTCCCGGCGTCGGCGGCGTAAAAGTATTCCCCGTTTGGCAAGGCGGCGGCACGGTGAAATGCACCGTGATCGCAAGCAATTACGATCCCCCGGCCAAGGCGCTAATCGACGAAGTGCAAGCGATCGTTGATCCGGCGGACCATAGCGGCGAAGGTTTGGGAACCGCTCCGATCGGACATCAAGTGACGATTGCGGGAGCGAAAGGGGCGAATATTCGCGTAGATACGACGGTCGCGCTGGCGGCGGGGATGACTGCCGGTCAAGTGCAAGCGGAGATCGAAGCCGTTATCGCCGCTTATTTTCTGGAATTGCGGAAGGAGTGGGCGAAACAAACGAGATTGACGGTCCGCATCTCGCAAATTGACGCCCGAATTTTAACCGTACCCGGAGTAGAAGATGTAAGGGATACGCAGTTGGACATGATCGCGGACAACATGACGCTGGACGAAGAAGAGATCCCGTTGCTGGCGGGGGTGGGCGTCCATGAATAGAATTACGCAATATTGGCCGGCGTATTACGACGATGTCACGGAATTTCATGAGATTGCGGGGACCGAAAGCATAGAATTGGAAGAGATGCAGCGGACGCTGCAGCAATTGCTGGACGATCAATTCGTGATGACGTCGCGCGAGCGAGCTGTAAAGCGCCGGGAGCAAATGCTGAACATTCAAGCCGATCCGTCGGCGGAAAGCCTGGATTTCCGGAAAAAACGGATCATCAATCGTTATTCCACCAAGCCGCCGTTTACGGCCCGTTATTTGCAGGAACGCCTCGATTTTCTTGTCGGCCCGGGGCGGGCGATGACGAGTATCGATGTGCAGCGTTTTGTCGTAAGTGTAACCGCGGCCGTAACAGACGCTTCCGTATTTAAAGAAATCGAATATACGGTGAAGACGACGAAACCGGCAAATATGGTCTATCGGCAGGAGACGGCGCTGGAAGATGCGTTCGCTCTCGAGGAACGGATCTCGATGCAAACGCTGACCCGGGAAACGAAACTTTCCACGTCATGGCGTCTTGGCGCAACGCCCTTCGCGACGGTGGGGCCGGAGGTGGAGATAAAATGATAACGACGCGCTTTTTGAGCGAAATTGCCGGTTTTACGAATCGGCAGATCAATAAAGTTGTATTGAACGGCGGCTCGTTTGAAATTGCCGATTTTGAAATCAAGCAAGTGAGGGATAATGTCGTATCGATGAAATATATGGTTCCTTTCGGCTCGGTGAATGCTGTCACCAATATCGAGCTTCAAAGCTCGGACGGCACTACGATCAGTTCGAACGAGGTCCGTATCCCCATCGCGGCGGATACGCTGTTGCTGCAATTAATTACCGTCAAGGAGGTGTAACATGAACATGTCATACACAGGAAAGACAGATTGGAAATATGACGACCTGGTCACAGAGCAAGATTGGAACCGGATCGAAGCGGGAATCGTGGATCACGAAACTCGGATCACGGACAACGAATCTCGCATTACGGACAACGAGGCACACATCGCGAACCACGAATCTCGCATCGACGCCGTCGAAACCGATCTCTCCGACGCCCCGTCGGCAGAGCTCACGCTAACCCACGGTATGCAGGTGGTGACGGCACCGAGGAAATCGCCGTTCCGCATGCAGAGCCTGCGGGGGCGGACGTTTTTGAATATTATATCAGGTGGAGATTGCGAAAGTATAAGTCCTTCTTGGTCGCAATATCAAGTAAATCTTAGTCTTGATAATACATGGAAAAATGAGGGGACTTATTCAATTAGGGCTACAGCTAGCCAAACAAGTACGACAGCCGGGGCCCAATTAAATATGGGAAATACTAGTACCCTGGTCGGAAGTCACTTGATTGCAATGAAGGTAAAAGTTTCCACTAGCCAATCAGCACATATGTTATTAAACGCTGGGGTGATATTAGGCAGGACTTTAAAAACAGGGGAAGATGGTACGTTATATGCCGTTGTTGACAATATCCCTCAAAATAGCCGGGTAGGCATTCGAATTGCCTCTTCAGAAGAAGGTCAATATGTAAACATTGATAGTTTGAGAATTTACAGGATAACCTCTGAGGAAAAAGCATATATTAATTCGCTTTCAGATAAAGATGGACAGGCATATGTAGATAAAAATTACCCATATATTAAAGGAATGTGCCACGTCCAAAACCCGTATATCCAACGATATGGGGAGAACTTATTGCCGCCGTTTTCGGAGTGGGAAGGTTTTACAGCATTTGATGTCAAGTATAAAATTATTGATTCACATCAAGCTAAAATCACAAGGGACTCTATTGATAATTATTATTATTATTTTAAATCACCTAAAATTATAGTCGGTAATTGTAATTATACAATCTCTTCTGGAATTGAAATATCGGGATTATTAGGTGGAAAAGGTGCATATTTACAAATATTATACTACGATAAATATGATGAATTAATTGTTCCAAATCAAGAAATGTTTTTCACAGAAAGTGGAAGGGAAGTGTTGGTGACCACCCCCCCAGTAAATGCCAGTTATATGCATGGTGTACTAGGTATCGACAGGGAATCTACTGGTACAGTTAAATTTAGCAACCCAATATTAAATGTAGGTTATCAGCCCCTCCCGTTTGTACCGAGTGAAGACTCATTACTTGTATTTCCCAACGTCACACTATGCTCAAATGGTGATGGAACACTTTATGATGAAATATATGAGCAGGACGGACGGTTTTATAAGCGGGCGCAGTTTAAGGCATTGGATTTGGATGGGGCGCTGGACTGGAAATTACAATGGGGACTATCACCGGGGAATAAATTGTTGAGAATTGACATTAGAGGGCTATCGTTTATTCCTAACACAGATTTATCCAAATGGTTTAAGGCTACAAAATATGATGGAACGTTGTTAGGCTATGGTCAAGGTGTAGATCAACTTGATCACGATTCATCGGATGGTTTATATATTTCCGTTTCCAATGCTGACAGTGGATGGGGAGACGACTATACACCAACTTCGGACGAAATCAAAGCGTATTTTTATGGGTGGAAGATGTATGACACCTCTAACGCCGACGCATCCAATATATATAATCGGACAGATGGTTTAGGTAAAGGATGGGTGTATAGACTCGTTGATGTGCTTTGGGGACCTGCTGTAACCAATGTACCAACTACACAAGCACCTATAAATTCAAAATGGCAACCTTATAAGCTTCGATACCAACTCGCAACGCCCATCATGGAAGAAGTCCAATCCGTAGGCGAGGTTACATTGCTTGAAGGGCAGAATCAAATCGAAGTCGGCTGCGGGATGATCTTGCGGGAGAAGGCGAATCCGTTGTTTCATCCTCCCGGGAACGCTTGGTTTATAAACAATGTCGTGGAGGGTTGGGAAAGCACGCGATTTAAGTACAAAGCGAAAAAAATATTGAACATTTATAAAGACTCAAATATAGATACTCAAAAATGGTTCATTGAGGCGATTCTTGGTTATGGAAACGAGCGAGGCTATATCAATAACTCTAACTACGATCCAACCGCCGTATATACTGTTGACTATATCGCATTCAGACCATTTGCGTCGATACCGCAGATCGCCGGCTCTTACGGGACGACGTTGAAAAACGTTGTTGATCGGCTTGTTGATCGAGAAGCGCAGCTAGCGGAACGGGTTGGCGTCCTAGAATCGGCCAAAGCTGATAAGTACCCAGCGCCGCCGCAATGGATCGCCCCGACGTTGCTTAATGGATGGGTTAATTTCGGCGGCACGACTGCTCCGATTGCATATTTTAAAGACGAATTGGGATTTGTGCACATAACGGGAACTATTAAAGACGGTAAAATCGGCTATGATCCTGTTTTTATTCTTCCAGAGGGATATAGAGTAAAGGCAACTATTAATGTACCTATTTTTACGTCTAAAGGGTCTAATACAATCACAGGCGCTGTTGAAATAATAAGGAGCGGAGGATTAAGAGTGTGGAGTGGATTAAATGGTTTTGTGGATTTAAGTGCTATTCCCCCATTCCTCGCCGAAAACTAGGAGGTGCAACATGAAAGAAGCAATCATAACCGACCTACACGGATATATGACGGACGTAACGCTTGTCGCCGATGCGGTGTCAGGCGTTTTTCCTATCTACGACGGACCTGTTGAGGAAGTGGCGGAGCAGGAAAAAAACGGAGGGAAGTCGCCCGAAGGTCCGGAGGAGGTTGATCCGAGCCATATCGGCTACACCGTAGCCGTGCCTGTTCCGCCCGGGTTGTACAAGCCGCGCTTCGATATCGAAGCATGGAAGGCTGCGGGGCAAACAGCGGAGGAGCGGGAGTCGAGCCCGATCGATCTGACGTCGCTTTGGAACGAGGGGCTGACCGCCGAGGAAATCGACGAATTGCGCAATCGGCCGCAGCCGACTTCGCCAACCGATCTCCTGGGCCAAGAACTGGCCCTGATGAAGCTTCGGAACATGCGGCAGCAGGCCGTCATCGACGGTCTCGGGAAGGAACTGACGAAGGCAAAGATTGAAATGATCGAAATCAAAGGAGGGCGAACGGCATGAGCTTCTGGAAATTGGCGTTCGATATGAAATGGATCGATGCGCAAGGGTTGAAAGGCGCGGTCATCACGGAGAGCAATCCCTTTGGCGAGATTACAGCGGAACAATATGCGGAAATTACAGGAATGGAGTACAAAGCTTAACAGTCCCGGTCGAGGGGCAATTTTGACTTTTTAGAAGCTATCATTTTCGGGGCGGGAGCACAATTCTCCCGCCCCTTTTGATAGTAGTGCGGTAAGAATAAGGAGATGAAAAATAGAGGAGAAGTGGAAATTACTTGCAAGTAAGCGTCAATTTTTTTGAGGATAAGACGTTTACTATACAGTTCAAATTTTAAGGAGGAATGAATAATGAGACCATTTTGTTTTAAAGCTGCAATCATGACCTTGTTAGCGCTTGCTCTAGCCATGCCTGGACAAGCTATGGCGGCACAAACGGGTCCGCCGCCGGAAATCGTATCTCCATTGACTCAATTTGATCCCAATTTCGATTATCTGGAAAACGGTTCTTCCTATGTCAGTTATAACGGAAAGGGAAAGGCAAGCATATGGGGCGAAACCATTGCAACTCGTCGAGTTGATAAAGTCGGGGTGCAACTGATTTTACAGCGTTGGACAGGAAAAGAATGGATTGATGTGTTTAAAGGAGAAAAGGCGGAACTGAGCGATTCTTCCCGTATTAATAAGACGATTGATAATCTGTCGGTCACGAGCGGCTACTATTATCGGGTGAAGGCAATCCACTGGATCAGCTACGGCAGTACCAAGGAAGAAGGCACACGATACTCCTCATCCTTGTTAATTCCGGATTAATGCAAAAACGGACAAGGAATCCCCTTGTCCGTTTTACTTTAAAGATCGACCAATCTTGATCACGTCTTCTTTCGTGATCGGGCCGGATATATAAACTTTGATTCGGTCTTTGGCCAACCATTCCAAACTTGCCATGCTGCCTTGATGAGCTACGAATACTATGGCAGGGTATTCTCCTACGTAAACGTCAAAAAAGTCCCCGGAACTGTGATTGATGTCGGTTTTTATCGCTCCCGTTTTCCCTTCGATTTTTCGTTGGCTGATTTTTAATAACTCGCCTGTTTGATGATCGATGTACTCTAAATAGACATCATTATACATGCCGCTTGTTTCTTTTGTAATAAATACGGCGTCTAGATTGAATTTTTCCGGTATATAGGATGGAATCAGCAGTGTGAAAGCCAGTTTATTTCTTGCATCTTCCAAGCCGGTTTTCTCCAAAGGCAAGCTGCTGCCCGGATGAATGTCGGAAAGATCCAGTTCTTCCTCAGGAGGCAAAGTTTTGGCACGTGTAGAATCCTGTTCCGGGTCCTCATGGAATATTTCTATCAGTTCCCCCTGAACCTTTTTGAATAATGTGGCCATTGTGGCATAAACGGAAGGAAAACTGTAATTTAGAAAAAAACTAAAAACAAAAGAACAAGCGATCACAGCCGTACTTATTTTTATTCGTCGCAGCCACATTTTACGGCGACTTCTTTTCTTTAACTTGGCTTGTACTTGCAGCCAGGATTCCTTTCCTTTGGGGATTTCTACACTGGCGTGGTTATGTTTCAGCATTTCTTTCAGTTTGCGATCATCTTGTTCTACATTATTCATTTCGATCAACCCATTTCCTCGAGAAGTAATATAATAATTTCTTACGCGCCCTTGTCAGAATTTGGGCTATAGCTTGCTCTGAGACTTGCAATTCCTCCGCAATTTCCTTACATGATTTTTCCTCGATATAAAAGAGAAACAACACAATTCGGTACTTTATATTCAACTGATTAAGGGCATCGTGAAGCGTTTCGTCACGAATTTGCCGTTCGACTTGATCGGCCACAGCCAATTGCTCGGTCGGGTAGAAGAACTCATCTTCTTTAACGAGTTCCAGATCGGAAACATGCCGGTATTTTTTATTTTTTTTCAACATGTCAAATGCGGTATTCCGGGCCACCCTCTTCAGCCATGCCTTCATATTTGTTGTATTTTCCAATCCAGGCGCTTTTTCAATTGCTTTTAAGAAAGATTCCTGTACGACATCCTCGGCCAATCCATGATCCCTGAACAAAAAATAAATGTCATGATAGATCAATTCCCGGAATGAATGATAAATCAATTCTTGAGATGCGTTGTCCAGGTAATGGAAATTGCTGCGTAAGAAAGTGAGCCATTGCTCCATATGTACCTCCAACACCTTGATTGGATCAGATTTTTTCTCTTCATATATAAAACGCCTTATGTTTATGATAATTTCCCTTTTTCCATTAATGGATTTTTCTATTAAAAAAGAACCTTATACATTTTTTGTCATGTTTGCTTGGGATAGATCGTTATGGTAGTAGAGATTCGCTCATGAAGCCCAAAGTGTATTGGTGCGGATCTCGGCAACCCGATTTGGACAGCAAGAACCACTTGAAAAGATAAAACTGTTGTCGAACAGGAGGTGGGACATTAATTCGTAGTAGCGGCTTGTTTTTGAGTTTGTAAAACATTGATTATGGAGGGAAGAATGATGAGGAAATTGAAATCGAAGCATCTCATGTATTTATGTGCTGTATTTGTTACGAGCTTCACATTATTCGTTGGTTCTGCCGGCGTTTCCGCCGCATCGAAGACGCTTTCGCTCACAAGAATACAACAAGCGAAAACAAATTGGTGTTGGGCCGCCGCAAGCGAAATGGTAGGGAAATACAAAAATAGTTCGACGACAAAAACGCAATGGGATGTTGTTCTCCAGGAAAAAGGAAAAGATTATCCCAATGTCGGGGGCACGGTCTCCAACATAAAAAATGGCATCAAGCTGGTCGGCGGAAATAAAGTAACGGTTACCGACAGTTCGTCGCCTCTTTCATTCGCCACAATTCAAAGTCAAATTGATTCTGCCAATCCTTCGGTGATGTGGATCGATTGGAATAGCGGCGGTGCGCATGTGGTGGTTTCCGCAGGATATGATACGACGGATAGCAAAGTCTATGCTGTCGATCCATGGGAGGATATTTCCAATCAATATTATAAATACGATGCCTTAGTAAAGGGGACGACACTCGCCAGCGGGACAGGAAAGTATACAAAATCGATCTATCTTAAATAAGGGAGGGTGCATGATATGAAAAAGTTAATGGCGGCGCTTTTTATGGCCATCTTTCTCTGCTCTTCTTTGAATGGCGCTACTTTTGCCTTTGGAGGGGAAAATGTGAACCGGGAAAAATTGAAAGACTCGAAAGATCAAGAGCAGATTGTAAATCTTGCGGATGACATTGTACAGTTTGTCAACTCGGTGGTACCTGATAGCAATGTAAACCGTGAAATAACGCAATCCGATATTCATTTTGACGATGCGGTCAAAATATATGTAGATTTGGATGTGTTTCGCATAGAGAACACGAAGGAAGAACTCAAGCGCCGTTTAGAAACGGCCGAATATATGTGGGAACTTCCAATCTACGTCGACTCGTCCACAATAATGGTCAATATCAGCAGAGTTAAAAAAGCGACGGACGATGTCAAACCGTTATTAACGCCCGAGCAAATTGAGTATGCGGAAATAAACGAGGGAAATTGGGAAGTTGCGGGAGTGAAGACTTATCCGATGCATATCAACTATTTTGAATATAACATGGATCATTTGAATAAGATTTCGCCTGCCGAAACCCCGAGTAATGAGGTATACATGATCGGCGGAATCCCCAATGTCAGAATTCCCGTAATTCTGCTTGTCGACGAAGCGATCGAACAAGTTATCTTTACCAGTAAACCGGTAGCCCCGGAAAATATAGATTCAAAAAGCTTGTCGAGTTATAACAACCTGCAATCCAATACCGCTTACAGCTTCGATGAGGTGGCAAGCTTCATGAAACAGCTTCCGGCTGATGCCGATCAAGATGTGGCGACAGGGGCAATCGGTCAGGAAAGTGCCCCAAAGAAAGATAACTTGTTCATTTATGCAGGTGTTGGTGTGGTTGCAATCTTGATCATTGCATTTGTTGTATATAGAAAATTTCAAACGAAGAGTTAAAGTCCAGCGGTAAGATGTCAAGCCCCTGATTCATGAGAATTGGAAATTTACTTTAAGGAACAGGTCAATGAGTCAGGAAAAAAGACAACACCAAACTAAACCCAGTTCAAAAATCGAGTTTTTA
>NZ_CAKKLI010000061.1:0-26978 GCF_918697855.1 Paenibacillus sp. CECT 9249 | reverse complement strand
TTAGCGGATTTTGAGGGCTCTATTTTTGTCGAAACTTCACAAAACCAAGGATTCTCAGCCGATCGCGACATGTTAACGGTTCGAAAATCCGTTAATTCCAAATATTCGACTGGAATTCAAAAAATAAGACCTCGGAAATCCGTTATATTTCCATGGTACCGCATCCCAGCTAGAAGATTTAATGCAACGCTAGGGCAGTTTGTGTTAAATATACCAACAGTTTAACCGAAGGTCGTCTGAAGGATCTTTTATGAGTATACTAAAAGAAAATTACCCAAGCGGGGGGAGCGTCGAATGGAGTCCGAAGCCAAATGTATAAGATTTTATGAGTTTGGTGCGCCTCAACATGTCCTGAGAGTAGAGAGTAGAAAAATCAAAAACCCTAAGCCTGGAGAAGTTCTTGTACGTATGCTTGCCCGCCCCATCAACCCATCCGATCTTATTCCTATCACCGGAGCCTATGCTCATCGCATTTCGCTTCCGGCCATTCCCGGGTATGAAGGAGTCGGTATGATTGAAGAAGTGGGGCCTTGCGTTCCTAAAGAACTTATTGGAAAGCGCGTTCTGCCTTTACGGGGGGAGGGCACTTGGCAAGAATATGTGAAAACATCATCAGATTGGATCGTTCCCATACCGGATGCTATTGACGATGATACGGCCGCCCAATTATATATTAACCCGGTAACGGCGTGGCTTGCTTGCACAGAGGTTTTGCAGATAAGACCAAACGATGTCGTACTGGTAAATGCTTGCGGCTCCTCGATCGGTCGTATATTTGCCCAGTTATCCAAAATGATAGGTTATCGACTGATTGCAGTAACGAGGAATCATTCTTACACGGAAGAACTTCTCCAACTAGGTGCTTCGCATGTAATCAATATAACGGAAACACCGTTACATCAAACAGTTATGGAATTGACGAACGGGCGTGGCGCGAATGCTGCCATCGATTCTGTCGGAGGATCTTCCGGAACAGAGTTGGCATATTGTCTTCGCCCTGGCGGCATGTTGTTAGTCATTGGTCTTTTGTCGGGAACGCCGGTCAACTGGGCGGATATTGCAAAACAAGCGAAAGCCAATATTCGGATGTTTCATCTAAGACATTGGAATGGGCATGTTTCCGTACAAACGTGGCAGGAAACGTTTCGCCATTTGGTATCGTTGATCATTAGCGGGAAGTTGAAGCTTACGATTCCTGCGTCTCATTACGACCTGCAAGAGGTACATGATGCAGTTTGTTATGCACAAGTTTCCAAGAGAAATCCGGGGAAGATTCTTTTAACAAATTAAAAGGCAGTCAGATTGGTCAACAAGAGATATATACAATTAAAATGTAATATTTTACCTAACTATGAAAGGAGGTGTAATTATGAAAAAATTTTCTGTTATTGCCATCCTAATGATCATGCTGCTCTCGATCGCATCGATGGCGTCGGCTAAAGCGTTAGAAGGCACTTCGCCGCCCTATTATCTCTCCGGCAACATCTCGTACGAGGCCTCATATTACAACCGGAATTTTGTTACATGGGGATCTGTCACGCTTACTCTGCTCAAAGTAACTCCTACAGGCGACGTTCCCGTAGGCTCACAAGTCGTCTTCGTGCGCCCAGGCGAGACGAAAAGAGAAAAAGTACTGCTAGCTTCCAATCAACCGGCAGATTACTACAAATTGAAAATTACTTATAACAGCGCCGATGTCGCTGTGTATGCAGACAGATTTATCACGGAATGACGCTAACATATCCGGCAATAACAGCTTTAAGACGACAGCCCTGGCGGCTGCCGTCTTTTTAGATATGCATGTTGATATTGGCTATTGCCCCTGCAAATGCTGCGAATCTAATATAGATCAATTTTTATTCGCCGACAATGCCATTGGTTTTATGGCGAAACGACAGTACTTTTCTACTAGAGGACGTACGTTTGTTGTACAAAATACAACATAATCCGGTTTTTTCGAACGAGTTGGCGACGATGTTGCACAAAATACAGCATAAGAAGCTTAATTTGGGATGATAGGCAAAAATTTCGCGATTATGCTGCACTTTATACAACAATGTGGCCGGTTCTGGCGCCAATTTTCCTACTATGTTGTATTCCGTACAGCATACCGACAGATCCAGAGAGTCATTGGAGCTTACTTTTGCCGATTCCATAACGCGTTCGTATACAAATCTGGCATCATTTGCGAATTTCGTAGCACTAGTAAAGTACTTTCGTTCGCTATTGTGAAATGAATGGCGGTTGCCGAACCCGAAATCGATCCGAGAAAGTTTTAATCTGCGATTTTGTTGAGAATTCGAAAGACTTTATCCAAATCTATTGTTATACATGGGAATTTCGCGGAGAGAAGCACGTCGGTCGTGCCGTAGGTTCGATCGAGAACGTATTTGCCGTTTATGAGCAAGAATTGATCGATCAAACGATGATGGATGTCGACGATCCAATACTCTTGGACGCCGAAACGTTCGTATAACGCTTTCTTGCGTATTTTGTCATGGTTCCCTGAGCTGGGCGATAAGATTTCGACTAACAGATCGGGGACGCCCTCGATTCTCGTCTTTAAAATATGTGAGTTTTCGTTGGAAACGTAAATGAGGTCCGGTTGAACAATATTGTTATCGTCGAAGTATACGTCCATCGGGGCGACAACAATTGTCCCATGCGCGCTGCATGCGTATGAATAGCATTCCATAGTTCAGTGAGGATAAGCTGATGGTTCAAAGTAAGCGATGGCTGCATATCGTACCGCAAACCGTCAATCACTTCATAACGCTCTTCCATCGGCGGCAAGGTATCGCTCATCAATAAATCACGCTCCCTTAGACGCTATTATACCATAGTGAAGGTAAATTTTCCGCGATTTGACAAAAACGCCAACGTATCCTCCGGAACGCATTGTCAACCTCTTTGTCCGGCGGCGCATGCCCGTTCTCATTCACGAATACGCAAGAAAAACCCTCCATCGACCCGCCAGCTTCGTTCAAGCTTCATGAACGGATGTTGTTGAATGGAGGGTGCTCTTACATATGTTACTTATTCGGATTGCCCAGGGATTTTACATTCAAACCGGCAATTCTCCAACCACTCGCCCGCAGCGAAATCCCGCCCCCTGACGATGACACGATCTGCATACACTTCGACGAACAGCCCTTGGCTCCCATCTTTATGCTCGTCTTCGTCCGTCCATAAGTATGCAACAGAGGCCGCGTTAAACATGACAGGCAGTCGTTCCTGCCCACTAAACATCGTATGCGACGCCTCAAGCTCCCAGTGAGTATGTCCGGTGAACAGGATTGCGTGCCGGTGCTTGGATAGCACTTCCTTGAGCGCTTCATCCTGCGTAACGCCGTACCACCGCTGCGACTCGTAAGATCCCGCGACCGTGTCTTTGAGCGGTTGATGCAGGAAGACGAACGCCGGGCGAGCCGTGTCCTTCGTCTCGGCCAGCTTGGCGTCGAGCCAAGACAGCTGAGCTTCCGACAAGGAGGCGAATAGCTCTAGCCCCTGCTCGGTTCCGAGGAAGATAAAGTGATACCCCTTCACCCAGTGATCGTGATATGGTCCGCTCATCTTGGTAGCGTCCAGATAAGCTCCCAAACGTGAAGGCCAATGACCCAGACCGACATCATGATTGCCTGATGCGAAATAACTGGCCGGCAATCCCGCTCCATGCTCCCGCCATATTCTGAGGAACTCGGAATATTCCTCAGGAAGGCCTTGGTCGGTAATATCGCCCGCGTGCATAATACCGTCGCTGTCCGGCGCCTCCCGTTTAATATCTTCCAGCGCCCTTGCCAAATTCCGGTTGTATGTATGTCCGGGGTCAGCCTTCACGTGCGTATCGGTGATCACCTGAAATTGGAGCAGCACATCTCCCTTCCGGTTACCTCCTGCTTCGTCCCACATTTTCAAGCCCCTCTCCTCCTTCAAAATGATGTCTAACATAGCCAACAACGATATCCGCGGGGTTATTTCAATTTGTCCAGCTCGCGCTGCGCGCTCTCTTTCGCTTCTTTCAACGCCTCCGCTGCAGGCAGATTCTCAATCTGTACTCTATCTGCCGCGATCTTGAGGGCATCGTATATTTTGCCTCCCGTCGGGTCTATGAACGGCGCGGAAGCATGGGTGGCTTGCTGCAGCGGCACCAAGATTTGCGGGTGGCTCTCGCTGTAGGCTACAAATTCCGGGTCCTCCATTGCCGATTCGCGAACCGCAATATAGCCGGTATTTATCGACCAGAACGCCGTGTTCTCCGCCTTCATGAAGAAACTGAACCATTTAAACGCAGCTTGCTGTTGTTCCGGGCTCGCCATCGACGGGATGCCTGCCATAATCGCCGAAGCGACAGGCTTGCCCGGTCCGTGACCTTCCCAGCCCGGCTGCTCCATAGCGCCGATGATCGAGAAGTCCAGATCTCCCTGGTCGCCGCTCGATCCCGTGTACCCGGCCGCTCTACCCTGCATGACATCGTCAATCGTCTTGTACCAATACTCCCAACCTTGCCCGCCGTAATGAATACGCATGATTCGATCATCATGGATCCACTTGCGGAACAACTCCCACGTCTCGACCCACTCCTGCGAATCGATCATGACCGTCTTGCCGTCCTCGCTCAGGAATCTGCCGCCCTTACCAAGCGATGCGTCGATCATATTGGCGGCGTCCCACATCGGTTCCCAGCCGTAAAACGTGGTTTGGTTCCCCTCCTTCACCGTCATCTTAGCGGCCGCGTCGGAGAGCGCTTCCCAAGTGCCGAGATCCTCCGGCTTGTATCCGTGCTTCTCCAACGCGTCCTTGCGATAGTACATCACTTGCGTTGTCCCGTACATCGGCAGGAAGTACTGCTTGCCGTCAACCTGACCTTGTTCCAGGAACGTCGAAATGACATCCTCCTTCTTGAAGTCCGGGTCATTGGCGATGAACTCGTCGAGTTGTTTATAGTAACCTTTACTCGCCCAATCATGATTCGAAGCTAATACGGCGGCCGGAACGTTGCCCGCTGCGATGGCCGCCTGCAGCTTCTTCTCCGTCTCGGGATAACTGGCCTGCACGATCGGCTTCACGATGACTTCGTTCTGGGACGCATTGAATTTATCGATCAGCAATTGCATATTCTCTCCAAGTTTGCCTCCAAGACCGTACCAGAACTCGATCTCCACCGGGGCATCGCCTTCGCTGGCATTCGCAGCGGTATTGTCTTGCGCATTTCGTTTATCGCCCCCGCCTGCTCCCCCGTTCGATCCACAGGCCGTAACCATTAGAAGCAGCGCGATCAACAGGGCTGCCCAGCCCTTTCTCCCCGAACGTTTCATGCTCGAATTCTCAACTATTCTTTGAATAGCCGTCGTATCGTTCTTTTTCAATTGAATGACCTCCTGAATTTATATTCCTATATCGCTTTCAGTTATCCTTTGTTCACGCTATGAGCGTTGCTCACCCCCTTGATAATCCATTTTTGCGCAACAAGAAACAGGATCACTAGCGGAAGGATGGTTAATGTGCTGGCCGCCATAATCAACGGCCATTTCATGCCATAGGCGCCTCCCTCGACGAAGAAGCTTCGAAGGCCGGCTGATACAAGGTGCAGACGAGGGCTCTTCGTGATCAACATTGGCCATAGATAGTTGTTATACTGCCCGATGAAAGAAAGCAGCGTCATGACGACCAGAGTTGAGCGTGAGAGCGGTATCATGATCGTCCATAAGATGCGCCAATGCCCGCTTCCGTCGATCTTTGCCGCCTCGACCAGCTCTTTGGGCACTTGCAGGAACGCTTGCCTTAACAAGAAAATACCGAAGATCGAGATCGCATTGGATACGATAAGCCCTGTATAACTGTCCAACAGCCCCAAGCGGGCCAGAATAACGTAGCTCGATAAATAGGTAGCCGATACCGGAAGCATATAAGTGACCATAATCATCGCCATGATCACGCGACTCAGAGCAAATCGCATATGTGTCAAGGCGTAACTTATCATGGAGGAGTTAATCAGCTGAATGATAACGATAGCGACAGCCACGAATATACTGTTGAATAAATATAGTCCGAAGGGCGCCGCTTGCCAGGCCTCGGCAAAATTGGTCCACTTCGCCTCCGCCGGCCATAGGACGGGCGGTACGCTCCAAATTTCGTCATTGGTCTTAAGGGAACTGCTGAACATCCAGAAAAAAGGGAAGGCCATCATCACGCATATAAATCCAATCGTTATATAAAGGAGCGTACTGACAGGCCACGATTTGATGCGATGCAGCATAAAAAGTTCATCTCCAATCAATTTATAGATAATGGATACGGCGTCTGGAGACATAAAGCGACACCGCAGAGATCAGAGCAAGCAACAAGATAAGGATAATCGCTACCGCAGATGCCTCACCGATCTCGTACCTCTCGAAAGCGGATTCATAATAGAGATAGAGCAAGGTTCTCGTAGATCCCGAAGGTCCCCCTTGTGTCAGCACATTGATCTGATCGTATGCCTGGATGGAATCTATCGTTGTAATCAAGAATAAAAAAAACGAAGTAGGAGAAATAAGCGGCAGCGTAATATGCATCAAACGTTGGCGTCGGTTGGCTCCTTCGATCATTGCCGCTTCATGCAAGGATTCCGGTATATTCTGCAGAGCTACGAGATAGAACACCATGGTCCAACCCAGCCCCTTCCAGATGGTGACAATCAGAACGGAAAGCAAGGCCGTCTCCGGGCTTCTAGTCCATTCCAACCCCCCAATTCCGAACCACTCGAGTATGGTATTGGCCAATCCCACTCGCGGTTCATAAATCCACGCCCATACGATCGATACGGCAACCGTCGGCGTAACCCATGGGAGAAAGATCATTGTGCGGAAGAAAGCCGCACCCCGAAGCTTCCTGTTAAGCAATAACGCAAGAAGTAAACCGCCTACGAGACTAGGAAGAACATTGCCCAGCGCAAACAAGCAAGTTGTCGCCAATGCGTCGTAAAATTTCGCATCCGTTAGGAGGTTGATATAATTTTCCCAGCCGACAAAGGGCTTCACCGGGTTCATGAAATCCCAATCCGTAAAGCTCAAATACACGACATAAGCCATGGGAGCGAGCCAAAAGACCGCATATGGCACTAACGCAGGCAAAATATACAAATAAGCTTGAGGTTCCCCCCACTTTTTCCAATTCATAGTCGTCCTCCCCATCATTTATAGTTACAACAACTGCTTATTCTCACTCTTCTTCGCCAACATATTCCATACCGCATGCGCTATACCAGAGCCTAGCACCAATAAAACTGCGAGTGGAACAATCAAGATACCCCCCCATAAATACAATCTAAGACATTAAAATGCCCATTAATACACAAATATACAACTTACGTCCGATAATAGCACGGGATATTTGTTCTGTCAAATGAAAATGCGCAAATAGAGCAGGCGCATGCAGAACATGCGCCCCTCATAGAACCGGACGTGCGGGTAATCGCATCCGCTGCGCTGCCAAGCGCAAAAAAAAGAACCTTGCGGCAAGGTTCTTCCTCCTTTGAATCTATCTGAAATCGATGATGACCCCTGCTTCCCTGTATCGTTCAAGGACATCATGGTCTACCCCGGAGTCGGTTACGATCCGGTCAATCTTATCCAGTCCGCATACCGGTGTGAGCGAAACCGCGTTAAGCTTGCTGCTGTCTGCGAGCACGACTACCTTCTTCGACCTCTCCAGCATCTTCTTCTTCAATTGGATCTCGCCTATGCCGTAATCCGTCAAGCCTTCTGTCAAGGATATGCCGCTCACGCTCATAAAGAAAAGGTCGGCATGAAACTGAGAGACGAACGATTCGGCAAAATCTCCAACCACGCAACGTTCCGAGTTACGAACGGCCCCTCCGATAAAGACAATCGTAAACTGGGGTTTCGCCATAAGGATCGAAGCGATCTGAAAGGAATTGGTCAATATCGTCAATCGATCAAAACGGGCCATCAATGCCTTGGCGAATTCGGTATTAGTCGTGCTTACATCCAAGAATAAGGACTGCCCTTCTTCCACGAAACGGAGGGCGATCTGGGCCAGTTCGCGTTTCTCTTTGGTCCTCTTCATCTCCCGCACGGAGAAAGGAAGCTCCTTCTGATAGTCCGCTGCGGGCAAGGTCGCCCCTCCATGAACCCTTTTCAAGAAACCCTCCTCTTCCAGGTATTCGAGATCCCTGCGAATCGTCTCGAAAGAAACACCGAACCGAGCGATTAAATCCGCTGTCTTGACCGATTGTATTTCATGAAGCAATTGCATGATTTGTCTATGCCGATCATGTACAAGCACTGATATTCCTCCAATAATAAGACTGCATTGCTTATTATTAAACAGAATACCACAAAAACACACATCTTTCCATGATTGTAAATCCAAATGAGGCTGCGAGGCGATCTCAACCGTTTGTGATCGTCATCCGCGATTGGAAATATCGGATGATATGAGAACGGTTCGCCACCGTTGATATAACTGGCTTACTTGCGCAGTATAGAAGGGGATATCTCCCTACATTTCGAAGGCGATCCGCGCGGACCTATGCGTTAACGAAACTGGCAATCCTTATTGGGCCCAAAATGAAGACGTTCCCATCCTAACGAAAATACGCATCGTTATTCATTGGAAATCGGCGGTTTTACCGCCTTTTTCCCCTCATTAGCGTGTTGTAGTTTCGTTACATGAGCAATAAGGTGATTTACAGGCGATTAGAGTGTACAAGTTTCGTTAGCCCGCCCGAGAGGCCGCCAGTTGCCGGCCAATTACGCATAACGACTTCCATGAAATCGAATCCGCAGCCTTTTTCGATGCATTGCCAGTGGAAAAGCTCGTGATCGGGGAGCTCTTGATTTTTGTCTCATGTCTCTGACTTAAAGGTTTTGCCCAACTCCCGATCCAGGCCAAAGTAGTGGCGAAAGCTGTAAATCAACGGGTTCCACGCGGTTGGATTGACATGATAATCGGTCAGCACAATCGTTTCGTGGGCATGGACTTTTTGCGCCTCTACCTCGATAATGGCAAATCCCTCCGACTCGTGGAGGTTGACGACTTGCGCCTCGATTTGCAACGGACACTCTTCCACCCGCTGCGGCCGCACGACATCTGAAGCAAGCGGCGTGAAACCGCCGGCTGAAAATTTGTCGCGTTCAAATCGGTACAGCTCCCGTTTGCAGTCTGGCACCGGATTGGCACCGGTCAATCTGGCCAATCTTTCCACTTGCCCCCAGTGCGACGCATCCGGCAGGTTGACGACGCATTCCCCGCAGCGGTTCAGGTTGACTAATCCCTTCCCTCCTCCGGCGAGCCCGAGCACGATGCGATTCCCTAGCGCCCAGGCAGATGACATCGGTGTAAGGTTTGTCGTTCCATCTTCATTCAAAGTGGAGAGCAATACGACCGGTGTACCGAAGTACAGTATTTTGGGCTGAATGACCTGAATGGCCGTTTTCGTTTGTTTATTCATTTTCATCACCTCAACAAGCATTATAGCCGGAAAAACATTCGCCCTTCATCGAATGATGAATGCAACGCGTTGCTGAGGTGATTGGCATCATGTCAAAGTATCAGGCCGAACTCGTCAGCCAAGCCTTTAATACCTTCGTCCGTTACTCGTACTGCACGCCCGCCGGGAATACGCGCAATCCATTCGAGTTCAAACAATCTGTTGGTAATCGCGGCACCAAGACTGCCGGCGATATGATGCCGCCTCTCGCTCCAATCCAGACACTGTCGGGCAAAATGGCGCCGCCCTTTTTGTACATTCTCTACATCGATGCCGAAGCGCTTAAAGCGGTCATCCCCCTGTTTGGTGACGACAAAGTCTCGGCCGGAACGTTCGATCATTCCGAGCGCAAGCAGCCGATCGGTCAGTCCTACGCCCACTTCTCCCGCGATATGGTCGTAGCAAGTGCGGGCATACCGCAACACTTTTGACTGGTCGTATTCCTTGAGCGATCGAATCGGCTTTTGTGGTGCGATGGCGCTAAGCGCTTCAAGCGCGTATGCGACATCGGGTCCGGCCAACCGATAATAGCGGTGTCGGCCGCTCATTTCCACGACGAGCAAGCCGCCCTCGACCAATTTTGCCAGATGCGAACTTGCCGTTTGCGGCGCAATGCGCGCGGCGCGCGCCAGCTCGCTGGCCGGAAGGGCTTTGCCGCCTAACAATTCCAGCATCATCGCGACGCGCGAAGGTTCGCCGACGAGCGCCGCCACTTCTATAACATTCGGTATTGCCGCCATCTTGTCCCCTCCTGAACGTTGTGACATGAATCGTCTATTGAATATCGTACCACAATTATAATTCGATGGCGGCCGAAGTGTCATGGAAAGCCCTACAAATTGCCTGCATATCGAACGGGCCGGAGATCGTCCTGTATCGGCATGGATACGTTCCCGCAGTCCCGCTCTTCTTCTTATGAAGCCGGCTTGACGGTTATTCTTTCACGCCTCCAAGCGCTACGCCGGCGATAATATACCGGGATAACAGGAAATAAACCGCGAACAGCGGCAAGGCTGTCAAGGACAGCCCCAAATAGATCGAGCCAAACTCTGTCCTGTAAATATCGCCTCGCAGCAAGCTAACCATGATCGGCATCGTATATTTTTCCTTTTGTGTCAGCAAAATCAGCGGCATGAACAGGTTGTTCCAGTTCGCAACGAAGGCAAAGATGGCCTGCGTCGCCACTGCGGGCGTCATCAGCGGCAGGATGATCCGGTTGAATGTTTGGAATTCACCGGACCCGTCTACGCGCGCTGCTTCCACGATCTCTAACGACAGCGTTGCGAGCAGGTATTGGCGCATGAAGAACACTACCGCCGGCGCGGCAATCGCAGGCAGAATGAGCGGGAGAAAGCTGTTGGTCCAATGTAATTTATACATGAACTGATAAAATCCGATTGCGCTTGCCTGGGAAGGAATCATCATCACGCACATGATGAAGGTAAAGAATGGGCTGCGCAGCTTCCAGTTATAGGTCACAAGCCCATAGGCCGCCAACGACGAGAAGTAGACCGTTAAGATGGTTGCCGAACCGGAGATCATAAACGAATTCAGGAACCCTTGAATGGGATCGAAGCTCTTCTCGAGCAGCACTTGCAGGTTGTTCATAAAGTGGGTCGAAGGAAGCAGCGAGAGACCGCTTTGGATTTCCGCCGTAGATCGCGTGGCGTTGACGAACATGATCCAGAACGGAAGGATGCTGAGGAGCGACAATGAGATACAAACGATATAGACAATCGTCCTGTTTATCTTTAGGTTGACGGCTCCGCTTTTCTGAATTTTTTCCATGTATTACACCTCCCTCTTGACTGCTGCTTGGATCGACTTTCTATACTTCTTTTCCGCTTTTTTCAATCTTGCCGCATCGCGGTCGCGCATCACGTAGAACAGCAATGCGGACAATACCGCCGCGATCAGGAACAGGATCATGCTCGCCGCTGCAGCGCGATTGTACAAATAACTGCCCCTGAACGCTTGCCCATAGATGAACATGGACGTGGTAAGCGTGGAGTCGTCCGGTCCTCCCAGAAGGAACAGTTGCGGAATATCGAACATGGTCAAGCCGCCGACCATCGATGTAATCAGCGTGAAGAGCAAAATCGTACGGAGACTCGGCAGCGTGATGCGGAAGAAGATTTGAAAGCCGTTTGCACCGTCAATCGCCGCGGACTCGAAGAGAGCGGGGTTGATGCCCATAACGCCTGCGATAAGGATGATCATGGTATTGCCGTACCACATCCAGAATTGAATGAACGCCACAATTCCTCGGGCTGTCGTCTTATCCTGAAGAAAGTAAATCGGAGCGTCGGACCATCCCATCAGTTGAAACAAACTGTTTATGGGACCCATCGGATAGGCAAACATCGTGCTGAAAAGGACGGCGATCGTGCTCGCAGTGATAATATTCGGCATATATAGCAGAACTTTGAACGCGCCTTGTCCCTTTATGTTGAGGCGCTTGTTCGTGAACCATGCCGTGAGCAAGAGCGCGAGAACGATCTGGGGAATGAAGTTGACAATCCACAGCAATCCCGTGTTAAACAAAGACTTCCTGAACGAGGCGTTATCAAAGAAGAGATCTTTGAAGTTTTGAAAAGGATCATCCAAAATATGAATCGGTTTGGGTATTAATCCCTGCATATCGGTGAACCCGATGACTGCGGTGAACAAAATGGGATACAGCGAGAAAATCAGAAATGCCAGGACAAACGGAAAGGTAAAGATATAGCCGTATTTCGAGTAATTCACACCTTTGCGGCGCATGCTCTCACCTCGTTCATTGATATGAAGGGGCGGGATCTCCCCCGCCCCTTCTACTCCTTCTTATTCGCTATCGATGCCAAGCTGGTCTTTGACCTGCTGCTTGAAGGTGGCGATCGTTTCGTCTCGTGTCTTGTTGCCCGCGGTGTATTCGCGTACTTGATCGCGCCATAACCTGTTAATCGTTTCGTCGTACTGGGTCAAGTTCTTGCCGGAAGCGTTGGCGTTAGCCGGAACGAACACGTCGAACATGTTTTGCCCGCCGAGCAGCGGAACTTCGCCGTTGGACTTCGCCATGACGACGGAGGATGCAACGCTGTCCTTCGTGCCTTGCTCGCCTTCCTTCATTGTGCCGTTAGCCCAGTAATACTGGAGTCCCGTTTCGGAGGTATCAAGCGTCACCCATTTGATAAAATCCGCAACGGCCTGTTTCTTGGCGTCGTCCTTGGTTACATCCTTGTTGGCCAGCAGCCAGGTGCCTCCCCAGAAGAAGCCTGTCGGCGGTTCGGAAACAGCCCAGTCGCCATTCGTGTCTTTCACTTGGCCGTTCATCACGTAGTTGATAAGCCAGGCGGGACCGAAGAAACCGAAGATCGGTTGGGCGCCGGAGCCGGACATATCGGCGTACCATGCTTCCGTCCAGTCTTGGGTATCGTTGTGATAGCCATTGTCTTTCAGCTTCTTGGAGAGATCAAGAAACTCTTCGCGCTTCGGATCGATATGAAGCTTGCCATCGACAATCCAACCCTTGTCGGAGCTGTTTTCGATCGGGTGCCAAATATCGCCGTCCCCGGAAACGATGCCGTACCCTTTCGCTTTCAGCTTCGCGGCTGCATCGAAAAATTTGTCCCAGCCTGGCCCAATTTCATTTTTGATTGCGGCCGCGTCGTCCGTTCCAAAAACATCCTTGGCAATCGAGCGGCGATAGATAAAAGCCCCTCCGGTCGCTTGATAGCCGAGGGCCTTCAATTGGCCGTCTTTGCTGCCGATGTCAACCGAATATTGGGCGATGCCCGCGTCCTTAACCATTTGGTCGTCAAGGCCCAGGTCCGCATAGTTGGCGGCATAGCTGGATGCGTCTCCTTGCGTATACTTGAGCACGAACGCCGCTTCCGCCGCATACAGGTCCGGGGCGTCTTTGCCCCCGGCGGCCAAGGCCTGATCAAGAGCAGGCTGATAAGCGCCCTCGGTGGTTGCGATAATCGTGGTTTTGAACTCCACATTCGCGTCGGGATGAGTTTCCATATACTTTTGCGTCATGTTCGGGATCTCGTCCGTGAAGCTCCAGAGATTGATAGTGATTTTGGAACCTTCTCCTTTTGGCGGAGCCTCGGCAGTGTTGGTTGACGGGGCCAGATCTGAGCCCGAGGTCGAATTGGAATTGGAGTTTCCGCCACACGCCGCGAGAGCGGACGTAATGACGAGCATTGCAGAGATCCCGACTAACAATCGTTTCATACCTTTCATACGTTTCATATTTGCCTCCCCTTTTCTTCATGCTTCGGTTTTTTGTAACCGCATACATTATTATAAAGCCAATGTTCTTCGGGCATAAGGAAACGGTCATTGGGAAAAATTCCACTATTTTTGGATTCATGCAACCGTTTCTCCATCATGGACAAATTGCTTTAGGTTTAAGCAAGCGGAAGAAATCGCTTCGCCTGCCGCCGAAGTCACGTTAGAATCCATCACCTCGGACAAACGGTTTCCCCACGGCCAAGTACAAGATGAAAAAAATGCGGGCTATGCTACAATACTGGAATGTTAACGGGAATTTGTAGGAGGGTAATGAATCGCCATGCTCATTATAGGAATCTCCGGCGGAACCGGCTCCGGTAAAACCACGGTTGCCCGTTCGGTTATTGAACAGCTCGAAACGGATAAAGTAACATTCATCTCACAGGATAACTACCTATAAAGATCAATCGCACCTCACAATGTCGGAACGCGTGAAAGCCAATTACGACCACCCCTTCGCCTTCGATAACGAGTTGCTCGT
This sequence comes from Paenibacillus sp. CECT 9249, assembly GCF_918697855.1. Taxonomy (NCBI): domain Bacteria; kingdom Bacillati; phylum Bacillota; class Bacilli; order Caryophanales; family Paenibacillaceae; genus Paenibacillus; species Paenibacillus sp. CECT 9249. The sequence goes on along the minus strand of NZ_CAKKLI010000061.1, from coordinate 12,726 downwards.
AGAGCATCTCTCCCTTCTGAAAAGCGGACAAGCCGCCTATGCGCCGGTGTACGACTTCACCGCCTATACCCGGTCCGCCGACAAGACGATCAAGCTGCTGCCGAACAAGATCGTCATCGTTGAAGGACTGTTCGTGCTCTATGACGAAAAGCTGCGGAACCTGCTAGACATTAAAGTGTTCGTGGATACCGATTCCGACATCCGCATTCTCCGCCGCGTGCTGCGGGACCTGGAGGAGCGGGGCCGTTCGATTTATTCCATCTACCAGCAATACCTCGCGACCGTCAAGCCGATGCACGATGCCTTCATCGAACCGTCCAAAAAATACGCCGACCTCATCATCTCTGAAGGCGGGCATAACGAAGTCGGCATTCAAATGCTCGCGATCCTGACCGAAAAACATTTATCGGGCGCCGCCCGTTAAGATCTGGTCGGGAGAATCGGACGGTCTGCTTTCCTCCACAGGTTCAAGCTGCCAACGATTTTTGTCGGAACATGTACTGTCCCATGAAGAAATAGAAGACAAAGCCGATTCCGATCATCGCATACAAGCTCCATTCATGTACTCTGGGAGAGAAGGGGGTGTCCTGCGGCATCATGGTATAGAAAGGCAGGATAAACGGAAACCACATCCCCAGCAAGGAATGGAGACCGGAGAAGATAACGTTCAACAAGACGCAAGCGACATTGATGCTAAAAGCGATGCCGAAATTTTTGTATTTCGTCGAAAACCATAACTGGATGGCAGCTAACGGAAACATGCCGATCCAGCCCAACACGGCGCTGCTCAACACGAATAGCCAGTCGATTTGGCCTTCAACGCCGGCAATCATCCCGCTGCCGACTTCCGCCGCGATGAAAAACAACTGCATGATGGCGAGCATACAGAGCAAAACGGCGAATTTGGCCAAATATATGCGGGAACGGGAGTAAGGTGTTGCAAGCAATTGCTTCCAGCCCCCCGATCGATGCTCGTACAAGCAGATCAGACCGGCCGCGGTCCCGGAAAACAAAGGCAAGAAAAACATCGTATGCAGATTGATGATATACATCAGATAATGAGGCCAATTCGGTTCATAAACTGCGGACAGCATGCCCCAATTGCTGGTTGCCAATAAAACATCTGCAAGGAGGCTTATAAAAATAAGGGCGATCATAAGCCACCATTGGATTTTTACAAATTCTGCGGTTAATAGTCTTCTCATCGCTACTCCTCCTACCAATCTTTCCTGGTAAAATGCCAACATCCTGCGGCCAACAAAACGACGCCGACGGCTAAGCCGGCAACGATCCAATGCCAATGGCCCGGAACTAACGGAGTGGATAATGCAGGGTACGTCCACGGCATGTATTGAAGGACAGGAAACGTCGAACGTGCCAGAAACAGGCTGGCCATGGAACCGGCGGTTCCTGCACTTATAGCAATCGATTGGTTCGCAAACACGGTGGATAACCACATTTGAATGGAGAGAAACGCAAATCCGGCTAAAAAGCAGTATAAAGGTTGTTTAATTAGGATCTCAAGCGGCGCCGGTTCATGAAACATCAGTTTCCAAAGCACGAACGTTCCCGCTATAATGACCAGCACCTCAGCGAGCAGCAGCATGCAAGTAACGATCCATTTGCTTATATAAATTTTTGATTTTCCTACGGGCAGCGAACATACCCGGTTCCATCCTTTCGTTTCATGCTCCGTTGATGCGATGACGCTGGAGAGTAATGTCGCGCTAAGCATAAGGGTAAAAGAAAGGAAAAAGTACATTACGGACATCGTGGAATATACGCCGCCGGGCGCCTCGCGAAAATTGATATACCAAAATCCGCTTGTGACGCCTAATAGGAGAAACGCTGCAATGACCGGCAGAACAAGACAGAACGTTCTTAATTTCATCCATTCCGTACGAATCAGCTTGATCATAAGCTTCTCCCCATGCCCGTCATCCCGAGGAAAATTTGTTCCAGCGATTGGTCCCCGCTTTGCTCCCTTAGAGCGGATAGCGTGCCCTGATAGATTAACTTACCCTGATGGATGATTCCCACATGATCTGCGACTTGTTCGATTTCGTATAACAGATGACTCGATACCAATACGGTCATGCCATACCTTCGCGGCATATCGACGATCAAGCTGCGTATTTCCTGTATCCCCGAAGGGTCGAGACCGTTGGTAGGCTCGTCGAGGATCAATAATTTGGGGCGATGGATGATCGCCATCGCGATGGCGAGCCTTTGTTTCATGCCCAGGGAATACTTCCGGACCGCTTTATGGGCTTGGCCCGTCAAGCGGACCAATTCAAGCGCCTCCTCAATGTGCGATTCCGGGACGCCCAGAAGGGTGGCTGCGATTTTCATATTTTTGTATCCGGATAGATGGCCGTAATAAGAGGGGGATTCCACCAGCGATCCGACCTGTTGTAAAATTTCAATCCGCGCTTTGGGAAAAGGCTTGCCAAAAATCGCGATGCTTCCTCCGTCAGGCTTGATCAAGCCGAGCAGCATTTTGATCGTTGTCGATTTTCCGGCTCCGTTAGGTCCCAGAAATCCGTAAACCGAGCCTTCGGGGATTTGTAGATTCACCCGGTCCACGGAAATTTGGCCGCCAAATTGTTTGCATAAAGAGTTCGTTTCAAGTACGTACTGTGCCATTCTTTTGTTCACCTCTGTTTACTGTTGTTCCTACAGCGTAAGCGAACAAAGTAAACGTCAGGTAAACGAATTACCTGACGTCATGAAGCGGAAGTTTGAGCGTTATGGTCGTTCCTTGTTGCGGGACGCTGCAAATCTCCAGTTCTCCCTGATGTTCCTCGATCAAGTCTTTCACAACGAACAGACCGATCCCTTCTTCCAAGTCCTGGGCATCGCCCGGGTGGCGGTGACAAAGGCGGTGAACGATGGCGGGCGGTATGCCCACACCGCTGTCGGTTATTATGATTTGGATGTTACGGTCCCTTTTGACCTGAACGGCGATGGCCGTTTCGGGCGGGTTATGGAGTACGGCATTCATCAGAACATTTTGAACCGCTCTTTTGAGAAGCTTGGAATCGTAATAATATTGCAGTTCGGGGATTTCCGATTCGAAACTGAAATGGTAAGATGCGGATCTAGGATTATTGGCCGCGTCGAGCGTCACTTCCCTCAAGAAACGGACAAGATCGCTTCTTGTCTTCAATACCCTGGGCTTTCCCTGCCTGAACTGAAACGTTCGGAGCAATCCCTCAATTTCCTGCACCTTTTGCAACAGTAATCGGAAGATCCGCTTCTTTTCCTCCTTGGCTAATTCAACCTGCGGGCTGCCCATAACATCAAGGTATCCTTTGATGTACGAGAGGGGAGTTTTCACATCATGGGATACTCCTGCAATCCACTGTTCCTTCAGTCCGTTCGTTTCCTCAACCTCTTGACGGTTGCGATCAAGCGTCATCGTCAATTCCTGAAGACGAATCATCATATCTTTGAAAGGGATATAGCGAAGTTTGATTTTCCGCTGTTTATTCCATAGGAAGGAATACCGCTTGCAATAAACATTGACGTCGTATTGCCCCGCGGAGAGGCCCTTCATCCAATCGACCACAGCGAGCGAAGGCTTGCCGATCAACCAACCGGCCGTATACACATAGAGTCCTAAAACGCCAACAAAAACCAAGATATGATAAACCTTGATATCCAGGAATTGAAGCGCCGGGAAATATTGCATCAGAACAATCAAAACGACGATAACGGCTACAAAACCGATGGAAATGACCAAGACAGAGGCCAGTAAAAACAGAAGGGACAGCAGCATGGAGCGTTGAACAATGGTCATGGAACATACCTCGCTTTTTTCACTAATTTATAACCCAGTCCCTTCATATTCACGAGAAACTGCGGTTGCCTCGGATCGGGCTCGATTTTCTTCCGAATTCGGGAGATATGAATGACCACTGTTTTTTCATCGCCTTCCTGATATGGCCTCCATACTTTTTCATATAATTCGCTTACCGTAAAAATAAAATTGGGGTGCTCGCATAAGAAGGCCAGCAATAAAAACTCCATCGGCGCGCAGGGGACCTCCCGCCCCTGGACGAACAATTGCCCGCTTTGCTTGTTCAGTGCAAAATGCCCAAAGTCGTAGACGGCTTTGGACATCGTTTGCAGCTTGGCCATTCTGCGTAAATGAACTTGAACTCTCGCAGCGACTTCGGTCGGGTTAAACGGCTTGGTAATATAGTCGTCCGCCCCCAGTTCAAATCCTTTAATTTTATGGATATCCTGATTTTTGGCGGTCAAAAACAGCACAGGCGCTTCGGTAATCTTGCGGATTTGCTGGCAAACCTCAAATCCGTCGCCGTCCGGGAGCATGACATCCAGCACAATCAAGGACACATCATGCCGGGCGATTATTTCTAACGCTTCTTGGGCCGTCGTGGCCGTTAACAGATTGGCAATCCCGAACTTCCTTAAGGTAAACGCCAATAGATCCAGCAAGCCCTGTTCGTCATCAACCAGCAAGACAGTACCGCTTCCCACTTCACTCACTCCATCTGCAAGTTTCGTTTAGTATCTTAGTATAACAGCTTTTTGTTCACATTTGGAAATCGCAGCGATATGGTCAACCCCGAACCAAGTTCTGATTCTGCATCCAACTGAATTGCCAAATCATAAGCCATCTTGCTCACTAAGAAGAGTCCCATACCTGTTGCTTGTCTTGTATAAGCACCCCTGCTTCCCGTAAAGGCCTTATCAAAAAGGAATGGTAAATCCTCTTCGGATACGCCAGGCCCATTATCGCTAATATTTAGAATGGTTTGATCGCTCACTTCATCATGAACCGTTTCAAATGTCAGAATGGGACGATCTTGATTCTGCGCAACGTATTGCGTACTATTAGCGATGATTTGCGATAATATAAAAGCGAATCCCTTGCGGTCGGATAAAATTTCCATTTCTTCACCTAAGAACTGAATTTGAAACCCGGATTCATCTAATAATGTCTTATGGTTCTCAATGGTCTGTTTGCAAAATGCCAGTATGCTTATAGGCTCAAAAATATAATCTTTATGAGCGGCCCCAAGCCTCGCAAAATACAAAATTCGCTCTATGTCCCCAAGCATTTGATCGCGAACATGGAGCATGCGGTGCCTAACAAGGGGAGACATTTCGTCACTGCGGTTATCTAATACCAATGTCATCAATGACAGAGGCTTTTTCATTTCGTGAACCCATCCTTCGATATAGTTTTCATAATCGGTCAACTGGGCAACCTGCTCATTAAGTTCCGACTGATATGATCTTAGGACGGTCCCCATGCTGCGGATAAACGACCAATGCGTCTTAGGGGATACCCGGCATAATATTTCTTCGTTCGTCTCATTCGGCTCTGCCAAAAAATCTTGAAAGACAGCTTCTATTCTTTTTTGCCGTCTAATGATCATGAATACAGGCAACGATATCATCGCTAGAGTAAAAATAATCATGAGGCCTACTAAAGCCTGAAACGATTCGGGGTAAGCTAGCCAAGCTAAAAAAATGAATAGGAGATTGGTAACAATGACGATAAGAAACCATTGTTTATAAGCATGAAAACAATCATAGATTTGCTTGATCCATTTCATGGTTTCACCTGCCCCCTAAGTCGATAACCTTGACCCCTTATCGTTTCAATTTGATCTTCCAAGTTGAGTTGCCGCAATGTTTTTCGTAAGCGAGTGAGATTGACTTGAAGTGCATTTTCGTCTATATATTGGTCTGTTCCCCATAAAAGTTCACTCAGTGTTGACTTGGATACCATCTCGGGCCGATGCTGGACTAAAGCCAATAAAATTTTCCCTTCGTTAGCCGATAATAATAACGATTGAGATCCCTTATACAACGTAAAGGTATTGGGGTCCAGCGAAAAATTGCCGCCATCGATCAAGCCCGGTTGTCCTTCAAATCTTCTTAGCAGGTTCTGAATGCGCGCTAACAATCGATCTCGATTGCATGGTTTTGTGAGATAATCATCCGCACCTAAATGAAGACCGTGTAATTCATCTTGCAACTTATCTCTAGAGGTAAGAATCAATATGGGACCAATCCCTTTTGATTTTAGACTTTTACATATTTCGAATCCTGATTGTTCCGGCAAATTGATGTCTAACAAGACCAAGTCCGGCGCCAAAGCGGCGATTTGAAGAGCTATATCATGAAAATCTGTAATGGCTGCTGCTTCGTAACCGGCTTTTTGCAATATATCCGTTAACTCTTCTCTCATCCATGCATCGTCTTCAACAATGAGAATCCTCGCCACTTCGGCACCTCCTTCAATTGGATATTAAACGGTTCCTTAATCTATATTTGGCTTCCAACGCAATTTATCGATCTCATGATCTGCTGTACGGGCAACTGCTACGCCATAAATCGCCATCGTTGCGATCACAATACATGCAAAGGCAAAGGCAATCGGATAAAGCAACGCGTTGTCTTCGATGCGAATCATAACAAATGAAATCATAGCTCTTATCCCAACAGCTCCGCTCACGCATGCAAGAGAGACAGGCAACAGAAAGGTCCACAACACCTGTCTATGCATAGACCTTTTCATTTGATTGCGTTTTGCCCCCAACATGGAAAGCGTTGCATAGCGCCCGCCTGTCTGCTTCATCTGCGTCAAAAATTGTAAAGCCAATACCGTACAGGCAATAACCAGGAATAAGAATCCCATATATAGTGTCGTATAACTTCCGGCAACAACGTAGAAAAGTTTGCGTCCAAAGTTTTGTAAATAACTTTCAAACACGAAGCCTGAAGATGTTAATAAATCTCGAGCCTCCATCATTGGTTTCATTAAACCTTGTTCGTCTTGCAGCTTTTGCGGGATGCGAAAATTCCAATACGTCATATAGGTTTCCTTATTTAATAATTGTTCAAACATAGGTTCAGGAACGATGAATGCAGAATGAATTTGTACGGAACGGTCTGCTACCAATCCTCTCATTGGGGTTGACGGGCGTATATAGATGGCCTGATCGTGAATGCTCATCAAACTTTGCCCTTCTTCCGCAGCCCTTTCAAGAATACGATCGAGTACGGGCAGGCTTTCCGGATCATCCATTGGCATAAAATCGGGATTAAAGTATAAAGCAATTTCATCTGAATGTAAGTTCAGCGGTTTTTCTCCTATCGCTTTCAAAAGTCCATTATACGATGATTCGGGAATGAGGTAAGGCGATTTTGCATCAATCTCCAGAACCCCAAACAGATTGAGTGCTTCAGGGTTATCCGAACTGATACTGTAACCCTGCATTTCTCCGGATAAAATTTGCTCTTTATAGTTGCTTGGCAGAGCCATAATAATTTGCTCTCTTAATTTAGACCAGTCTACCAACGACAAAGGGGAGTCGTCTTCCCCGCGTTCATCCCGATATTTCATTTTCCCAATTTCCAATAGGTTTAAGTCCTCTACATACGGCACCATTTTTTCTGAGGTAAGAAATTGCTCAACCCTTTGATTATCCCCATTAACAGTAAAATCATATAGCGAGGAACTCCTAGTAAAAACACTTTCTAAACCTATCATAGTTGAAGCGCCATTTGTTATCAAAATGATAGACAACGTGATGAGGATCGATGTAACAGCAACGGAAGCAGATTTATTAGCTACGTTCTCTTGAAACTGTCTTAATGTAAATGTTCGCAGCCCTTTCGTAGATTTACGCTCGGACAAGCTTGCCAATAAGCCTAGCAGTTTTCCAAATCCCCTCATAAAAAGAATCGTTCCTAAACTTCCTAGCGCCAATGCCGCAAACAGAAGAGGCCCTGCAAAATCCATAAAACGGTAAAAAACGATCCAATATGCCACGCCCAGTAAGATAGAACCTGCTAATATATGGAGTATATTGCCTTTAACATGCCCCATATCTTGTTTCTTATCCATTTGCCCATAAAGTAATTGATGGACCTCTTGATGAAATAATCTTCCGCCAAGAATGATTAATGCTATAAACTGTATGAATAAAAAACCGATAATGGTAAAGAAAATCGCACTTACCGACAAGCTTATTTGATGACCGATAATTCCCTGTCCGACGAATCTGGAAACCGTCAAGCTGATGATTTCCGCTAAAAATACGCCTATTAAAAGGCCTCCAATGAGTGCCAAAACAGAAGTGACGAACCCCTCTGCCAAGAGCCCCCGAATTAGGCGTTCTTTGCGCGTTCCTAACATAAGATAAAGCCCAAACTCTTTGCTTCTCCGAATTAATTGGTACCGGTTGGCAAACAACACCAAGAAAAATAATAAAAATAAGGCAAACAAATATACAATCGGCATCTGAGCTAAAAGTTTATCGATCGCATCACTTTCAAATTCCTTAAGGAAGAGAATAACATCTTGTTTGCCCAGTGAAAGAATGATATAAAACGAGGCTACTGCGGTTATAAGTGTTGCAAAGTAGATGAAATTCTCCTTACGACTTCGTTTCGCATTACGATAAATGAGCCTAGAGAACATTTGCGCTTCCTCCCCCAAGCTGAGCCAGCACCTGCAAAATTCTTTCATAAAATTTCTCTTGCGATTCATCATGCGTGCGGCGCAGTTCATGAAAGATGACACCATCTTGAATAAATAGGATTCTTGAGCAAAAGCTTGCTGCATTTGGATCGTGGCTGACCATTAAAATCGTTCTTCCACTGCTTCTGTTAATCGCTTCCAACTTATTCATTAACGTTCTGGCAGAACGTGTGTCCAATGCTCCTGTCGGTTCATCCGCAAGAACGATGTCCGGATCGGAAATCAAACTGCGTGCGGCAGCTACCCTTTGCTTTTGTCCCCCGGACATCTGAGATGGGAATTTGTGAAGAATATCTGTAATTTCCAATAAACCTGCCAGCTCATCTAATTTAGCCCGTGCTTTTGCAAAATTCACCCCGTGAATAGATAATGGCAACAGTATATTTTCTTGTCCGGTCAGATTATCCAGCAACTCAAAGTCTTGAAACAAATAGCCAATTCGACTGCCGCGATACTCCGCTAAATTCTTGCTGTCAAAAGCACTGATGTTATTGCCGTTTAAAAGTACGCGCCCGGACGTCGGTTTTATTATTGTTGCAATGCAGTTTAATAATGTCGTTTTACCGGATCCGCTCGGTCCCATGATTCCTAAAAATTCTCCTGGGAGAATATCAAAACTAACGCCGTTTAAAGCTTTTGTGATATTGTTTTTCTTTCCGTAGTTTTTTTGCAAGTCTTGAACTTCCAGCAATTTTCCTTGGCTGACCATGTATAACTCTCCTTTTTGAATGTCACTTTCCAAAATTATCATCGATCGATTTGAGCTATACACATTATAACCATTATAAAAGATTAGAAACACTTACAAATGGTGTAAGGTAAAATGTTGCCTGATTAATTTTTCCGAACTTAAAGCACCCGGTATTCCAAGAAGCTCTCCTGCCCCAAGTTGTTCAACAATTTACAAGTCGTCCTTTCTTGAATTGCAACAGGAGTCGGAATCCTTAAAATGATCATATTCATCATGACGACGAAGCCATGTCTTGCCGTTGCCGTCGCTTCTTCAATCGTCGTAATTGAATAAAGGAGCAGTTGCCATAGACAAACTGCTCCTTTTTTATATTTCTACTTGTGTACAACGAATTTGGGTAAAGGTGGCGATTTGTTGCATAAACCACCTATCGGTTGTCAAACAGGATATCCGCGGTGAGTTGGATGTGCGCTCTAAAGAGCTTGACGGCACGATCGCTGTCGCGGTCAAGAACGGCATCTGATAATGCCTTATGCTCGGCACGGCCATCGCGAATTTGCTGCTGCGGGGTCGAATAATGCCGATAAAATTCGCTCAAATCCCAAAGGCGTCTGCAAATATCCAAGAGAACCGGATTGGGACATGCGGCGATAAGTTGGTAATGAAATTGACGGTGGATGTCGGACCACTGTTCGCTAACGACAAGCTTTTGATTCACTTCCTTGTACTCGGCCGTTTGCGATAATTTGTGGTGAACGGCGATTACATTGGATTCCCATGTAAGATCGCCATAGGCGATGGACAGGCGTAATGCTTCGGATTCATTGATCGACCGCGCCTGTATGATGTTATTCAGTTCTTCTTCCGACACCGTCTTCACTGAAAATCCGTGATTCGGGTTTTGCAAGACGAGGCCTTGGGTCGCCAACCGTGTCAATGCTTCGCGAACGACGGCAACCGAGACATCGAAACCTTTGGCTAGTTCCGAAACGATTAACGGAGAGCCCGGTTCATATTGTCCGGCCAGAATATCGGACTGCAGTTTCTTCGTGACATTTTCGCTTAAAGTGGACGAACCGTTTCTTTTGGCCATGAAGCCAGCACCATCCTTCATGCACATCGGTATTATACACGTTTAAATAGTTTACACCTAAATTTATAAAAAGGAAAGAAAAAATTCGATAATCTGTAAATTAAACGATTTGTATTTACAAAATCGATTCTTATATGTATAATCGATTTACACTTTAAGAAGGAGGTAATTTACAGTGAGCAACAACCCATTTGCCAAATTGCAAGAAGTCGAAGTCTTTCAGGTGACGAGTAACGACATTGCCGAGGGCCTTCCTCTACCGCCTCAGCAATACTCGGGGATGTCAGGAGTGGAGGGAGGCAAAGATCTTTCGCCCCATTTGAAATGGTCGGGTGCGCCCGCAGGGACGAAGAGTTTCGCCGTAACCGCGTATGACCCGGATGCACCGACCGGATCGGGTCTCTGGCACTGGGCCGTCATCAACATCCCTGCCAGCGTCACCGAACTGCCGACCGGCGCGGGCGATGAGCATGGCAGCGGCTTGCCGCAAGGCGCCTTGCAACTGCCGAACGATTTACGACTCGAACGGTTTATCGGTGCGGCGCCTCCAGCGGGACACGGTCCTCATCGGTATTATTTTGTCGTTCATGCGCTGGATGTCGAGAATATCGGCGTCGAGCCTAACTCCACGCCGGCTCTCTTAGGATTCACCATGCTAAGCCATACACTGGGGAGAGCCGTTCTCGTGGCAACAGGGGAAATCAAGTAACCCAAGCCGTTTGGGATCATGGGAGACGATGGTATGAAACAAGCGAAATTGCGTCAAGTACGGAGAAAGCGGTGAAGCTGAACGATCCGCTTCATCAAAGTGTATGCCCCATGTGCCAGCAGCCAATTAAAATTTTGAAGCATACGATCCTTTGCGGCTGTGGAAGCAAAATCAAAAACAATTTCAAATTGCCCAAAATAACAGAAAAGCCCTCAATTATGAGAGCTTTTCTGTGATGATTTTGCAATTGGGTCTGTTGTAGACTTAGCGGAAATATTTAGCTTGCCGTGGAGTAAAGTATTATTTTCAGAGTCGTTGCGGTTACTTGCTTTCTTCGATACAAAAATATTGCCGGCTACTTCTCATTCTGGCTATCACAACTTTACACACTCACCGTCTGATAGTTTCCATCCTCGTCAATTATTAGCGCATTCAAACTTTCCAAACTTTATAACTCCATCGATTCCAATCATTTGCTCGCTAAACCATGGTTGAAAATTCGTCTCATCTCTATGTAGTCGACAGCAAACCTCATGACCAAAAATTATTTTTTTATTCATTGATAAAGACCCTCGATGGTTATAAAATCTCCCGTGAATCCAGCTGAAATCCTTGTGAGATGTATTTTTCCATTCGTTTTGTCGAGGATCGATGCCTGTATATCCGAGGGAAAACCTGAATTTTCCTATCAGCGGCGAAGAGAGTCGCATAAAAAAGACTGAAGATCCGCCAGCGGTCAGCTGAGAGATCCCCAGTCTTCAGTAGGAGAAAGTACTGTGAGTTTAACCTCCCCATTAGTGATGGATATGCAATTTGCACTTATATATCATTTTTTACACTATCAATATTATCGTCCGTAAAAGCCTTTAGTAAAATTGGCCCATCAGTTTCAATTTTATAAATTTCGTAAATACTCGAAAATGGCAACCAACTAATCGCTCCTGTTGTTATGGCTTTTTTTATAACAATTTCAGGGAATCCGTCATTATCATAATCATTAATAAAAAACATTGTGTTTGCCAATACATCAATATTTCCGTGTAAATTGGAAATTAAGTAATTATCATAGTAATCACTATTTATTGAAATTCTTCGAGAGATACCAAGATCAGAAAAAGTTATATCGATTGACCCATTATTGTAATTGCTCAAGTTATATTCAATCTCTTGATTAACCATCTTTCCAGGAGACCAAACCTCTATAATCTCGTTATGATCATAAACAAACGACCACAGCCCTATTTTTGTACCAATTTTATTGCTATTCCAAATTAATGATACAAGGATTAGTTTTAACTTTGAATCTTTTTGATTCCAAATACGAACTTTTGGTTCCTCATAAAAAGGGTGCGGGTCATTGATATCGTAACCTTCACTTTGCAAAGGAAGGTACTTTGTAGAGTTGTTTACAGTTAAAACGAGGTAGTCTCCGTCATTTAAAAGCGAAACAGAGTCTAAAGTTCCATTTCCATCAAGATCACTTTGAAAATCTTTCTCGCCTAATTCAAGTTGCTGTTCAATAAAATCATCCCTCGAGCATCCTCCGAATATTACCAAAAAAGTACATATAAAGATCAAGTGTTTACGCTGAAGCATAATGCCCGAAAGCTGACGGTATTGCCTGTCCAGGGATTGACGAATATAATGTCCGTATCACAGAAAAGGAAAAGGATGCCTCCATATAGCGTGAGCCTGTTCGCGCAAGC
>NZ_CAKKLI010000060.1:0-27636 GCF_918697855.1 Paenibacillus sp. CECT 9249 | reverse complement strand
GTACGGTATTGATACACCAAAAAGCTTTCGACCTATGATCTGCCCATATTAATTACCCCAAAAACGGATACAGTTTGCAACTCTATTTTCATTTATGGCGATGGTCGTCAGGCCATGGGGGATTTGTAAGAAAATTGCGCTCACCGCTCCGTTTTTCAGAGAAAATACGAGTTGATAGACGCCATCGGTCGAATTTTGTACTATGCGATTAAAATCGGAATCTAGAAAACTATCCGGATAAGCCTTTCTAACTTCGTCCCCTATGCTCCCGATTCGAATCCCTCTAGGAGTGCTCCCCGAAAATGGACTTGTTACCCGGATTGCCCAAACCGGATCAAGAAAAACGGTGATCCCGTATTTTTCAAAAATCCATTCCGGATCTCCAATGCCATGCACGGTCGTTTTTTTACTAGGATCGCCATATCGGTCAATCATGCTATCGCTCGTATCGCCGATTTGTATATCGCCAATCTTCAGATCGTTATAACTTAAGGGCTTCTGATCATAAGGACCTGAATTTACGCCTTGATTGGTGAGCTCGATTTTTTGCACAATGTTTGACGCTAACTCAAATATCATTGTCGGGTAATAGCGATTAGCGGATACGTCCCCCCGGTTTTCCCCGTTAATCCACGATCGCATTACTGCCATAGGAAGGACCTTATAAGCGCGCATTTAATCTTTACGGTCAGCGAATTATTCCCATTTGAAAAAGCGAAGAGACAGAATCATACATATCACTGTAAGTGCAATCATCACAACTACAGGAATGATGACACCATCCATTGGCATGCCAAGTGAAGTGGCTTTCAACATCTTAATGCCCTGTGTCAGCGGCAATATATCGGCCACTTTTTGAAGCGCCGCAGGCATAACCTCATAAGGCAAGGTAGCGCCAGAAAAAATGAGCATTGGAAAATATAGCAGGCTGGCTACAGCGCTTGCTGTTTTCATGTTTGGCGCCAGCCCCCCCACCAGCAGTCCTATGCTAAACATGGACAGCATGACCAATAAGTATGCGCCTGAAAATTGCAGCCATGAGCCAAAAAATTGATAACCAAAGAAAATGGTTGCAGTCAAATAAACAAGGATAAGCGAAGCAATGGAATAAATCGCATAAATGATAACTTGTACGGCTAGGATAAGGGCCGGACTGGTCGGCGTTACCTTAAAGCGTTTTAGTATCCTCCTGCTTCGGTAATCGGATACCACCAAAGGAAGGCCCATCACTCCCCCGGCGCATATCGCAATTGTCGCCACCGCTCCAAAGGATTGTTCCAGGAAGGTATAAGCTGCGCCATCGAAAGCCGGCCTATCTCCGAATACCGCCCCTAAAATAATCACCGTGACGACAGGCATGCAGATCGCAAAGATGAACATGTCCATCCCGCGCAACGACAGTTTGCACTCTGTTTTGAGCAGCGCCCTAAATGCTCTCATATTCTTTTTCCTCCTCGTCTGTATACCAGAGATATGCATCCTCAAATTTCTCATGAGGGCTGGCCGCAACCGCTTCTTGCACTGTCCCGTTAAAAATGCTTTTCCCTTGTTTCAGAATCATGATTTTGTCACAGAGAGCTTCCACCTCGTCCATGAAGTGAGAGGTTAACAGAATGGTTAACCCTTTAGCTTTTAAGTCGGAAAGACTTTTCCACACATCCCGTCTTGCTCTCGCATCAAGCCCGGTAGTCAACTCGTCTAAAAAAACAACCTCGGGATTTGGAATTAACGCAAGAACGATGAACAGTCGTTGCTTCTGTCCTCCCGAAAGTTCGCTTACATGGCTTTTCAACTTGTCGGAAAGCCCATACTGTTTTAACAAGCACGTATAGTCCGTAGCGGTTTGGTATAGGGATGCAGTGACCTCACAAAGTTCCGCCACTCTTATTTTCTCTTGGTAGCTGGCTTCTTGAAATTGAACTCCGACCTTCTCAAACAGTTTTTTTCGTTCTTTGTGCGGATCCATTCCCAATACGGACACCGTACCGCTGTCCTGTTTTTTGGTGCCCAATATACACTCAATGGCGGTGCTTTTGCCTGCACCGTTTGCGCCCAGCAAGCCGAACACTTCACCACGACAAATCGATAGATTGAGATGATCAACTGCTTTGACGTTGGCGTATGACTTGCTCAAGTTTTCTACCTTGATCGTTGTTTCCACGTTATCAAATCCCTCCTAAACTCTCTCTTTGCATAAATAAAATAACACCAGAGTAATGTCTGGTGTTAAAGTGTAGGGTTTGTTGCAAATTGCTTTTTCATTTCCTCAAGGTGAGCGAGCATCATTCGAGCGTTTTTCCCAGCGTATTGCAGTGATGTGAGCAGTTTATCGCATACGGAGATGATGTCATCATTTTCTTCGGGTGTATCAATGGCTTCTCGTATGTCCGCTTTTGGATCACTGGATAAAGCATTCAGCATCCGCAAGATTGCTGCAAGGGAATAATTTGCACAACGTAAAGAACGTATAATTTTCAGCCGCCTGATCTCGTCATCGGAATAAACACGATAACCATTTTGTTTTCGTTTCACAATTAATAAACCATTCATTTCCCAATTTCTTAAGGCGTCTATTGAGATTTGCAGAAGGTCAGCCGTTTCTTTTCTGGTTAAAATAGCGTTGCTCAATTCCTGGTTTTCACCTGACAACAGCTTTTCTGTAATCGCTATCGCTTCTTCGGCGTTTCTTTGTTCTCTTTTTATTTGTTGGTAATATCGCTCCGTCAGATGAATAGCTTGGTCAAAATTTCCCGCAGACGAGGTCTTAATAATATCAAATGCTTGTTTTCGCAGACCGTTTTGCAAAACCTCGACTTTTAGAGCCGTTCTCGCAAATTTAAGCTGCTCCACATGGAAATCTGTAAAAACACGATAACCATTCGCTTTCCGTTCCGCTTTTGGAATAAGTCCAAGTTCCTCATAAAGCCGCACAGTGTTAGGGTGGATTCCAAAGCTGTGCGCTATTTCTGCTGTTTTATACGTATTCATGAATTCTATCACCTCATCCCTACACTATATCATCACTTGTAAGTCTGGTGTTATAGTGGAGGGTTATGATTAGAACTAATGAAAACACGGACTGGATATCTTAACGATCCAATATGCTACATCTGAATCGACTTCACCATCTCATGAACGGCCTCCTGCCATTCACTCCTCTCATTAGCCGGAGCAGTAAAATCAATTTCAAGAAGTGCGCCGTCTAACTCTGCCCAAGCCACGAAATGATAAGTGTCATCCCCCTTCTTGGAAGGGATGATGACTTCATTGATCGCAATGTGCTTCCCATGAACGAGTTGCGTCTCATCCTTCAACCACTCCAGCTCTTCTCCTTCACTGTCTTGTTCCAAGATCGACTTCATCTTCAATCGTGCCCCATCGATTCCAGCATCGCTCATCGTTTGCTCCGGATCATGCTTCATCTCGAGCTTCACTTTTTTATGGCTATCCGTATAGACAAGCTTCGCGTTCGATGTCTCATTCGATTGCACCTCTAATCCCTGTGGAAGCTTCAGCGACATCATGTTCGAGAACACTTTGATCGTTCCTGGCTCAGCAGCCTCATTTTCCTTATCGTTAGTATCTTTATCTTCTTGACCTTGTTGCTGTTGTTCCTGCTGCGCAGTCAATACGGTCCTGTTCTCCCCAGCATCCTTCTCTTTGCTGCCTGGGAAACTGCAAGCAGCTATGCTTGCTGCGATAACGGCGGTTATCAAACATACAACGGTCCATTTTTTCACCTTGAATCATTCCTTTCTTTTCGGATTTGAATTTGCCGTCTACTCGTTAAGATAGGTCGTCACACGGTTTGCGACCAATTCCGCAACCGCTTGGGCCGATTTTTGACCGCTATAATAAGCCTTCGCTTCTTCTTCGATAATCGCTTGAATCTTCGACTCGTTCTTTTGCGGCGTGGCCGCATCGGCCAGCATCTGTTTGATCATGTCGATGTCTGTCTTCCGAATCGGGATCGAGGATCCCGTTGGCAACTCGATAGCGCCTTTGTCCGCAAGATCCTTGAACGACTTCTCGTTCACCTTTTTATTGACAGAGAATCCTTGCAGGCCAGGCATCGTCTGTACTTCCTCGGACAATAAGAACTTCATAAAATCCCACGCTTCCGCCTGCACTTTCGAATTCCGATTTAACCCTAATTCCTTATGCATCACGAAGGTGCCTCCAGCCTGCTGCCCAGACGCGAGCGGCTTGCGATAGATCCTTCCTTGCTCATAAAAGAGCCCTGGCCCTTCGAAATAATCTTCAGGAGACAGGATCAAAGAAGGTGCAAAAAAAGAATCTCCTGCGCTAACTTCCGCATCCGTAACCACCTTCTCCGCATACATCGTCTTCACTTGCTCCATCAGTCCAACGAATGCATTGACATCGAAGCTTACAGGGCGCTTCTCTTCACGGACAATGCGAGTATAGTTGTCGACGAACAGAGTGTTCAACATCAGCTCAGGCGGCGTATTCCCCAGCGAATACGTATGTCCGCCGGCTGCCGCCAAACGTTTGCCTGCTGCGATGAACTCCCCCCATGTCCAGGTGCTGTCATCGAATGTTACGCCGGATTGCTGAATTGCCTTGGCATCGCCCATAAGACCGTCCAAGAAGAACCGCAGAGGCAGCGAATAGAGCCCCCCTTTCATCTTGGCCCCGTCCAGGATGTTCATCTCATATGAACCGGAATCAAAAGAAGGGTCCTCCTTCATCAAATCGCTCAAGTTCACAAGTGCTTGCTTGTCTATGTATTTCCCAACCTGCAGACCGCTCACATCCAGGGCAATCAAATCGGCCCCTTTCCCGGACAATAGCTCGGTATTGGCGGTCTTCACATATTTCTCAAGATCACCTTCATGATCGGATCCTTCCCCTTGGCTGTATTCCTTGATTTGAATATCCACATCGGGATGTTGCCCTTCATACTTTTTCTCTGCCAGGGAATACATAGGATCCGCTTGGAATACGGATAAGACAACGATTTTCTTCCCGTTTTGTTCCTGCTGTCCTTCTTGCTTCGCCTCGCCGGCCTGTCCGCCGGCGCATGCTGCCAACGTCATCGTTATCGCCACGATCAAACCAAGTACACCACTTTTTTTCATCCTAACCTCTCCTCTACATTCTCTATGGGATCGATGCGGCCCAAGCGCATTAGACCCTTACGCGTTGACCTTCTACTAACGGCTCGCTGCTCTCGACAATGATGCGGTCTTTCATGGATACCCCTTGCAACACCAGGGTTTCTTGGCCATTCGTTCCCCCTAATCGGACGGGAGCCTTGCGAACAATAAAGGTATTGCCCAGCGGGCCTGAACGCTCTTCGATAACAAGCACATAGCTGTTCTTCCCTTCCCGATGAATCGCTTGGTTCAAGACGAGCATGCCTCCATCCGTCTTCTCCGATTGTGTCAATTCCACGCTCACAAGGTCATTCGCTTGAACATTCGGATGTTGGATCTTCACAACGACCCGTTGACCCGATGCCGTCTGAGATGCACTCCCTCCCGCTCCCTCTTGGAGGGGAGTCCCTCCGTCAACGCCTGTCACCGGACGAATGTCGGCAATGATCCCTTCAACCGGAACTCTAGCTCCCTCATGTTCGATTTCAACGTTCATCTTCTCCTCGATACGCAATTTCAGGCCCATGGCATCCGGAATGATCATCTCGAATTGATAGCCTTGCTGCGTATTCGCCAAGCTGATATCCGGCCCGCCGCTTCCCGACGGCAGCTGCGGCGTCGCACGTACCTGTGTCACAACACCGTCAAAAGGCGCGATCATGCGTCTGCGATCATTCGCCTCCGACCGCATTGTGCTCAATTTACGCTCCTGCACGCCAATGGCTAATCGCGCACGTTCTAACTCCCGCTTCGAGCGGCGCGCCTGCATCTCGTCGTCATTTTGTACGGCTTCAATATAATCATCTTGCAAGTCAACTAACGTTAGCCGCTGTCCTGCAAGACTCGCCTGTACATCCAGGATTTCCTGCTCGGCAGCAGGATTCTCATAGGTGATTAACGTTTGCCCCTTCGCCACGCGATCCCCCTCTTTCACATGAACCTTCCGAACCGACCATTCCGCCTTGTTCGATAATTCGATATGTTGCCGAGGCATCAGCCTGGCCGTGCCACGCCACGTGGTTACTAACGCTCCTTCCCTCCCTGGTTCTGTTCGTACCTTCGGCAGATGCAACGTCAGCAATGTATTGCTCGCCAGAGTAAGGAACAGGAGCAAGCTGAAGAACAGACCGGAGAGCCACGCTATGTTTCGTTTTTTTCTTGCATCCGGCGCTTCTGTAAACCCTGTAGCCATCCTATCCCTCCTCTCCTGAGCTACCCTTTGATCCCCGACATTTGAATCCCTTCGATAAAATAAGACTCCGCATATAAAAACAGGAGAACCATTGGCGTCATATAGATCAGCGATGCGGCAAAGCCGATGCCTTGGGCTTCCTTATGAATTCTAGATAGATAAAGCGATAATGGCTGCTTGAATGCATCCTCCAAGAAAATCAACGGCTGCTCGACCATATTCCAATAATCGACGAAGAGCAAGACGATCAGCGCCGCAATCCCCGGCTTCATCAAAGGCAGCATAATCCGATAAAAAATGCGGTAATGACCGGCACCATCCATCTGAGCCGCTTCAACCAGCGCATACGGAATCGATAGCATAAATTGTCTCAGCATGAACACACCGAAGGCCGCGAATATCCCCGGCAAAATGATCGCGCTAGCCGTGTTCATCAATCCCAACTTGTCAGCAATAATATAATTCGGAACCAAGGTCACTTGGAAAGGCATGAGCATCGTCATTAAGTACACCCGAAACCAGCCTTCTCTCCCCTTGAACCGGAGCTTGGCAAAGGCGTACGCTGCCAGTGCGCTTACTACCGTCTGTCCCGCAATGATCGCCACGACCATCGCGACGGAATTCCATAACATGAACAAATACGTCGGCGTCTGCAGCAATACGTTCCTGTACTGCTCGAAGGACAGCCAATCCGGGATAAGCTTCAGATTCACGAATGCAGGAGGCTCCCCTTGCGCAGCGACCGGCATTTTACCTACCAGCTCGTAATTGCCGCGAATTTCATGCTCCGTCATGAGCGAATTTGTGAAAGTAATCACAATAGGGAAAAGCATCATGAGCCCGATCCAAGCCATTACCAGCGTGACCGCCAGGTTCCGAATGAAACCCCTCTTCTTCATTCTTCCTCCCGCATCATTCCATAAATTGCGTATATCGCTTCTCTAGCCGAAGCAGCATAGCCACGATAATAAAGATGCCTATCACCATAAGCGTCGCAGCCGCAGACAGCTTCTGTACATCCATCGCGAGGAACATATTGTTCATAAAATGCTGAAGCGTATAGATGCTGTCATGCGGATAATCCCCTGCGATCAGGTACGTTTCACGAAATATTTTGAACGTATTCATGATCGACATCAGGACGACGAAGACCATCGTCGGCGTCAAATAGACAAGGGTAATTCCGTAACATTGACGCCATTTGCCCGCCCCCTCCAATTCAGCCGTCTCATAGTAATCTCGCGGGATGCCTTGCAGCCCTGCAAGGAATAAGATGATATTGTAGCCGATATGTTTCCATAGGTAGAACACGGAGATCACCCCTCGCGCCCAGGCCGATTTCATCCAGTCTATCTGTTCAAGCCCGGCAGCGTGCATCCAGGCGTTAAGCGATCCATTCCAATCAAAAAGCACTTGCCACACCATCACGACGGAGGCTACGGGCACAACCAACGGCAGGACATAAGCCATCCGAAGAAATTGACGCAGATAGAGATTCCGGTTCAGCACGAGCGCGATTCCAAGTGACAGCATAAGCATCAGCGGGACATTCACGGCCGTGAACCAGAACGTATTCGAGGCGGCTTTGCGAAAGGAATCGCTGCTCAGCAGTTCCTGATAATTCGATAGTCCAACAAACGAACCGCCCACCGTCCGGTCCAATACCGAGTAGACAAGCCCCATCCCGAACGGAATGAGATAGAATAAGGCAAAGCCAATAGCGCTCGGCAACAAGAACGTTACGGCCACCATACCTTCTCTACGGCTGAGACGATTCCGCATCATGGCTTCCCGGCTTCTCCGAAGAGAAGAATGCAACACTTGTACTTCCTTCTTGAAGATTCACTTGGAACATCTCCTTGCCATCCTCCGCACGCTTGTAGATGACAATGGATTGGCCTTTTCCCGACGCTTCATCAGCATGGGCTCCCGCCACTTCAGGCAGATATTCATCGGAACGAACATCCAATTGCTTCAAGAATGCATTGGCCAGAGCGATCGCTTCCGAATCCTGCAAATTCGAAGCATGCGGAGCAAATGGCTCTAAACCAAACGTTTGAACATAATGAATCTGTCCCGTCTCCGCATCGACATTGGCTACAACCTCTTTATGCGGCTCCTCGAATGTCTTTCCTTTCTCCATCAGAATGATATGAAATCGATGGAACTGCTCTCCTCCATTGATTCCTTTGGCAATTTGTGCGCTCGCGATGTCGAAGTCCTTCGTCTCAGGGAACCCGCGGTAAATGCGCGCAAGAATTTCTTGCGCCGTCTTATTGCCGCTAATCTCATCCGCATATAAGTTCGTAGTGATATAATTCGAATCCTCATCTTTGGTGACGAAGGTGCGTACATCTTCCGTCCCGGATAGATTGAGCAAGGCCCGAATCTGCGCCGCTACGGCAGGCCCGGTATAAATAACAACCGGCGCGAGAAGTATAACCGCAAGCACACATGCAACCATGCGAACTTTCGGCTTTGTTTTTGCCTTATATTTATCATTGCGATAACGTTCGTAAGAAACTTCTTCAATGCGCTCCTGCATTTCGGATGGAATTTCCATTGCTTCCGCACAATCCTGCAGCTTATCGCGCAGTTGTTGTTCAATGGACATAAAGTTCTTTCTCCTTTCCTGGCTCACGATATGGGCTAAGCTCGCGAAGCTTCCCCAGTGCTGCGTGATGTCTGGATTTGACCGTGCCTACGGGTATGTTCAGCAATTCAGCGATTTCATCGAATGTATAGTCGTGATAATAGCGCAGAATAATCACCGTGCGAAGTTTGTAGGATAACTGATGCACGATGGCCAGCATCTCCTGATGGGTCTCGACCTCAAGAACCTGACGATCCGAGAAACTATGCTCTTCCACCTCCAAGAGCCGCTTCTTCTCGAAGATTCGGAACCTCCTCCAGCTTTTGGTTCTCCACTTCTGTACTTGCTTCAAGACAATGCCATGCATCCAGAATCGGAAGGGACGATTCGCATCGTAATTGGCGATGGACCGCCACAGTTGAAAATAAATCTCGTTCATTACATCTTCTATTTCATTTTTTTCAGTCATCAGAAACACTACAGAGCGGTAGATTTCGGGGAATGACCATTCATAAATCACTCGAAATGCAGATGGATCCCCCTCCTTCATCCGTTCAATCCAATACGCTATGTTGATGTCTTTCACGAAAAAAGGGCCCTCCTTCGTAAGCTTACAATCTATATTGCCTCGTTCATTCGAAAAGGTTCGATTTATGGATAAAATTTTTTGGTAATATTAAACAACTCACCTTTGTGTTATAATAGTTTTTTATATTATAAAATCATGGATTGAGAGGGATTAACGTGAAAATGAAGTCTTTTATTGTCTTTTTCTTGTGTATTGTGACAATGACAACAGGGTTGGCAGGGTGTAGCTCAGGGATTGAATTACCGCAAAAGGAATTCTCGGGAATATCATTTAAGATTCCTGCCGAATGGGGAGAACCTGTTTATGAAAGTAATGATAATATAACATACAGCCTTAATCTACCTAAGCCACCTACTAGTATCTTTTACATTTATACATTTCCAAAAGAGACATATAAAAGTAAATTCTACAATGAAGAAAGTAATACATACAAAGGCTTATTTGAACTTAGCTCAGAAGAGAAATTAAAAAACAAGTTAAATCTCATGGTCTTTCATGTGAGTACGAAAGATTATGTAGTAAGGGACGAATCAGAACCAAAAAGCGTCATTTTACTGGCTTTCGTCGAGACTGATGAGCATGTTTTAGAGGTAACTATGGAAATTCCAGAAGATTACTTCGAAAATAACAAAGAACTTATTCACTCCATATATAATAGTATTAAAATTAATTAATTCACTCTACGCAGAGGAGATCAAGTAATGTCTCATACGTATACGTTTACAGGTACCTTAACAGACATTAACTCTCTTGTTGTTCTTCCTTTTGCGCTGGCGCTGCCTGAACCTCTGAATCAGGCAGTGTCTGCTGTCATCGTAACGCAAACCATTGTAGAACTTATTGGGGAACTATTCTATATTCGGCTTGTTCCGAAGGTACTTTTACGAGGGACGGACGGTAGTACGGAAAAACAAAAATGAACCAACTGCATTGCGGGTGGTGTCAGCTTCACTGGTACCACTGAGTTGACACTAACTTGTGCGTGAATCTTGTGTTAAGCGATGACAGAGTCACCGGAGTCAGCTAACAAATTCACTTTTTTGCCTTATTATCCTTCTCATTGCCACGTTTAAAGTTTCCGGTAATCTTAGCCATTGCTAACTGTGTCTCATGATGATCCTTTCCTTCTATTGCTTTTAAAAATGTATCACTCGCCTTTCCGGAAAGAATTTTGACTTGCTTACCCATCCAGTAAATAAAGACTTTGTTGTCCTTAGTTGTTTGATAAGTGAATATTTCTTCATCGAGTCTCTTTCGTTTATCAATGTTACTCATACGGACACATCCTTCGGTCATCCGAATCGGTTATTTTATCAATTTCACTGTCGTGTTCCGTTAGTTCAAGAAACATGTCAGCCTTCTTACATTTCTTTCATTACTTTAATGAGTTCTTCAATAGCACTCTTACCGTCACCTTTATAAGAAGAGCCGTGCATCACTGCAAGCGTTTTAGGTTCTAGATCTGCTAGTTTACGGAGCATCTGCTCTGTGTGCAAGGTATAGGGAATATAGTTGGAAAATGGACCTTGTGAATTTTGCAACACTTCTTTAAACCGATCAATTACACTAGCCTCAGTGACTGGTTCCACATCACCGTTTTGATGGAACAAATCAGAAGTGAAGAGAGTCCGGGTGGTCTCTTCAAATAGCAATCCTGCATCCCAACCATGCGGGAGATGGGGTGTGCGCAAGTAACGAAAGCTTTTCTTCCCCGTACTGAATACCTCGTTATCCTGAAGCGAACGAATCGGTCTGATAGAGAACTCCCCGTTTACCGCCGCCCCAACAATCCCGGTCGCAGCTTCAGCTTGAGGTGCAATGGTGAGCCATTCATTGAGTGCGCCACATTCGTCTGACTCGAAATGACTGTAACTAATCCAGCGCAATTGTTTAAGATCAATTAGGCTAGCAACTGTTTGACTTAACTGAGAAAAAAGTGATTTAGGGCCTGTATGGTACAAAAGAGGCTCCTCGTCTCGGACTAAAAATGCATTGTACTGGAATCCGGATTCCGTTGAGAAAATTGAAAGACGAAATACATCAGACTCAATTTCATCAATACGCGCCATAAGATTTCTCCTTTTTTCTTACAGATTTCTTTATAGTTTGCTTATATCCAAAAAAATTCTAAACAACACAATACCATATATTGGTTAGTGGTACAATATGTTTCGAAACGAAGACATAAAAAAGCTCCACGAGCTGGTTTATCGGCTGTGGAGCGTATTTCTTTCATTATTCTTTTACATGATTCGTTTTTTCCAGTGCCGCTTTCAGACCCCGAGCCAATTTTTCGAGATTGTCATATCCCCAGAAATGCAGGAAGAACAGCCGCGGAGATTCAAACAACATGTGATTGTGTATTGCCGTGACGGTTAGACCGTGTTCTTCCAAAGCACGAACCACCGGATTCACTTCGCTTGCCAAAAGGACGAAATCTCCCGCCGTTGCTGCCTTCTTTCCGACCGCTTGAAAATTGATTGGTGATGCTACCCCCATAAATGGAGGGATTACCACATTATTTTCTGTTATCGTTTCCGCGCGCGAAATGTTGAACTGTAGAAGATTCCCACTGCGGTGTCCCTTCCGACCCATAATGGCTTCAACTTTAGACCAATCGAAAGTAGAAGGTTGTGGAATGCCAGAAGGCTGAGTAAGGGGAGTACCTGTCTTAGCTAGAGCCGTCTTCACGTTCTCGGCAAGCTTCGTAGGTTTGCCGTGCCCTTCAACATGCAAATACATAACGCTAGGTATTTCGTTAATAAGATGATTATGCAAAGCCGTTATGTCAATGCCGCTGCTGCTTAGTTTTGAGATAACCGGAGGCACTTCCGTATCAAGCAGAACGAGATCGCCCATCATCATCGTTTCGTTTCCGTGTGGCTTGAAGGCGAGCCAGCCTGTAAGAGCAAGACCCGGCTCGATCATGACTTCACCGACTTTTACTTTTAAATCGGACCGAGGCAATGTAACCTTGAATACACCGTCTTGCACCGTACCTTTTCGACCGAAAATTTGTTCAAGCGTTTTCCAGTCGGGGTGTTTTTCGATGTCCTTCTCTTCAGCGAGGATCTTATCAACCGGCCAGGCAACCAGTTGCACCAAAACGACCGTAATCAGCAGCATAATTAGAGTTAGTTTTTTCATTTTCACCTCCAGGATTCTTTACAACTGGTTCAGCGCAATCCTTTTTGTAAGAAACATGACTCAAAGAAAGTATACCCGTGTAATTTTGGCATCATACAAAGAAGGAATGAATCGCACGACTAACCATTCGGAAAACGCTCGATAAATTACAAGGATGACGATGACGACAATGGCAAACGTCACGTTCTATTTTTATGAGCGATCAGTGCCACCGATTTTTTACCGGAAGAAGGTGTACTCCGAGTCCAGCAAGCCAAGGGAAGGAAAGCCCGACTCGTTCATAGTCTTTTAAGAAGAACCAAAAGGGTCTCATTGTTATAATTCTTGTACTTTCATTTATAGGCGTACCTTTATTAGATCTATCTTCAGACACATATTTAATTTCAGTGACAATCAGCGTTTTAATGATCCTACTGGCCTTATTTTTGAGGAAAAGGATAAAAAACAAATTAATTTATGGCCATGTAGGAGCAGCCCTATTACTTATTTTCTTATGGTACATGAATCGTTTTACAAACACTAATGTATCATATTCAACTGTAATAATATTTTTATTATTAATCTGGTTGTTTTACTTTCTAAGCAAGAAAAAGTGAAAGAATGTAACCTGATCGTTCTCGCCATATGTTTTGAAATGTAATGAAACACCACCGACTTGTGGAAAATTATACCTCAAAGCATGCTTACTCGATATTGTTCATTTCCAACCGAGTTTCCCCCCAATCACTTTCGGGTGCTGTGAAGTAACTTTGGCCTGCGTTTTGTGCGATTACCATATTTGACGATTCTTAATATAATGTTCTTATTTTCTTTTCTTGTTTATTTGGGCTTTTCAGCTTGTCATAAGACTCATCATATACCTTATGTCAAGCCACAATCTTTGGTGGTTAGATAGATGGTTCCTATCCCTTCGAGTTCCTGATTTCTTACGACAATAGGAAACTGTACGTTTTTCCCGTTGAATATAGGCTAAGAGGGTTCTTCCTGTATTCGTCAAACTTTTCCGGAAGCGTTCCCCGATCCAAGGATTGGTTGAAAGTGTGACGAAAAAAATAAACCCAGCCTCTTTCACAGGCTGGGCAAGTCTGTATCTTTAAAGTGTTCAACCACAACGCTTTGCACAACTTTTGAGAAAAGACACAGGGTATTCTTTTGAGTTCCAATCGATACGGTATACCATTTCATTTCCCTCTTGATTCTGAAGGAAAAAATCCTTTCCCGAACCAACACCAACGATACGGAGGTTGCTTCCTACGGTATGCGGCAGGACATGTACGATGGCCTCGCTCGGTTCCTTATCCTCCTTATTACTGCTAATGATCGCAAACACATACTCTGAGGAATTTTCTTTAGATGTACCCAGAACTACTTTTGTAATTCGATCGGATCCAACCTCTTGATACATGTTGATCGGATCGATATCATTCAATGTGACATTTATGATATCGATTATTCCTGTTGCCGGCCCCTGGTTGAAAATCTGTTGTACTCTAGCTTCCGGTACTTTCCATTCATCCGAAGGCAAATGTGATTCCTTGTTAACTGCTGCTTGAACAATCGTTCCACATATCAGCACAGTGAATAATGTCATGACAATTCCCGGTATTATTTTATTTATTCGATGCATTATGATTCACTCCTTGATGTTTTTTCTTCGTGATAATTAGTTTGGCTAACAAGTATGTAAAATAGCCAATAACTACTCCAATTATATTCAAGATGATGTCATCCATGTCGAATATACGGTAGAAAACGTATCGCTGCAACAATTCAATGGTTAGAGTGGTAAGCAGGCCAAGTACAATCACTATTTGCTGCTTCAATTCCTGTATTTTTATGATTTGCCGGTAATAAAATGGGCATTAAAAATCCAAACGGTAAAAAGAGAGCTATATTACCCAAAACATTCCTTGCGATAAAATCAAAGGATTCTGTTAACATCAAATGTATAATCTAGGGTAAAATGAAATAGTACATAGAGGAGATATATAATAAATATTACGACACTACATATTCTTGTTGCAACTCGTGAATTCAAGCATCCTCCTTTACAGATGTGAACGGGGAAGAGATGCCCCCTTCCCCACATCTTTTAATTGCGAATCTGACCGTAACCGCTCAACTCATAATCATATGTGGTATATGGCTTCGATAAAACGAAATAAATATCTCCTTTAGGTACCTTGTCAAAGGTAACTGAGTGAGACGAATAGTTTCCGTCACACCATACAGGCATGCTTAATGTATACCCGACCAGATCTCCGTCGCCTGTGTAGAGATAAATAGCGAAATACTGATCATCTAATTCGTATCCGTCAGAATCGACCCAACAAGAGTCTTTTATTTCAATCGTTACACTGTCACCGGTTGAATTGAACTTTCTGGAAGTTAGATTCGCCTTAAAGGAGAATGTAAAATCAAAAGGCAAAGATTCTGACATTATGGTCGAAAAATCTTCTGAAGAAAGAGGTCCGGTGATCGAATTTGTTGACGCGTTATTTACCATAATGGGTTCGATTTTATTAACATGTTGAACTTTCCCTCTAGGAGACGTATCCTCGGCAAAAATTCCCTGCTCCCCTCCGCTAGGAATAGAACTACAGTTGTTTCCCGAATCCGGCGCTGCGGATACTGAGGCAACCATTACTACGCTCGCAACCATCAAAGCTGACAAGAATGAAAAAAAGAACTTGCGTACCTTCATAAAACTTGCCACCTCCGTCATTTTTTAAGTCCATTCATCCAACGACCGATATACCCTAGAAGGAGCTGACTCGGTTGTATTAGCTCTAATTGTATTGTTCTTTCGTCTTTAAGCGGTTTAATGATCCGACGCCCACGTTGTCCATGTTCGATTCGTCATTTCATAAAATTCCCCCTTTATACATTCGATCTACATGTTCCAAAACTCCGGCTCCCTTCTGGGTATATCTACTACTATAACGAACTATCCCAAGCAAACTTGACGAAAAAAATGAAACGAGCATGCAAAATAGCGAATTATCCGCATCCCCTTATTTATTCAAAACGGGAAGCCCCCATCTCCATTCGATTTGATGACCAGTTCCTAATTCTCACCTTTCTCCTTGGAGTAATCATCCCCTTTCTTCGCTGTTTAACGCCCCTTTTTTATGATAGGACATATCTAGATAAGTGAATTTCTTGTAAAATAGCTTTCGTTTATTGGCTGGCTGTTTTCTCCGTGAGTTTGCTAAGGCATCCTTTATCTCTATCAAACGTGATTCTATTGGACTTGTTTTCTCAACTTCTTCTTTGCTCTCTGAACTCGTTTTTTACAAGCCTCCACTGAAATTCCAACTTCTTGAGCAGCCTCCAACATTGAATACTTATCCACAACAATCTTTTTAAGCAATTTATAGTCTTCATTATTGGCCAAGTCAGAGTACAAAAAATCAACATTCGGTACATCAGTATCTCCAGGGATATTGTTTTCATCTAAGTCCAAGGAAGAAAATACTATACTTTTGAGAGATGCCTGACTGCGAACTTTATTGCTAATAACATTCTTTAGCGTATTTAATAACCAGCCTTTCGGATTGGGGCTAAATAAGAATTTGTCGGCTTTAGCACATGCAATTCTGAATGTTTCCTGAACAGCTTCTTCAGCAAGTGAACGGTCACTCAGCACGTTTTGTGCATATGCCGACAATAAATAATACATTTCCATGTATAATGCTCTAATGGCGCGACGTTGGTTATCGTTGAGCGCCATATTTTCTCACCGTCCTCTCTATTTACAGTTTTCCAATCTATTTTCGGTATCAATTTGTCCAAATGCATTATGATGTTTCGCCTTTACTCTATAAACGACTTATGAAGGGAAGATATGACGCTTTTTTTAAACAACATATGACCAGGGTGCAACCCGAGAAAGGCAATGAAACGTTGTACGTCATAAGGGAAGTTTTTAGCGGTATCATTTTGGCTGCCAAAAATTTAAAGAGTAATTCAGCGGAAGAAAGAAACTTTGGAAATAACCTGGAACAGTGCTTAAAAAGTACGGAAGATAGGTATTGTATGCTAAATGGTCAGTCGAAGAAAAAAAGCAACCCGCTAAAAGGTTGCCTTTCTCCTTACTCCTAGGGAAGTGGATGACACTTCCTCATTATAATTTCTGCCTCAACAGGTGTTCACCGAGGCTCTTATCCAAAGGCTGCTTGGTGTGTTTCGAGCAGTTCAATGAGTTACTTACCGTTAACGATGTAGAGTCGGTGCAACAATTCCTTGAGGCGCGTTACTTCGTTATTATTACTATTATCATTAACGCTATCGCTGTTATTAGACGAAGTAACAGATGGAGTAGTAATAGATTCTGGCGGGCCATCTGCGTTATCTGCTGCGGCCAGCGCTGATCCAGTCATTATAATTCCCACCAGCGCCATACAAAGGATTAAAACGCCAGCCTTCTTACGCTTTAGGTCCATGATTGAAGAAATGCGATTTTTCAAACCTTTTTTCCCTCCATAAAAATTAGTTGATAATGCTGTTTGGAGCTTCTCCCCATTCCTGACAACATCAATAATGGTTTCGCCATATCGCATTCGCTGTTGATAATCTGCGTTTTGTAAAACCAATGCGTCACAGGAGATTTCACATTGTTCCGCTGCCGCTCTTGCCATAAGATACACCACCGGATTAAACCAATGAAACACGGTTGCCGTCAGAATCATTGCCTTGTACCAGAGGTCATGCCGCTTGAAATGAATCAACTCATGTCTTAGAATCAGAGAAAAATCATCGTCTGAAATTTTAATAGGCGGTAGTAAAATGACAGGCCGGAAAAAGCCAACGAGCATAGGGCTTGTAACACTCTCACACACGCTTAACCCTATATGTTTTTTAATTCCATGTTCCGAGCTTAAACTGTCCAAAACCCCCAAAATCTTCAAATCGGTTACAGGCTCACTCCATCGGCGTACCATCTTCATAAAGCGATCATGCCGCAAAGCATGATACAATACAATGCTTAAAACACCACCCCCCCAAATCGCTGCAAGCACCCACCATAAAGGGATCGTTGCCCAGTTGTTTCCAATATCCCCTATGTCCATAAGCGGTATGGTATTGATAGTTGATTGCACAGGGAGAAACAATAGGTCAATCCGTGGACGAAAGGGGAATATCCAGCCTGCTGCAATCAGCAGCCACACCACATAATTCCACTTTGCGGCGTATCGTTTTGATAAAAGGGGCCTTAATGCCGCATACACAAGCGTCACCAATGACATAGAAACAGAGCATTGGAGCAGGGTAGCTAAAAATCCCTGCATATCAATCCCTCTTTTCTTTCAGCCACTTAGCCAGTTGGTCAAGGTCATTGTCCTTTAACTTGTTTCCGGCATACAACGTAGCAACCAAGCTGACGAAGGAATTCGCATGAAACCGCTCCATAAAGTCGCCCGTTTCAAATTTCAGGTAGTCCTCCTTGCTAATAAGAGGAAAATAATTGAGCTCTCTTCCATTTTTTTCAGTTCGGATGAAGCCACGTTCCACCAGTCGTAACATAAGGGAAATGACCGTCTGCGCTTTCCATCCCCTTTCGTTTCCAAGCTGTTGCATAATGATATTGGTCGTTATAGGCGGTTTATTGGCCCACACCACTTTCATAATGTCAAACTCTGCATCCGGCAGTTTTTTCATTGCTCCAATCACTCCGCTCCTATAAGACAATTGTCTACAATCGTATTCTACATTTGCCTTACACATTTGTAAAGCCTCTTTAATAATCTTTAATAATCTGCGATTACAGGAAATCTAGTGTAACACAACATCTGAATTGTCTTTAATGAAGCTAGTTACTGTAAAAATTGAAAAGAAACTTGTCCCCAAATCGAAATTTTAAGACATATATGTAATGAAGAGGTATACTCCGCAGTTTAACAATTATGAAATGGGGGTGATTCCGATGGACAATTAACGTATATCTTCAGGCAGGACAGCATGATACTTCACTAACATTTGATATCAAACTATAATTTTTAGATTGGAGGCTACTAATATGAAAAAAATTGCTCTCTCAGTTTTGTCGTCTCTTGCTCTATTTGTCATACTCATCACTCCAAACCTTGCGCTTGCGAGTGATCAACAGAACTACTACGCTTCCCTGCCACCTGAGAAACTCGCGTATTCCGATCTTGACGCAGCGCCTGAGGAATGGAAGGACGCCATTTTGGAGGCAAGGAATTCCATTATTTACAGCGCTTCATGGACTGTCGATGGTCAGGTTTCGTATGAGCGGCCAGATGGAACGATTGAAGAGCTTCCCGAATTTTCGGATCTGTTTCCGGGTTGGGATGTTCCTAAATTGAATGAGAATGTGCGTAAAGAACAGTTAACTAAGCTGGAGACACAAGATTTCCAGATCCAAGCCGCGAATTATGTAGGATTCGTCTACCTATTTGAACCGTCTAATGATGAATCTACACTGCCGTTTTACACATTTTTCTCCAGCGTCAACAGAGTTACAATGCAAGCTGACTCTTTACCAGGGACAAGCTATAATGGCGGGTACACTGATCTCGACACTGGTCAGGACGTGGGTTATGTAAACTATGTATCAGAAGGCGGAAAAATATATCTCAATAACCCGAAGAAAGACACCGCCTATGGGGCTCGGGCGAGTACGTACAGCACAGAAGGATATGCGCAGATGAGTGTAGTTGATGACCCAAAATAAAAATCTACCGTTGGTCGAGACGATCTAAATGGATGATTATGAAGGGGAAAATAAGAAAAATCGCCATGCCTTGCCTGCTTGGCAAGTAACTGGCGATTTTTTATGTATTGCCTGAGTGCCTGCTCTATCAAACGTTAAAGGCCCCCCGACATCGTAGATTTCTATGTGCAAACCTTACAATCCGCGAAAAGTGAGCTTTTAAGGGCTTGCGTGTTGAATGATATTATTCGTAACTATGTCCCATATATCAAGCGGCAACTGCGCATGCCCAACCTCTTTAAGCGGCAGCAGCGTGGCATTAGGTAACTCTCTCGCGAGTGCTTCGCCGTGGGCAAGAGGAAAGAGGGGATCAGTGGTACCGTGGATAATAAGTGCCGGTACGGTAATAGTAGCTAGTTTTTCACGCCAAGGGCTACCAGCATCGATCAAGAATGGATTCGTCAGTTGTGCAGCAAGATTGCGAGTACGGTCGAAAACATTGCGGGCGATTTCACGCATCCAGTCTTCATCAAAGATTCCACCACCCGCAAAGGGGCGCTCACCCTCAACAAGATAGTTCGCCACAGATTCTCGGTCACTCCAGTCAGTATTATCGACTTACAGTTTTGAGCTATCGTCATCCATTACTGCAATAGATTTACTGCCAATTACCTAATGAAGATGGGTAGATAAAAGGACGAACAGGGTAACCGCCCTTTTATCCATGACAGGTTGCATTTAATGCCATCCATTAGACAGAGGCTCTTACTTGACGTATTCAGACATTACAATATTTCGATGTACCCTTCTGTTCCATGCACGCGAATTCGTTGTCCATCTTTTATCAATTTGGTCGCGTTCTCCACTCCGACGACTGCCGGCAAGCCATATTCACGTGCGATCACTGCGCCATGGGTCATCAGTCCGCCAACTTCGGTGACCAGGCCTTTTATGGAGACGAACAATGGTGTCCAGCTAGGGTCAGTAAACGTCGTGACTAATATATCTCCCTCTTCAAGATCAGCAGCTTCCATATTTACAATGACACGCGCTCGCCCCTCGATCACTCCGGAAGAAACAGCCAGACCCGCAATAGCTCCCACCGGGAGATTTTCTCGTTTGTACTCGCCTGCAATAATTTCGCCATCAGACGTGATCACACGTGGCGGAGTTAGTTTTTCGAATAATTTGTACTCGTCTCTTCGTTTGCTGATGATCTGGTTATCCAGTTTATGGGTGCGTACGGCTTCGTGAAGTTCTTCAAAAGTGAGATTGTATATATCTTCTTTTTCATGGATCACGCCCGCTTGTACAAGTCGTTCGGCTTCTTTCAGCAAAGCCTGCTTATAAACGAAGTAGTGATTCATCCAAGCGTATTTGGGATATTCCCGGTAACCGCTGAAATTCCGAACGATGTCGATCATTCGTTTGGTTTCTTTGGCTTTTGTCTCACCGTCCGGAAGACGCTTCAATCGTTCCAAAAGCTCTTGTTCTTTGTCCATAGCTTCCTGTCGCCCATGTTCGAATTTCAAGCTGCCGGCATGAGGCTCAAAGTTTCTAATGTTGCCCAGGATCATGGGGACAAGCGTACTCGGTTTTTCGCTCCATCGCGTTCTTGTTATATCGATTTCTCCGGTGCACCGCATTCCGTATTTTTGGAGAAAAGCATAGATCGCGTCCCGGGTTTCCTGTCCGCCGTCAAACTTATGGAGTTCATCCAAAAAGTTATCCGCTTTTACATCTTGCAAATAATCAATGACCTCAGGATAGGGACGAATCACATCTGCGACATCCATTAGCTCCAGACCCATTTGCGACGTAACGTTGTTCGGCACAGATTGAGTAAGCGTATCCGCCGCATTCTTTTCGCCTAACCACTCGTTCATGTTTTCATTGATCCATCTTGAAGCATTTATAACGGCCATAATGGCACTCAAACTTTGCGGGTCAGTCAAGAACTTCATTAATTGCTGGATATCTTCCCGAATAAAATCGAATAACGCCGATCCCGACTTCGTTTGAATGTTTTGTTTCAACTGTTCGATCAACGCTTGACTGCGCTTGATTAAATCCGAGACGATTGTCGGATCGTTATCGAATTGTGCCAGCGGATCTGGATTGCTTCTTCTGGGATTCGGCGCATTTTCATCATCAGGCAACGATTTTATAAAATCTCCTCGTTCAATTATGGTCATAAGTGCGTCTTTCATGAGAGGGTCATGTTGTCCCATGGTAGTTAATAATGAGTCTCTGCTGATTGGTGAAGCCAGCATTTGTGCAACATCAACAAACAACCTTCCGCCAGCTTTACGCATCGGCGCTGGAGTCATTAATAGGTAAAAGGACAATCCGAGCGGTTTGATAGGATCGGTCATCATTTGTTGGTGCCCGACAGAGATGTAAACGTGGTTATCCTGGTCATTCGCTTCAGGAATTGGGAATAACGTCGTGATCGGCCGGCTCTGGACAATATAAAATGCATCGTCATCCAGACACCATTCGATATCTTGCGGCTGGCCGAAATAAGCTTCGATCTGTCTTCCGATGCGTGCCAGTTGTAAAATTTGTTGGTCCGTAAGGGCTTGCGTCTTCTGCTGATCGGGATCGATCTGCTGGGTCTCTGTTCCGCCTTCTTGCCGTCCATAGACCGCTATTTTCTTGGCTGCTATCCTCTTGTCGACGATTTGCTCATCCCGCACTTTATAAACATCGGCAGATACCAAACCGGAGACCAGCGCTTCTCCAAGTCCAAAGCCGGCATCGATGGATAGCACCTTCCGGCTGGAGGTAATCGGATCAGCGGTAAATAAAATCCCTGAAGCCTGCGGGAAAACCATCCTTTGAACGATAACGGATAAATAAACTTGACTGTGGTCAAATCCATTTTGCATGCGGTAGATGACCGCGCGATCCGTAAACAGGGAAGCCCAACATTTGCTGATATGTCGCAAAATTTGTTCTTTGCCGATAATATTTAAATACGTGTCTTGTTGACCGGCAAAAGAGGCATGCGGCAAATCTTCAGCAGTTGCACTAGAGCGCACGGCATAAGCATGTTCCTCGCCAAACTGGGAGAGATAGTGAGTCACTGCTTTCACAACATCGGAAGGAATTTCTACTTCCATAATGATTTGTCGAATCTTCCTGCTGATTTCACCAATTTGATCTCGCTCTTCTACTTTTAGCATGGTTAGTCGATCCAACAAAGCATGAACCATTTCGTTTTGTTCGATGGCTTTTTGAAATCCCGCTGTTGTAACACAAAATCCTTCGGGTACTTGTATTCCTTGAATTTTTGATAATTCCCCTAAATTTAACCCTTTTCCGCCAACGAGCAAAAGCTGTGTTTTTTCGATTTCCTTGAAGCCGAGAACCAACGAACTCATTCAACATCTCTCCTAACCATTAAATTGAGAAAAAACATTTGACAAGAGCTTACCGGTCCGGTCTTGATGACGGGCTGCAGGATGGCGCCGAAGATTTGCAGAATCATGTTACAGGCTCGCGATTGGCGTGCGCCAGTCATAAATCAGAAAGCTCAATCCGTCTTCGTCGACGAAGGAAGAGACGCCGATATAGATCTGCTCGCTGAAGTCCAGACCATCCTCCTTAAAGTCGAAACGTCCGAAATAAGGAGACGGGAGCAGACGGTTCATGCTTTTCCATTGCTCCGTCAGCAGCTTATGGCCGCGCTCCCGTTCGGCCAATAACGCGGACTGCTGGTTAATCGTATAGTAGGTCTCTTCGAAATCTCCGCCCGTGCTTGTGTTGATCGTAACTTCTTCCCAAAACCGCTTGCGGATGTCTGAAGCCTGATCGCGCAGCCCCGCAACCTCCGGCTCCAGTTCGGCGATTCTCGCCTGCAGCTTGTTCCGGACCTGTTCCAGCCGCTCCTGTTCTTCCCGCCAATCCTTCGCTTCCATTTCCCCTGAACACACTCCTTTTTCCGTTTTTTGGGGATAAAAAAGAGCATTGACAAATCAAAGTTCCAGATGTACAATTAAAGTAGGGATAAAATTTAATGTAATCTTTATTTTAAATTTGCCAATGACGCTATCGATTATATCATAGTGTTATTTCGTGTTCAATTTATTTTTTATTGTTGCCGTTTGGCTGCGCTGAACACTGGCCCGCAACGATTGCCGCTCTTTGCTTATAAATCTAACTTTGACTACGCGTATTTTCGGCAATCTGTTCGATCACTTCTTCGTCCTTCAGCCTAGTTACAGACCTTCCGCCTTTGGCAGTCGTGCAGAGATCTTTTGTCCGCAAATATCCAAGGCTTCGCAAGTGTAACGCCTATACTCCTTCCCATCTTGTTTTCCATTCCATAAAAGTAATTCATAATCCAACGGGCAAATCTATCTATCGTTTATAGCGTCATATTGTCCCCCTTAAAAAGTCACGCAAATATACTTGAACCTAGCAAGGGCGCAGTTCCTTGTTAATCATTTATATTTCAAGTTTTTTCACATGCTCGTTTAGATAATGTCAGCTTCGCAGGTATTACCCCAAATAACGAGAAAGTAACAGCCCTCAGGGCTTTCAGTAGGAAGCTCTGAGGGCGCTATCGGACTCCATCTAGAATTAGCGGTTGAAAAAGTCACTCCGCTTTAACAGGCATCAACGCCTTTAACCTGCCATCAACGGAAAGCTCATGTGCGGTCACAGCTGATTGATCAGTGCCTCTCGCAGACGGTCGTAAGTCGGCGCAAGCTCCCGCAGCGCAGAGGCTGTGGTCGCATCGTCGCCGACAACCAGCAGGTACTGAAGCGAGCCTATCAGCTTCGCCTGCTCGGCCGCGATCTGAGAGGCTCGGCCATAGCCAACGCGAGCCAAGCAGGTGGCGGCGTCAGCAACTCGCCGTGTGCCCACCCGAACCAAGAAGTGGATTAAAACGTCGCGAAGCTCAGAATCACAACCAGCCTCGATTCGTTCGGCCAATCGTTCGGCAGCGTCGCCGTTGCCAAGACTACCTGCCGGTAAATCATGACTACCGTCCATTGATAACCAGCGGATTGCCGCAGGTATTGACGCACGGACGATTTCCTCCTCCGGAACATCCCGCACCTGCCGAAATGCCGTGCGCATTGTGAAAGGAGAACCGTAGTCTATCGTTTCCGCCCGCCATGCGTCCATAAAATCATCCAAAGGCAATGAAGCATAGGGGTAACCTTGCGGGTCATGCATCAGCACGCGACCGTCGCCCACATCGAGCACTACCAAATAGTGATCCGCTCCGATCGCTCCGTTCTTACCCGGCTGGTGCCGTAGATGCCCCATCTCAACGGGGCCGACCAAGGCAGGACCATTCTCAAGTGCGGCTTCGAGGTGGGAGAGGGCGTCATCCGCATCCTTGCCGTTCACGACCTCCGCTGTGAAACCCATGACGGCAAGAGCATGGTCGATCGTGGCTTCCGGCGTCCACCCATAAGGATCGAAGAACGGTAAGGTTCCTCCGATCAGTTGCATGCCGAACGGGCTGCTCGTGGCGAATTCGATGACCGCCGTCTGGGGCGAGCGCTCACCCAACATCATCGCGATTGAATTCGTATAGCAGTAAGGACCTGAGCCGATGTAGGGGAAGTGAAGAGCGGTCTTCCAAGTTGTCATAGTCTGATACAACCTCCTTTTACAGATTTCTTTTTACATGACCGGTATCCAAATCTCAGCGTAATGATCAGGGGCTGCCGGATGATGGTCGGGATAGAACTCAAGCTCTACAGGACCGGCTTGGGTGTAGCCAACGGACGGAAACCATTCGTCGTATATTTGTTTCCACGTTCTCTGGAAAGCGTACGTGGTCCGGTCACCCCAAATACAGCCCACCGGAATGAAGGGACTTCGATCCTCTTAAGATCTTCCGGCGGGGGCCCGACATATTCCGCGGCCCATACGGACATTGAGCGGCTCGGTACCTCCTACATTCACCTGGATCGTAAGACGGTTGTAAGCGACCAGCATGCCGCGCGCTTTCGCTTCGCTCGGGGGCAGTCCGTGCTGCCTGCGAAAAGCTTTGGCGAACGCTTCGGGCGTGTCATAGCCGTATTTGGCAGCTAGATCGACGATTTTAATATTGGCTCTCAACAATTCGTAAGCAGCCAGTGTAAGCCGGCGCCGCCGGATATATTCCCCCACCGTAACACCCGTCAGTACAGCGAATGTCCGCTGGAAATGAAACAGCGACATCTTCGCTTGTTTTGCGATCTGGTCAACGGTTAAAGGCTCCCTTAAACGGCTTTCGATAAAATCGATCGCCATCTGCAAAGACTCGGTCCCTTTCATCAGAATCCCTCCCTGCGCTTATCATACCAGGCTTCCAGAAGAACATCCTGTCCGGTTATGCCCGGTTTGGACAGATTTTCGCCAATCTCAATGTCCTGCTGCCGGAAGCCGTACCGGCTCCGTGCAGCTCCACGCAATCGCCCGTCTTCCTTGAAAACAAAGGGACGATGCGTTTAACTCGCTCCGTTCCCCGAATCCCAGTTTGGCGATTGTATTTATTCTGAACTTTGTTTGGTTTGTTTGTCTTCCTTTATAACTTCATATAAATAGTGGTTACACCGTATATAAAAATCAATAATAAATTGAAGCTCTTCATCACTATAAATGGATAATATCTTTCTAGTCTGTGTTGTTAGATTCTCAAGAACGATGGGTATTTTTTCTTCTAACTTAGCCTGATTTATACTAATGATAACTCTTCGCTTATCTGCTGGGTCTTCTCCTCGACAAATGTATCCTATTTTCTCTAATCGATTCAGTACACCAGTGACAGCCCCAGTTGATAACCCCGTGTATTCTGACAGCTCGCCAGCAGTCATAGGTTGGTTTTTACCGATTATATCTAAAGACTTATGGTCTGTTTCATTAAGTCCTAATTTTGTCGCAATTCCCTGATGAATCATAATAGTTAGAGTACTGTTTTCTTGGAATTGAGAAAACAGTTTTTGAAGTAGTTGTTCTCTAGAAAAATTGTCTGTTGACATTTCTATTTTCCTCCTATAAAATTATCTTATCTCGCGAGATAAATTATATTTGTTTATTTATATATTATCAGGATATCATACTTTTCATTCTTTTATCTGCCAAAATATAATTTATCTTATCTCACGAGATAAAATGTTTTCATTCTCTGGTTACTTCAATAAAAAAATAAATGAAGGAGGGACCATTATGTCTCTAACCATTGAAACTCAGAATCTAAAAAAAAAATTCACAATGAATGTCAAAGGTAAAAAAGAAACCTTTGAAGCTGTCAGGGGAGTATCTTTAAATGTCCAACGAGGAGAGGTATTTGGTTTCCTTGGGCCAAATGGCGCTGGAAAAACAACTACCATGAGAATGTTAACGACACTCTTGCCAGTAGATGAAGGGTCTGCTTATATCGTTGGCTATGACGTGAAGCATCAACCACAGGAAGTCAGAAAACGAATTGGTTATGTTAGTCAATTAGGTGGCGGTGACCCTAATGCAAGCGGGCGTGAAAATTTGCTTCTTCAAGGACTTCTGTACGGTATGAGTAAAGAAGAAACAATAAATCGTACTAATGAACTTGTAGAAATATTTGACCTAAAGAAAGTGATTGATCGAAAGGTTAAAACGTACTCTGGCGGGCAAAAAAGACGCCTTGAAATTTCTCTTGGAATCATCCATCAGCCAGAAGTATTATTTCTTGACGAACCGACGTCTGGTCTTGACCCTCAAAATCGGGCAAACCTTTGGCATCAGATTAAAACATTGAGAGATATGGGGACAACCATATTTCTGACAACACATTATCTAGACGAAGCAGATATACTTTCAGATAGATTAGTTATCGTAGATCACGGAATGATCGTTGCGGAAGGTACGCCTCAAGGTCTTAAAAAACAAGTTGCTGGCGATGTCATTGAAATTAAACTAAAACAATTCTCTCCTGAAACAGATCAACTGAAGAAAGAACTAAATGTGCAGCCTTATATTCGTGAAGTTCATTGGGAAAAACAGCATCTTCGACTTTATGTTGACGATAGCGCAACATGTTTACCTAACATTGTTGATTGGTTAAAAATATACAAAATGGATGTAGATTCCCTTTCCCTCTCACAGCCTTCGCTTGATGATGTGTTTTTAAGACAAACAGGAAGATCCCTACGTGATTCCGGAGTTAGTAAGGAGGAAAAACAATGATATTATTTAAGGAAATTAGATTACCCTAAATTTCGAAAGCCCGTAATATCAAACACTGAATATAGTGGATCTGCCTCGCGGACTGTAAAAAAGTGGAGGTTTCCCAGTTCGTTCGGTTCAAGTCAACATTATGTGGATACACTTTCC
>NZ_CAKKLI010000059.1:0-28036 GCF_918697855.1 Paenibacillus sp. CECT 9249 | reverse complement strand
GGTAAATGACTTGATTTTCGGGCTGGGTTTAGTTTGGTGCTGTCATTTTCCCTGACTCCCTTGCTTTACGGCCAAGAAAATTTCCAATTCTCAAGAATCAGGGACTTGACATCTTACCGCTGGACTTGGTAATTAAACAGCAAAACTGCCTGATAAGTTCGTCAAGCAGTTTTTTTCAAATTTTAATTGAAATATCTCGTTGCTCTTTGTTCAATTAAGAAACTCTCTTTTACAAAAAAACTAAATTTACCTACCCTAGAAGATTTATTTCTAGCTAATTACTTTCGGTGCTTCTCATCTCTTGAAAATAAAGTTTGATTTCTATTAATATAATGTAACTCGCCCCTAATCAACTTCTCTGCAAAACGTTTTTTAACCTATAGGTATACCTCACATTTTTGGTAATATTCACACGTTTCTAATATACCGTGATCTAATGAGAATTCGGGATTCCATCCTAAATCTTTAATAGCTTTTT
Organism: Paenibacillus sp. CECT 9249; assembly: GCF_918697855.1. Classification (NCBI taxonomy): domain Bacteria; kingdom Bacillati; phylum Bacillota; class Bacilli; order Caryophanales; family Paenibacillaceae; genus Paenibacillus; species Paenibacillus sp. CECT 9249. Next base: position 27,558 of record NZ_CAKKLI010000059.1, on the reverse strand, counting down.
CATTACTCAAGCAGCTATGTAAAATATCTCCCTTTCTGCTTGAAGCATATTGTGGAGAATATTCCACTCCTAGTGTATAACAAATATTAGACAGTAATTTATTTATTGTCGTCTCAGTCCCAGAGCTAATATTATATACATCTCTACTTCCATTATTAATCGCAGATAGATTAGCGGACACTATATCTTTAACAAAGATAAAATCTCTAATTTGTTCACCATCTCCGAAAATAACCGGATATTCGTTATTAATTAATTTATCTATAAAAATTGATACTACACCTCCTTCACCATACGAAACCTGTCTTGGCCCATAAGCATTACTATAACGTAAAATAGTATAATCCAATCCATATAATTCAGAGTAAATTGCAATATATTGTTCTGGAACATATTTTGAAATCCCGTAAAAAGATATCGGTCGAATTAAGTGGTTTTCTGTAATTGGCAATTGATTAGGAATACCATATACAGCAGCTGAAGAAGCATAAATAATTTTTTTGCTTTTGAACCTCTTCATTAAATCTAATATTCGAATGGTTCCATTAATATTTACTGAAGAATCTAGCAGCGGCTGATTCAATGAATTTAGTACACTTACCTGCGCAGCATGATGAATCACTACTTCAGGTTTAAAAGAATCAAATATATTTTCAAGGGCTGGATCCATTAAATCTAGCTTGTAAAATGTACAAGATTTATTTATGTTTTTGATATTACCTGTAGATAAATTATCTATAACAACTACTTCATACTGTAGTTTTATTAGTGAATCCACAATGTGGGAAGCAATAAATCCTGCGCCTCCTGTAACTAAAATTTTCATTGTTAACTGCCCCAGTCCAATTATTTTTCAATGAATATTGATTCCAAAATATCAATCGTTGGTTCCCATTTCCATTTCTTCGCCGTTTCCTTACCATTACGAATTAATTCGTTACGCAGTTCTTGATTTTCAATTAATTCTTTTACCGCTTCTCTAGCCCCCCTTACATCTCCTTGTTTAACCACAATTGCATTATATCCATTTTGAATATATTCATCATAACCTGTTACTTCACCAACAACACAAGCCCCCCCACATGCCATCATTTCTAACGGAGGTCCAAAGAAACCTTCAATTCTGCTCATTTTTAGGAAAATATCACAACTCGAATATATTTGTTTCATTTTATCCATAGGTACTTTTTCAAAAAACATATCACATTTCCATTCTTCCTTCGGTCTTCCCGCAGAACTAATACACCAGACTTCACAATCTAAATCCTTGATCGCGCTGAAAGCATCTTCCATACCTTTAAATGGGATATCAATTGGGCCTTCTAACAAGACTCTAATCTTCTTACCTTTTGGGGACATCGGTTCAGTCTCATAAATTATTTCCTCGTCCAATCCGTTTGGAACATAATATGAATCTTTGTTAAAGTTTTCTTTTAACCACTTTTGAATCCATTTTGCTTCTGTCATATATTCGTAAGGAAGATGATACGATTCCAATGCTTTTTTCGATTCATGCGAATTTGCAGGGTAAAACCTGCTTTCATCTGATTGGACAAAATAAATCTTCCTTTTTGCGTTAATATGTTGAATAGTATATGCGGTACTCCAACCAGTTGCAATAACAATATCCAAATTTGAAGGAGCATCTTTTAGCGTTATAACTTGAACCAATTGATTTGGAAACCATTCAATTGCTGTATTATTATCCTCTGTAATTAAAATTACATCATATCCTCGCTTTAAGAGTCGATTAGCATGCTGACAAATGACAGCTATACCTCCTGAAATACCGCAACCAGGAATGACATAAGCAATCTTCGGTTTCAATTTAGTAATTTTTTTATGTTCATCAATCATTAAACTTTTCCAGTGATCATCACTTTCCTTATAAGATAATTCTAAATTGTTGGCATGTAATCTTAAATTTGTTAGAACATGAGGAATGGATTTGAACTTATAACCATGATAAGCCATTCTAAGCCATAGCTCATGATCTTCCCGATATCTCATTGAAGTTTTCAAACCGCCCACGGCTCTTAAAGCATCTACTCTTGCCATTACAGTACTTTGGCATGGTACACATAATTCAAGCAACAAAGTATAATCACAGTCTGGGCTATGAATCTCTTGGTTATCTCTAATATCAACGTTTCGGGATCCGTCAACTTTAGCTCTCCAACCACCGTAAACTACATCTACATTATGATGCTCAAGATATTGAACTGAAATTTCCAATCTATCTTTTTCTGCAATATCATCACTGTCTTGGAATGCCAAATATTTACCGGTTGCTTCTACTATCGCCTTATTTCTACCTCTAACAGCATTTCCACTATTGTTAAAAAATTTGAAGATCTTTACTTGCGGATGATTCTCATAATTTTTCAAGATATCTAATGTTTCATACGGCGAACCGTCACATACAATAATTAATTCAAAATTAGTGTATGTTTGATTAAGAATCGATTCAATACTTTCTATGAGTACCTTTGTTCGATCATAAACTGGAATAACAACACTTACTAATGGCTTATCTGAAATTTGAACCAAATTTGATTCCTTGTTACTTGTATTATTTTTCATTTGTATATCTATATTTGTCCTTCTGGTTATTCTCCTATATACCACACGTGGATCCTTCATAATTCTTTTAGCAATATATTTTAATCTCCTATACTTTTGGATCAATTTCCATGATTTAGAATTATAAATTTCGCTTAACTCCAAATTCTTTTCTTTTGTTAATTCCAATAGGTATCTTGTATTCATTTCTTTTTGTTTATTCTCATTAATGAGTCTCTGTATTTCATCCTCTTTTAAACTTATCATTTTTTTCAATTCATTGTTGTCAATTTCCAGCTTTCCATTATCATTAATAACTTTTCCTATCTCTTCTTTTAAGTCGTTAATTTCTACTTCTAAATTTTTCAACTCGTTATTTTTCATTTGCAGAGCATCCTTTAATTTTATTATGTTACTTTTTTCACGCAGCAAATGCTCATCCTTTTCTTTTAATAAAACATTTAAGCTGCCTAATTGATTTTCGTATTTAAGTAGATTGCGAGTATTTTCTTCCAATGTTTTTTCCAATTCAAATAATTTATCATCTTTTTCAAAAATTATCTTATTTTTTTCTTCTGATAACTCTTTTAAATAACGTGTGTTTTTTTCTTTCTGTACTGTTTCCTGACCAATATATTTAAGAGCTTCATAAATAACATCATGGTTAATATTTGCACTTTTCGAATAACTAAATAATAAGGCATTATTATAAAGATCTACAAACTGATCTGCTATTTTTTTTATGTCATGGTTTTCTTTTATTAGTTCTAAGTTAGATTCAATGTTATCTTTTTTATAAACATGTTTAATTTCTTTTATTAGTTCATCTTTAGAATATTTTCGCTTATTTGTTCTGCCAGAAAAGTTCTTCTCTTTAAATTTGTTATAATTTTCAAACGTTACAAATCCATCCCCTCCATTATAGTCATAGACTAGAGCTATTCGTCCACAACTCATCGCTTCTAAAATTCCTCTTCCTAGAGAAACAATAATATCTGCTTCATTAATTTCGTCTTCAATATTCCAGACGGATTGTGCAGATTGGCCTATTATTTTTAGATTCATATCCATGGAGTCACAGGTACTTTTTAAAACTTTTTTAACTTCATCAGTGTATCTATTTGAGATTAATAGCATCTTTTGGGGAGGATAATTTACTTTTCGTTTAGAATTAAATCTTTCCAAATTTATTCCATTACGAATAATCTTAATCTTTTCATCGGCTATATCATACGTTTTTATTAAATGGTTCTTAACCTCTTCACTTACGGCAACATAAATGAATACATTAGGTAAAATTAAAGGTTGCTCTTGCCATGGTAAAACACCATGGCACATATAAATTATGGGCTTGTCAGGATAATGTGTATATGCAATATATGCTTCCATTCGATGTTGAGCATGAATAATATCAATATTCTTAGGGAGGGTCCTAATATCATTTGTCACTTCAACTTTCAGTTCCATAAATTTCTCATACATTTTACCTAACCTAGAACAGTATAAAAAGACCTCGTGTCCTTTTTTTATCAGTTCCTCAATTAAAGTATAGGTATATGTCTCTGTACCAGCATAATTTTGCAAATCATGAATCGTAAACAAAATTTTCATACTATCCCCTCCCCCCCTTTAAAATAATTTATTCGGATAAAATTTATCATTATCCTTCAAATAACTCATATGTTTTTGACGAAAGTAAAGTAAGTCTTGATAATGTGATAAGTTATTTTCATTAGCTATAACTAATTCATCAGGAATAATTTTTACATACTTCTTGTGCATATTTACTTTAATACATAGGTCGATAATTGCTATAGGACTTTCATATACTTCGTCTAAAAAACCAGTTACGTTTAAAATGCTCTTTTTTATTAACAAAAACTGAGGACTTACAGCTGTAACATTTTGAGATATTTTATTACGGCCAATATATCCAAAATAATTTTTATTAACATTTTCACTTATATTTTTAATCTCACTGTTGGTTACTATTAGACCGAAATTTGAAATTGCAATTTTATTTTTTAGTATTTTTGGTGCAACAATTGCAATATGATCATGGAGGCTTTCCCCAACCATTTTATAGCACCAATCTCGTCTAGTTAGTTGGATTTCTGAATCCATAATAAAAATCAATTCAGTACTAGAGTTCCTTATTGCTTCATTGATATAGCTGGAGTATTTTTGTTCATTCACACCAAAAACCATACAATTACTATCCAAATTATATTGATTATTACTATCGGCTTTATTTAAAAAAATAAACTTAACATTAGTCCATTCAGTATTTGTTTTAATTAAATTATACTTCTTTAATATTTCTTCTTTTTTACGCCAAGCCCCAACAATAATCAAAGTTACATATTCATCCATATCAGCTTGATAAGAAATTTTGTAAGAACCGATAAAATCTGATTCACTTACAGTTGCTACTATCTTTCTTTCATATAAAAACTCTTCCAATGATTTTTTTCCAGCCTCAAGTGCATGCTTCTTAAAATAAATATTACTTGCAGTTGATGAACTGTTTATTCGCCAATGATACAATACTTTAGGTATATGATAAATTTTTTTACTAACAGATGTTAACCGAAGTATAAATTCATAGTCTTGGCTACCGTCAAATTCCGATTTAAATAAACCAGTTTCATTCAACAAGCTAGATTTAAAAACTAAGAAATGGCATATATAATTATAGCTTAATAACGTATCGGGCGACCAATCTGGTTTTTTATGGGGCTCTAAGTGAAGACTACTATCCTCAGATATTTTATCTTCATCAGAGTATATGATATCAGGATCAAATTTATTGATTACCTTAACGCACTCGTATAAAGCATTTGGACTTAAAAGATCATCATGATCTAATAAGCCAATATATTTTCCTTTAGCTAAAGCAATCGCAGAATTTGTATTATTAGATATACCTTCATTTAAATTGGAACATTTATAAACAATTCTTTTATCCTTATCAGCATATCCTCTTATTAAACTATCTAGTTTAGGGTTGTTACTTCCACCGTTAAAGATGCATAGTTCAAAATTTGAATAGGTTTGATTTAGAACAGAGTTAATCATTTCTATAAGAAAATTCTCATTAGTATTATACACAGGAACAACAATACTAATTAGAGGCTCATATTTAAATTGATGTTTTCGCTGTCTTTCTAGAATTGCACTAGTGCACGGATTATCTTGATAGTAGTCATATTTTAGTTTTTTACTTTGTTCCAGTTTTTCCATAACCTTAAAAAAGAAACTTTTTAGTCCATTTCGTCTAAGATAGTTTAAACCCCTACTAATCATGTAACGCCTAATTAACAATTCAATTCCTCCAAGTGTAGTCATTTACAGCTATCTTTTCAGGAAAATAAAAAGTCTGGATATAAGGATATTTAAAAAAACAAAAAAAACATTGGTCCATAAAATATCCTGCAAATTAATCTTATTTTCATAAATTAAATCAAATACTATTGAACCCTCTTCGTGCAGCCCATTTACCTTCAAACCCGAATTTTTGCTTTTTGTTCGATCGATCCAAATAGTCACTGCATTTAGACTATCGGTGTTATATGACTTTATGTTTAAAATCAACTTTCTATTTTTAGAATTTGTTATTGGGTCAAATTTAATATTAAAAAAGTCGTTATCTGTTATCTCTTCATTATTTATATTTATTTTTCTTATAATTTCTTTTGTTTCCCCGTCTAAAAGTTGAATTATAGTCTCTCCGTTATTCAAACGGTTAAATGTAGAGAAGAACAAATTTAACTGCGATAAATCGTTTTGATCACTAATGAATGATTGTTCAATAAGAACATCAGGGGTTATCTCTCCTATATTTTCACTCAATTCTGTCCCCATTTTAGCAACTTCATATTCGTTGTTCTTATCAGTATTAGCTTTAAAGAAAATAATACTATTTACTAATATTACTGTCACCAAAATGATTATTGCCAAACTCCATTTTCTATTCATCACAGATTTTCCTTTATTATTTTTAGTAACTATTGTATTGCCCACTGATGTTTACATCTAAAGAAACCCTCGGAAATAGGCATTCCATTTTTATTCTTTTTATCAACAACTTCAAATTCACTTACATAATCATTCCTATCATATGGATACATTACCATTTCATCAGATATATGGACTGAAAGATAATACTTCCCATTCAAAAAATCATTTTCTGGTATTGTCAAAATAATATTTTTTACTGGCCTTGATAACTCAATATCATCTCTTACTGTGTTAAATAAGGTTACAATCTCACCATGAGCATTATAAACAATTAATCCCACTCCATAATTTTTATAATCCTCTCTAAAGCCCAACTCTATCCCTATATTTATATCTTCTCCAGTAGTATAAACCTGTTTATCAAGAGAAATGTTTTTTAAAAAGATTTTATTTTTATATTTAGTGCCGATATCAATTTTATTTAATGAAAGCTTGGCAACTCCATCATCCTTGTTTTCGATATAAGTTTTATATTTATCACAAATTTCGTCGGCTTTTCCCTGTGCAATTAATATACCTTTCTCAATCCAAATTGCTCGATCACAAAAATTCCTTATTGCAGGAAGACTATGACTTACAAAAAGGATTGTTGTTCCTTTTTGAACCATGTCCTTCATCTTTTCATAACATTTTTCTTGAAAATACATATCACCAACTGATAAGGCTTCGTCAACAATCAAAATATCAGGTTGAACATTTATTGAGACTGCAAATGCCAATCGAGCAAACATCCCGCTCGAATACGTTTTAACGGGTTGATAAACAAAATCACCGATATCAGCAAAATCCATAATTTCTTGTAATTTACTATCTATTTCTTCTTTAGAAAAACCCATCATCGTCCCGTTTAAATATATATTTTCTATACCTGTAAATTCGGGATTAAATCCAGCTCCTAATTCCAATAATGCTGATATTTTTCCATGAACCTTAATATTTCCCTCTGATGGACTTAGTAGTCCTGTAATTATTTTTAGTATGGTTGATTTTCCTGAACCATTTGTACCAATAATGCCCACAATTTCACCTTTGTAAATTTTAAAGGAAACATCATTTAGAGCAGTAAATTCTTTATGAAATATTTTTTTTGAAGGGTGAATAACCTCTTTAATGCGATCTACTGGCTTCGAATATAATTTGTAAGTCTTACTTACATTCATTACTTCAATCGAAAACTCATTCATAAGTGTGATCTCCATTTATAAAATATCTGAAAAATGTGGTTTTAGTCGTTTAAACAAAATTATACCTAACAAAAAAATGATAACTGAGACAATCCAATAATATATGGTTAAAAACGGTTTCTCCCAGAACCAAACATTGTTTATCAACGAATCTCTATAACCTTCGACGATATAATACATTGGATTTAATATTATAATTTTTTTAATGTTTTCGTTAAACATTTCGGGATTCCACATAATTGGGGTTAGCCATACCCCAAATTGTAATGCAATAATGATCAAGGGATTTAGATCCTTAAAAAAAACAATTAAAGATCCGGTTATGTAAGATAACCCCAAGACTAAAAAGAACATACAACCTAAATAATAAGCTATTTGTAGATTATAAATATTGGGTTGGAACCCGTACAAAAAAGAAACATACATAATAAAAACCAAGAAAAACAAATGAACAAATAATGTAGAAACGACACGAATTATCGGTAAAATACTTATCTTAAAAACTATTTTTTTTACTAAATAACTGTATTCCATTAAACTATTTGTTGCATTAATTAAAGCTTCTGAGAAAAAAAACCAGGGTATTAGTCCACACATTAGCCATAGTAAGTATGGTACATCATTTAAGGGGGCAACTCTAAAGCCTATGTCAAAGACGAACCAATACACCAAAATTGTTATAATTGGCTGAACAAACCCCCAAACAATCCCAAATTGAGAGCCAGCATATTTAGTCCAAAAGTCATTTTTTGCCAATTTGAGAATAAGTTCTTTGGAATGATATATTCCTTTAAAAGCAGATACGATATTTAACATTATAAACATTCCTTAATATAATTTTTTTCTATATTCCACTTCTAATGTCTACAATATTTTATCAAACAATGGAATGTAATACTAGTTAATGACTTTCTATCTTTGATTGATTAAAATGATAGATATAACTATTAAACAAATATAAGGTTACCATTTTTGGTAGCCTACCTAAATAGTAGATAGATACCAAAAATATTTCAAATCCCCGGGTTTAAAATACTGTTTTAAATTTTTAGAAACAACAAGGAGGAGAGAGAAATGAAAAATATAAAAAACCTATTTAAGAAAAATAACAAATTCAAATCATTGGAGTATCTTGTTGAAAAGTGCGATTTTTGTGGTGGAAATAAATTTGTTTTATGAGCCTTTTGCATAATTTCGTTTTGAAGCCAGCTTCATAGGGAGTCCTCAACTAGCAGCAGTTAATTCCTGGCTTTAACGTTTAAAAATGTGTAATTGGAGTTTATTGGTCATAAAAATGGGCAGACCTGCAGAATTTTCGGGAAACGCTCGTTTTTAAGCGACCGCTTTTGCCAAGCGAGATGCGGCTACTGCAGATGCAAGCAGAACGATGGCGTTCAGATACAGGTGAGTTGTTACTTTCTCGATCCCGCGCACATGCAAGGCATCTGCTGTCAAAGAGCATTTCAGTCGCGCATTGCAGCGCTCAACGCTCGTTCGCTCATTGTAAAGTGCTTTCCAGCGTTTGGTATCCCGATGTGGATGGCAATACCGCCGGAGGTCTTCCCTGACGTCCACTTTCACGACCATGCCATAATTCGAGGACGAGCAAGCGGCCATGCCAAGCGGACAGTCGACTTTGCCGGTTGCGTGCGGACAGCGAAACTTCAGTATGTCCCCGTCCGCTCCCCAGTACGTCATGGCATAGCCCATGGAACAGCATGGCGTCCCGTTGGACCGCATGCCGGCAGGCGGTTCCTTCTCGCGCCTGAGGTTGAGCGGAATGATGGCTTGAGCCTTGACGTTTCGCGCGGCCTCGTAAACCTTCAACTGATCATAGCCTGCGTCCAGCATGAAAAACCTCGGAGCGGTTCTGGATGCGGCTTGTTCCATCAGGCCCGGCGCCTTTTCTCCGTCATTGACATGCGCAGGCGTGACTTCCAGCACAAGCGGCAATTCGCTTTTCGTATCGACCGCCAGATGGAGTTTGTACCCAAACCAGGTGATCTTGTTGCCGAACGAATCGAGTTTCACTCCCCAATTGGCATTGCCGGTCTGTTCGCTTTTTCGCTTGGGTTGCTTTCTCTCGTAAGCACGGATGGCGGTGCTGTCAATTGCCACGTGGCTGCCGTCCAGAACACCTTCTAGCCTGAGGTGGGCAACCAGATCCTCAAACAGCCGCTTGGCCAGTTCCTTTTTCGTGACGTCGGCAAACACACGGCTGAGTGTGGAGATGGATGGAGCTTCCCGATCAAGCGAAAGTCCGCACTGATAGCGGAACCGAAGGTCCGTGCTCAACCGATGATGCAAAGCCGTTAAGGTAGCGATTCCTTCAAGAGGGGCGGCCAGAAGCGCACGTAAAATGCCCTGTCTGCAATGTCCGTCGGCGCCTCGGGGTGAACGGCTTCTTAATTCCTTGGCATAGGGTCTGAGATCCAGTGAGCTAAAGAAGATTGGCAATCGCTCTTTTGACTGCATTTTTAGCAATTCCTCGAAGGAAAACAAGCTTTCTTGGAGAATATACATCGTGACTTCACTCCTTAAGTTTTCTTGTTTGGTCACTTGAAAACTTCTCCAAGTTGGGGTGAAGTCCCTTTTTTATGTCCGAAAATCCTTACAAATCAAGGCCTTGGATTATTGCAAAACGCTCTTATTTAAAACTAAATACGCAGAAGAATGGGAGCCGGTTAAAAAATATTATAAAGAATCAAATATACTAGAAGATGATTTTTTGAGAATTCCCGATACTTTTACCCTTGTAAAGTGTAATGAATGCAACCTCGTCTTCGTAAATCCTCGATTAAATGACGAGATTGTAAACAGATTTTATGAAGAATATCTTAGTGGGAAGTATGCTGATTATATCCACATGTATGATTCTAATTTTCGTGAAATATTATTTAAAGATAATTTGAAATTAATCTCTGAAAAATTAAGCATGCGATCAGGAATGATTTTAGACATTGGATGTGCGACAGGGAGATTGCTTAAAGTAGCAAAAGAATTCGGATGGATAACTTACGGTATAGAGGTTTCAGAGACTGCTGCATTGGAAGCTATGCAATACGGAGACATCTTTATTGGTGATGTATTAAATGGTTTATGTAATTATAAAAATGGAAAATTTGACGCTATTACAATGATCGATTCTTTAGAACATGTAAAATCGCCAATGCAAACAATTAAACTTACTTACGACAAATTAAAGTCGGGAGGAATAATTTATATTGAGGTGCCAAATGTCGAATCTGGTTTAGATGAAATGACAAGGCATTTCCACTTATTTTCCTTTGCAACTCTCAAACAAATGTTAGTGAAAGCTGGATTTCATAATATTGAAGAAGTATTCGGGCTAAATAATAAATATAATCCAATTGACAATGAACAACATGGTAGATTTATAAGAGTTATTGCACATAAACTTTAATCTTATTAAATTTCCCTCCCCCTCCCTTTTATGATAAAATAAAGTCGAATTTTATCAACTGAAGGAGATTTCCAATGGTAGAGAAGAAGACGATGCCGGGGGAGAAGTTTACGGCTTGGCAGTGGGGCCTGATCGGGTCGGTGGTGCTGTTTTTGTTTTGGGCGCCGTTTCAGGTTGGGTTGTTTAACGGGAATACGATTAATTACGAGAGTCCGATTTATACCGCGGTATGCTGGATGAGTATTACGCTTGTCGTGCTGGCGGGCTATTTTTTTAAGATTTGGAGATTGGAAGAGCAGAAAGACTGGCTCAGTTTGCTAGTGCTCGGCCTGCCTCTTACTTATTTCATCTCGCTAAGCACTGCGGGCTCGTCCTATTATGCGATGAATATGGTTTACATACAATTCGTCTACGTGGCCTTGTTCTTGTTTGGCGCATACGTGTTGAAGCACCGGGCGGCGAACCGCATCATTCAATCGGTCGTGCTTATTACCGGCTATTTGGTCGTATGGTACGGGATGATCGCCTGGTTCGGGCATGCGAAGCTTACGGGCTCGCTCGTTTCCTGGTTGGTGCAAGGGTTCCCGTACGGGCCGATTCTGACGGACGGCAGCTATAATCAGACGATTTGGGTACAGGCCATTGGCCACCGGTTGTCTTCGGTATTCCAATATCCGAATACGTATGCCGGACTGCTGATCGCCTTGATGTTCTGCGCGGTGTTCATGCTTGTGAAGTCGCAGAAATGGTATGTGAAGGCACTGAACGCCTTCATGCTCGTCCCGATCATCATTTCGTTTTTCCTGACGTTGTCGCGGGGAGCGATTGTGCTTGTGCCTATTGCTTTTCTCTTTTTCATGTTTTTCCAAAAGCCTTACAGGCAAATCTTATGGGTGGTGCATCTCGGGATCGCGTTTGTCATTTCGCTTGCGTTCCTTGGCAATCTCACGGATACCGGACTGAAGCTGCAGGAGCAATTCTCGTCGTCGCTCGCGGCCAAAGGGTGGTTGACGCTGCTCGGCGTCTCCTTGTTATATACGGTCGTTGCCGTGCTAATCGAACGCTTTATCGCACCTTGGCTTGAGAAGAAGCTGGAAGGCTTCACCCAGAAAAAATGGTCGCACTTTGCGTTGCCTGTTGCTGCGATTATTATAGGCGGAATTGCGGCGTATGTGTTCATCTTTACGAGCGCCAAAAATATTTTCCCGGAATCGATCAAATCCCGGCTTGAGAGCATTAATTTCCAACAACATAGCGCTCTGGAGCGCGTAACGTTCTATAAGGACGCCATGAAGCTGCTGGGCGATTATCCTGCATTTGGCGCGGGTGGCGGCGCTTGGGCCGCATTATACGAAAAATACCAGCACAACCCTTACACGAGCCGTCAGGCGCATAACTTTGCGATGCAGTATTTGGCCGAGACGGGGATTGTCGGTTTTCTCATTCTAGTGGCATTCCTTGCGTTGATTTTGTACTTCTTTATCCGGAGCTATATCCGCAGCAACGACGAGCAACGCAATAGCGGTTTTCTATATTTCATGATCGCGGTTGCGCTATTTGCGCACAGTATGCTCGATTTCGATCTCAGCTACGTTTATTTGTCCGGTCTGGTTTTCCTTTGTCTCGGAGGCATGATCGCAAATACAAGCACACCGGAGATCAAGAAGCTGAATCATCCGTCGATGCAGTATATTTATCCGAGCGTCGTCGGCGTTCTCGCTGTGGTGATGGTGTTTGTATCGTTCAACTCGTTAACGGCCAACGCTTCTTATAAAACGGCGAACCGAGTCTTGGACGAGACGAAAAACTATAATGAAACGGTGGTGCATTTGGATAAAGCGTTAAGCAAACGTCCGACGCATCCAGAATATGCAAAAATGAAAATCACCTTGCTGCGATCGGCGTTTCAACAAACGCAGGACGAAGGTTTTTACAATGAGGGCCAACAGCTTTTGGACAAGGTGCTGAAAAAAGAAGCGCATAACCGCATCTTGATCGAGTTGCAAATTCTCCAGTACGAGATGAAGGGAATGTACGACGAGGCGTTGCAATTCGCTAGAGCGCAGTTGGCGGACCGGCTGTGGGATACGGGCCTGAATCCTGACGATCCGAAGAACATTACGCTTTATGAACGAATCATGATGTGGGATCACGATCTTGGTGAAAAAGCGCGTACGGAACAGGACAGCCAGAACATGAACGCTTATTGGGACGATGCGCTCGCCGTATATGGCAAACTTCAAGAGCAGATGAAGATCCTCGAATCGCTGCCGGAAGAACAGAACCAAGGACGCGCCTTCGGCGTGACGCCGAAAATGGCGCTCGCCATCGGGCAGATCCACTTCAAACGCGGGGATTACGCCGCCGCATCGGAGACGTTGAAGCTAGGGATCACGCAAGATTATAACAACGAGGAAAATCGCATCGTCATTCGTTGGTACCTGGCATCGCTGCTGAAACAAAACACGAACGACCAAGCGTTGCATGATGCCTTAATCAGCGCAGATCCGAACGAGCAGCAAATGATTGACGAATTGGTAAATACGAATTTTGCATTATAGATAGGAAAATCCCACCCATGCCTCGTACAAGCGAAGTTGGGTGGGATATTATTTTGGAACAAAAGTGCCTTATTTGCGAACACATATACCTTACAGTCCGCATACAAGGGCTAATCCATGTTCATAAGGAACGGAAATACCCTATTCGCGAATTTGAATTCGTTAATAGGGTATCTTTGTTCTATATTCAAATCCGAAACAAATCCGAAGACAAATACCGCTCCCCGTAATCCGGGGCGATACAAAGCACGCGGCTGTCCGGGGGCAGCTTGCGGGCGATTTGCACCGCGAAGAAGGCCGACGCCGCCGAGGAAGCACCGACGAGAATTCCTTCCTGCGCTGCGAGCTGTCGCGCCATGTGCTGCGCATCGTCGTCCCGAATATGCAATATTTCGTCGTACACCGCTCGATTCAGAATTTTCGGCACGAAGCCGGGGCCTGTCCCCGGGATTTTATGCGGTCCCGGCTCGCCGCCCGCGAGTACCGGAGAACCGGCAGGCTCGACGACGTAGATGCTCAAACCCGGAATGCTCCGCTTCAGTTCCTCGCCTGTACCGGTCACCGTGCCGCCCGTTCCGGCGGTAAGTATCAGCGCGTCCAGCTTCCCTTCGAACGCCTCGTATATTTCCGTCGCCGTCGTATGGCGGTGCGCGTCGGAATTGGCCGGGTTCTCGAATTGCATCGGAATAAAGCTTCCCTCGATCGTCTCCGCAAGCTCCTGCGCCTTCTCGATCGCGCCTCTCATCCCTTTCGAGGAAGGAGTTAGATGCACTCTAGCTCCGTACGCTCTCATGACCAGAACGCGCTCTTTGGTCGCATTCTCGGGCATCGTAATGATGCAAGGATACCCTTTCGCAGCGCAAACCATGGCAAGCCCGATTCCCGTATTGCCGGAGGTAGGCTCGATGATCGTGGACTTGCCCGGCACGATTCTGCCTTCTTCCTCCGCTCTGGCGATCATATTGTAAGCCGCCCGGTCTTTCACGCTTTTGCCCGGATTGAAGTATTCCAATTTCATATATACCGACGCGCCCGCGCCGTCCGCGACGCGGTTCAGCCTCACAATCGGCGTGTCGCCGATCAGTTCCGTTACCGAAGATACTACTTTCGCCATGCTTGTCACTTCCATCTAGTATTTGTTACGCTTCAAGCCCTAACAGGCTCATAATTTTTTGCCGGTTCGCCGCGAAATATTCGCTGTTCCTGTTTCGAGGTCTCGGTTGATCCAGCCGGATCGTCTCTACGACTTGTCCCGGCCTCGCGCTCATTACAAATATTTTATCGGCCAAATAGAGCGCCTCGTCGATATCATGCGTAATGAGCAGCATCGTTTTGCCCGAGCCGGCCCAGATGTTCAGCAGTTCATTTTGCATCGTCAACCGGGTTAACGCATCGAGCGCTCCGTACGGCTCATCCAACAAAAGCACATCCGGGTCCATCACCAACGCTCTGGCAATCGCCGCCCGCTGCTTCATGCCGCCGGACAGCTGCGCCGGATAATACTTGTTAAATCCCGCCAAGTTCACTTTATCCAAAACAGCGTTCACCCGTTCGATCCGCTCCGCTTTGGAGACGCCGGCCAATTCGAGTCCCAGGCCTACATTGTCTTCCACCGTCGACCACGGATACAAGGCATGCTCCTGAAAAATAAACATCCGTTCCGGCGAAGGCCCTTGAATCGCCTTCCCGCCTGCGAGAGCTTCCCCTTGCGACGGAAATTCCAGTCCGGCAAACATGCGCAGCGCCGTACTTTTGCCGCAGCCGGAGGGGCCAACGATCGCCGCAAACTCTCCTTGTTCAATTGTAATATCGATATCGCTTAACACCTGCAGCGATCCGAAATTTTTGCTGATATTGCGGAGTTCGAGTCTTTGCATTACTGATCCCCTCCTCCCTTGATGTATCGCCAATGGAGAAGCTTGCGTTTCAACATTTCCAGGACAAAATGGTCCAGGAACGTGGCGATGGCGCCAATAATGATAATATACATAATAACGCCGGTCATATCCGCCACCTCGCCGGAAAAACTGATGGCGAAGCCCAATCCGACGGCAGCGCTCCCTACCATTTCCCCGGCGATCAACGAACGCCAAGCGTTGCCGAAAGCGACCTGCGCACCGGTAATGAAGGCGGGCAGCGTTTCGGGCAAATATACTTTTCTAAGCAATTGCCCCTTTTTCGCGCCTAATACTTTGGCCACTTCCAGATGCGTCGGATTGACGCCTTCCGTGGCATTCATAACGGACAACGCCATCGGAA
Source organism: Paenibacillus sp. CECT 9249 (assembly GCF_918697855.1). Taxonomy (NCBI): domain Bacteria; kingdom Bacillati; phylum Bacillota; class Bacilli; order Caryophanales; family Paenibacillaceae; genus Paenibacillus; species Paenibacillus sp. CECT 9249. Next base: position 11,548 of record NZ_CAKKLI010000059.1, on the reverse strand, counting down.
AAAAGCTCGCAATGATAATAATCGCAATAATCGGGACATTGCCGAATCCGTACAAAATAATTAAGAACGGGAGCCAAGTGATCGGAGGAATCGACTGCAAAATCCCGATCAAGCTGCGCAAATATACCGCAAAGCTGCGGGACAAGCCCGCAAGCAAGCCGAACAGCCCTCCAAGGAAGCAGGCGATCGGAAACCCGATCCCAAGCCGATACAAGCTTGACCCCAACGACTTCCAGAAATCCGGCGTCGCCAATTCGCGCCCAAGCCGGGCAAACACCTCAGGCACCGACGGAATGACGATCGGCGTCCGGAAATTCCCGAGCTGCAGCAGCAGCAGCAATGATATGACGGCAATTAGAAAAGGCCATACTTGACTCCAAGTTTTACTGAGTGATTTTTTCATAAGACGTTCATCCCAACTCTATCTATGGTTGTACTTGTTCCTGCCAGGAAAGATCCAGCGCGTCCTTAATGTCCAGCTTCTCTTCCAGACTTCCTTGCTCCAGCATCATTTCCGATATTTCCTGCATACGGGCAATGTCTTGCTCCGTAATCGCCCAGTTAAACGTTTGCGATTCGATCGCGGATTGAATCACTTGCTCGGCCGGGATCGTCGTTCCATCCAACTTTTTGAGCTCATCCTCTTGAATAAATTCCTTCGTAATATAGCTCGCCGCTTTGGCCGGATCGTTCTGGAGCATATCGATCGCCTCTTTCTGCGCGTCCAACATCCGGTCTACCGCGTCGCGATTGTTGTTGACGATATCGCCGGAAGCGATCACGACCATGCAAGGGAAAGGCCATTGTTCGCCGATTTCATAAATTTCCTTCACCGGGTACATTAACTTCGCGATCGAACTATACGGCTCGAATACGAACGCACTGTCCACTTTGCCTGCCGCCAACGATTGAATCGCTACAGCCGGAGAAACGTATTGCATTTGCGCATCTTGTCTCTTAAACCCCGCCTCTTTCAAGACAACGCCGTTTAAAACGACATCCGCGGTGCTGCCTTGTTTTTGGGACGCGATGCTTTTCCCTTTCAACTGATCCAACGACTCGATGCCGCTATCGCCGTGAACGAGCATGCTATGATACCCCATTTGCGCGCCGCCGACGATTTTCAGATCGGAGCCTTTGGAAATCCAGGACAGCGCATTGGTAAAGCCGAGTACGCCCGCATCCAATTGACCTCCGACAATGGCCTTAATCATATCCGTACCGCTCGAAAAAAGCTTCATATCCACGTCAAGCCCATGCTTTTTGTAAATCTCCGCTTTATAAGCCAAAATCGTTTGCGCGTCATCCATGACGCTCAAATAACCTAAACGCAGTTTGTGTGTCGGCTGCTCGCCTGCGCCTTGCGCGTTGTTGTTATTGGAACCGCCGCATGCCGCAAGACTGGCGATCAACAATAAAGAGATGACGGCGGCGATCGCTTTTTTGCTTGTTGAAAACATAAACAAACCCCTCCCAAGTCCAGCTATACCTATAATTCCTATATAACAAGTATGATTAATTAAGTTTATAAAATTACCGCGCAAAGGTCAACCACATTTTGAAATGGGGTTACCTAATGGCGGACATAAAGGCTAGATAGCCGAATACGACGAATAGCAGCGAGGCGCATAAACTGATTGAGATACGAGCCCGTTTCCGGAAGCCAAAAGGGATCATGCCTAAACATAAAACGGAGGCAGCCGCCAAAACGACGACAAGCGGATCGAAAGCCAATGTCAGTTGAATATCGGGGGTCACGACGCCGTCATACCACGGCAGAAACCAGCGGGACGGCGGAGTGTAGCGAAGCGTTTGGCCCACATCCAGCGGAAGTACTTGGCGGCTCAACACGGCTGTAACGGCAAACGCACCCAACGCGACTACGCTTTCGGCTTTAAACCATCCTCGCGGATCCAAGTCCGGCATATCGGCTATTTTCCGGCGCAGCACCAACCCGTCGACCAACGCGAATACGAGCAAAGGCATGACAACCAATTGCTTGATCAGCAGCGCCTGTCCGTAATCGAGCGTCTTAGCGGCAAGCCAATCGTTCGATGAAGCGTTCGCCAGCACTGCTCCCGTTGCCGCAACGACGATGAAACATCCTGCTGCAAGCGGGAAGAACCAATCCAGAAAAGAGCGCCACGAGGATCGTGCCCGCGTAAACCACCCGGCGAGAAACAAGAAGCCAAGCCAGACGGAAACGGCTAACAAATGCAAAGATCGAACGGCTGCTTCGACAAACGTAAGACTCGCCGAATGCGCGTAGCTCGCGACCGCCGTGAAGACAATGAACCCGAGCGATGAGATGAGCATCGTCACATGGCGGGTACGAGGGGACATGAACGCATCCGCGCCGTACCAGATCGCGCCGCACACAAGAAGGCCAAGCCATCCTTTTCCTTGCATGGTCCCGTAGAGGACCTGGATAAAAGCGTTGACATACGATAGATCAAACTGTCCGGCAACTTGCGCCGTTAGATCGAAAAGTGAAAAACAAGCGAAAACGATGACCCCGCCGACAACCGATTGCTCCAGCCCCCGCGGAATTCGCAAGTCCGGCAAACGCCCGGAAAGGATGAATCGCGCGACGGTCAAAGATACGGCTAACGCCAAACAGATATATAATGCGCTCAGTATCAAGACCACGATCATAGTAAAACTCGCTTTCTTCGTTTCGTTTTGGTATGAGCATAACACAATTCCGAGTAAATAAATAGACATTATGAGATATGTGTAGTATGATAATTCATATTTAGTGAGGATCGAAAGAGGGAATTCGAATGGAAACCGCGATCTCGAAACCGGTACCTATCGCCATGAAACGTTTAATATTCGGGTTGGCCTTCCTCTTGCTGTGCGTCGGCGGTTTAGGATACGGCTATTGGAAAGGGTACCCTACCCTGCAACTGTCCGGCTCGGTCTCGCCCGAGCAGCTATATTATAAGCAGATGGCATACGCCGTCAATGAAATGCATAATCAAGTCATAGCCTTTGACGATCTTAAGGCCCGGGGTGAGTTAGCTCCAGCCGACTTGGAAAAGGGGAGGACCTACGTCGCTTCTTTGATGGCGGCATTGACTTCCGCTCCGGAGGAATTGTCGGCGGCGCAATATATATTGGAACAATTGCATCAATCCTACCTGCAATATATGGACGAAGCCGAGATCGGCTCCTCGCGGCTGAGCGCGTCTCTGGAACTCGCCGAAACCAATTATGCCAAGTTCCGGCAAAACGCCGAGCTGCTAAGCATTCTTCTCGCTTATAACGGCATTGATACGCTTTGTCACTAGCGGTGGCTTGTTAAGCTTTGGGGGGCCTGACCGATCGGGATAGTGTAGATCGTGTATATCATACCGATTGATTGGGGATGCGAGGATAGCGGGAATGAGCGCTGCGATGGGATTAGGTGGAGGATCCATCAATTGCGGTGGGCCGCGGACCGTGCGTCCGTTATTTTGCTAAAAACGGGCTTTCATACCACTGGCATTGCATCAAAAGGCTTACGGATTCGATCTCATAATGAGTGATTGGCCGGCAACTGACCGTGGCGAATTCGAATTCCTGCAACAAGAGTCAACTTCATAATCCGCCACCGTTGAAGTAACTGGCTTTATTGCACATATAGAAAGGGTTGCCTCTGCATTTCGAAGGCGATCCGCGCGGCGCTCCTTATTTGGCGCTAACGAAACTGGCCATCCTTATTGGGCTCAAAATGAGGACGTTCCCAATCTAACGAAAGTACGTATCGGTATTCATTGGAAATCGGCGCTTTTATCGCCTTTTTCCCCTCATTAGCGTGTTTCAGTTTCGTTACACGAGCAACGAGGTGATTTACAGGCTATTAGCGTGTTTACGTTTCATTAGCCCGCTCCTTGGGTCGTCAGCCGCGCAGCGGTATGATGAAATTTCCCCAAATAAACGATCCTGTGTCCGCCATTCCTTGCGAAACGAGGAAAATACGGCAAATAACGGACGCAGTGTCCGTCGATTCGCTTCAAAGCTGCAAAACCGCCGGGGTTCCCTCCGGCGGTTTCGTTATGTTCGGATCATGCACGCTGTTCGCGCACGATATTTTCCATAAAGGCCAGCAACTCGTCTTTCAGTTCTCCCCGCTGCATGGCATATTCGATCGTCGTCTTGATGAAGCCGAGCTTCTCCCCTACATCGTAGCGGCGTCCGTAGAAATCGTACGCGAGCACGCGCTCCTGGTCGTTCAAGCGGGCGATCGCGTCGGTTAATTGAATTTCCCCGCCCGTGCCTACTTCTTGCTCGTCTAATATATTAAAAATTGCCGGCGTTAATATGTATCTGCCCATAATAGCCAAATTCGACGGCGCCCGGCTCGGGTCCGGCTTCTCTACCAGGACATTCGCCCGGTACAGCCGTTCCTCGATCGGTTCGGCGTCGACAATTCCATAACGAGATACTTCCTCATGCGGGACAGGTTGTACGCCGACAACGGAAGACTCGTATCGTTCGTATATATCTATCATTTGCTTCAAACAAGGAACGCCGGCTTGCACGATATCGTCGCCGAGCAGCACGGCAAACGGTTCATTGCCGATAAATTTGCGCGCACACCAAACCGCGTGCCCGAGACCTTTGGGTTCTTTTTGCCGGATGTAATGGATGTCGGCCATTTTGGACGATTTCTGCACCTCGTTCAGCAGATCCATCTTCCCTTTTTCAAGCAATGTGTACTCCAGTTCGAAGGAGTTGTCGAAATGGTCTTCGATCGCTCTTTTCCCTTTCCCGGTAACGATAATGATATCCTCGATTCCCGAGGCTACGGCCTCCTCCACGATGTATTGGATCGTGGGCTTGTCGACGATCGGCAGCATTTCTTTCGGCATCGCCTTGGTCGCCGGCAAAAATCTCGTTCCCAATCCCGCCGCAGGGATAATCGCTTTCCGAATTCTCACAGGGTCGCCTCCAGTTTCTTATTCATTCAACTTTACCTATTATACAGCATAGAGCTTGGGAAAAGAAACACTAGCCAAGTATGGAACGGCCTTTGCTTGGTTTTTCTCGAGCGCCACGGCCACGGCATATTCGTGGATATGGAACGGATATACCTTAATAGAGCACTGAATGACCTTGCCTAGTCCCAACACACTGCCATTTCGCAATAAGATGGAACGAACATACCTTATTTGCGAACCGAAATTCGTAAATAAGGTACATCCGTTCCTTTTGACCGGAGAAAATAGAGGAACGCCCCAAAAACAGCGAATTTTGCGACGCTAATTGGGAACTCCCGTGTACTATGTTAAGCAATTGCGCAGCGACAGCCGGCATTGTCCGTCGTCGCTGCACATACAACTCCAATCGTCATGCAGAACCAGAGCTTGCATGCATGCCCTTCAAACGCTCTTTATTTCACCAACTGCCCGCGCGTCACGCCGAGCTGGTTCGTCGCTTTCAGCGTCCGCCATACTTGAGTGCCGCTGATCTCGCCGCGGAGCGCCCGGGTATAGAGGTCGATGACCTCGTGCACCTTATCCGGCGTTTCCTCGAGAAACTCGACGCGGTACGAGGAGACGCCCAGATCGAGGAAATGGCGCAAGTACTCGGCGCCGGATTGCTCAATCGCGTTGTAGACGGTGTTGCGGCAGCCCTCGTCGACGCGAACCGGATGCGACATGCCGATCCGGTCCTGCAAGGAGACGCGATGCTCCTCGCACGGGCGGCCGCAGTTGGTGTAATCCGTTCCTTCGCTTAGGAACGTGCAGTATACGCAATGCTCCGTATGGAACATCGGCAGATGCTGATGGATGACGATTTCGAGCCTCTCCGTGTCGCTGCGACGGAGCAGGTCGATCATTTGCTGGATGTTCAAGTCATAAGACGGGGTGACCCGTTCCAGGCCGGTATCCAGAAATAGATCGACCGTCTTGTGATTCGCCGCATTGAGCGAGAAATCGCCGATCAACTGCGGGAAGGGCGCGGCGTTGCCGCCCGCTTCCCATTCGGCCCGGGCGCGCATGTAGTAATACAATGCGCCCGTATTGCGAACGAGCACGGCATCAGGCTGCAATCTCAGGATGTTCTTATGGTAGCCGTTCTCGTTCGGCATATGAATGCGCGGCGTGGCAAGCGCAATCGCCTTGCCCGCTGCGCGCGCAGTTTCCAGCGCAGCCGGAAACTGCTTGATGAACTCGAAATCGGCATAGATCATGCCGATTTCGGTTTCCGCCGCCGCACGCACCTGCTCGAGCGTGCGGCACAGCGCGGCCAGCCGCGGCTGCCCGGCGGCGGCCGCCGCCGGCCGCGCCGCGTCCCCGTGCGCCGGCTTCGCATCGGCGTACACATCCACCGCCCGTTTCACGTACACGGGCGGCAACGCGCGCTCGCCTCCGAGCAGCTCCACCGCGCGGCGGCGGAGCGCGTTCAGCTCGCGCATCGGCACGATCACGTCTCCGTGCAGCTGCACGTCGAGCCGTTCCAACTGGAACAATGTGCCGCCCAAGCGGCCGAATTGTTCCTCCAGCAGCGCCGCATCCATCGGCCGTTTCAACGCCGCCTCGAGCGGCAGCTCCGACTCCGCTTGCACCGTCACGCCCTTCCGCACGTCCGTCCACCACGTCCGCAGCGGCTCGCCCGCGCGGCCTTCGACGCGCACATGCACCGGGAAGACGCGGTACGGCGCTTCCGTCTCGTACGTTTGCCGCAGCCGCTTATCGAGCGCCGGATCGCTCGTTTTCCAGATGCGGTCGCCGACATGCACCCGCTGCAGCTTCACGTCGTTGCGGCCCGGCACGATGTCTACGATCCAGCCTTCCTGCGCCTCGCCTTCCACCTTCACGCCTTTGCGGCGCACGTCGTAGACGCGGCCTCCTTCTTCCTTCTTCGTCGGATCGCCCGCATCGAACACAATGCCGTCGCCCCGCTTCAAAGGAGCCTCCAGCCTGCATACGACCCCGTCGCGCAGCACTTGCTCCACCCGTCCGAGATAGACGCCCCGGCTTTTCGGGAACGTGCCTTCCACCAATTGCTTATTGTTCGTCCCTTTCAGGAATCCGTACGTGAATCCGCGCGAGAAGCTTTGCTCCAGCTCCCGCATTTCCTCGCGCGACGGCGCCGACAAATCGCCCGCAAAATATTTATCGATCGCCTTCCGATACTTGCTCACGACATTCGCCACATATTCCGGGCTTTTCAACCGGCCCTCGATTTTGAACGACGTCACTCCCGCCTCGATCAGCTCCGGCACCAGTTCAACCGCCGCCAAATCTTTCGGCGACAGCAAATACGCCACATCGCCCATCGGCTTCTGCTGCCCGTCCACCATTAAATCGTACGGCAGCCGGCACGCCTGCGCGCATTCGCCGCGGTTGGCCGAACGGCCGCCCCACATTTCCGACGTCAGGCATTGGCCCGAATACGATACGCACAGCGCTCCGTGCACGAACACCTCCATCGGCAGCTTCGCTTGCTCTCCGATCGTCTTGATTTGCTTGAGATTGTTTTCCCGGCCGAGCACGACGCGTTCCAAGTCGAACGCTTTCGTAAATTCCACCGCTTCCGGCGACGTAATCGTCATCTGCGTCGACCCGTGAATCGGGAAATCGGGGGAAATTTCGCGAATCATTTTCACAAGACCTAAATCCTGCACGATCACGGCGTCCACCCCCGCGTCGATGCAGGCGTCGATCAACACCTTCGCGTCCGGCAATTCCTCCTCGAACACCAAAATATTAAACGTCAAAAACCCTTTTACACCATAGCTATGCAAAAACGACATAATCTCGGGCAGCTCGTCCATCGTAAAATTGTTCGCTCGCGCCCGCGCATTAAACTTTTCCACGCCGAAAAAGATCGCATCCGCTCCATTAGCGACCGCCGCCCGCATGCAATCCCAATCGCCGGCCGGCGCCAGCAGCTCGATATCTTCCCGTTGTAAGGCCCTCTCGCCCATGTTCCGCAACTCCTTAACTTGCATTATTTTTCCGTAAACGACTCCACAACCGCACCGGACGCAACCTTCCCTCGCAACCGCGCGCCTGCACGTGGAACCCATCTATCGCATCAAACTCATCAATCGAATCGCTTCAATAAAAACAAACCTATTGTACCAAACGTTCCCTCCTATTATCTACTATAGACAAATAAAACCAGGATCATTTCAATTTGGAAGAGTTTACCCAAATCGTTGCCCATTTATTAAAAGTACGTTATGATGGATTTTCACATACATATTTATGCAGAAAGGATTGATAGGTTTGAAGAAAAGAAAGTCTATTACCCTCATCGCTGCAACGGGAGCTTTGCTGCTGGCGTTTTCCGCCGGAGCATCAGCCGCGTCGACATTGGAGCGCATTCAGGCGAACTTGAATCACGGCATTTCTTTTTTGCTGAACGGTGAGAAGTGGACGCCGACCGATGCGAACGGAAAGAAAGCGGTGCCGATCAGCTACCAGGGAACAACTTACGTTCCGTTAAGAGCGGTAGCGGAAGCGACGGGCGCTGAGGTCGGATTTGACGGCGCGACGCAGCAAATCTCCATCTCTACCGTATCGCAAGAACAAGGGCAGGAACAAACAGGCCAAGGGGAAAGAACTCCCTTCAATGAAAACAACGTTTCCCATCTGAAATGGGGTTACACTGCAAACGGAATTACAAGAAATAAGGAAGATTTATTGTTTGGAGAAACGCAATATCAAACCGCCTTCACCGTTAGCGGTGTGAACAGCGCAGGGCAAGGGGTCGCCTTCAAAGTGAAAAAAGGGACCAAGCAAATGGGCGTGCTCGTCGGATTTAAAGCTTCCGAAAGCGGCGGAACGGGAACGTATGTAATCGAAGACAAAGAGAAGCAATCTCTCGCAACGGGCAAAGTCGAAGACGGCAAAGTAGTCAGCAATGAATTGGTCTTGCCGGCGGGAACAACGGAACTATATGTTACTTTCACCGGTCCGGCCGGCGGAAAATCGACGGGATATATTATTTGGGACGAAAGCTGGTTGCAAAATTAATCGTAAGGCCGCTCTTGAATGGAGCGGCTTTTTTTTTGCTCGTAACGGATTAGGCAGATCGCGATCGGCTCATGCGCACGCTCCTCTTATTCTGCCACTGTAACATATCCAACAGAAACCGGACATTTTCCGATCAAAACGGCTCTCCATTGGAAAACATCCAGCGGATTCTCCCCTTTTATCAATTTTTGGCCCCATTTGCAGCGTTTCTGTTGGACCTTTTCCAATGAAGAAGCGTAAGAGTGGATTACAACGAACATAACATTGGACAAAATCCAATGGACATCCCGTTGAATGCAACCTGTATACACCTCAACAGCATCCCGACACAGTTTATCACATTATCGTCTCCAACCGTCCCTCCACTTACTCCACCCCCGGGCAAAGCTGAACAATGCGCGCCAAGCGGCAAGATTGTCACGTCTTCAAATGCAGTGTCAGATCATGCAGACCGCTGCCCCTCGTCACCAAAAAAAAGACATCCGAACGCCATCGTTCGAATGTCTTTACCGGCCCGCAGCCGGGCGCCGCTTTCCCTTATCCTTTGAACTGGAACGACTTCACGAACCCGCTCCATGCCTTCATATTGCTGTCCGTCCGGTTCGGCTCGTTGATGACGAGGGAAAGGATGTACGTTTTTTTGTTTTTCTCGAACATGACTTGCTCGAGGTAAATGTTGTAGCCTGCGCTCACGCCTTGCATCATGAACGTATGCGCCGGAACGCCGGCGACGGTCGTTTGGCCGAACTCGGCCTTCTTGACGTCGGGATCGTCCTTCAGCTCTTTCTCGTAAAAGTTTTTCAAGGTGGCCATACTGCGAGCGAGCGTTTCTTTCTCGTCGACCTGAATGCGGACTTGGCCCCCGAGGAAGGTGTAATCCACTGTCGGAGACTCGAGGCTGCCTGCTCTGTCGTCGCCGGACCAATACGCCGGAACCGCAACCGAATAGTTGTACGCTTTAGACGATTTTACGGCCGTTTTGCCGCGGTCGACATATTCGTCGGGATCGGAGATGACGCCGAAGTTGTCGTCGATATAATCGAAGTCGATCGCCACCGTTTTGAGCAGCGTTGCAAACTGGCTCGCTTCCTTGGCGCTCTCGTCTTTGGCGAACGAATATTCCAAATAATATTTGTAATCGCCCTTGACGAGAAATACTTCATGCTCCGTAATCCAGCCGTCGCCCAAATCGTATTCGAACGTTCGCAATACAGCGTCGTTCCCGGCCGCCTTCACCGATCCCGAATCGATGACTTTGCCGTAGTCGGGCGCGAAGGAGTCGCGGAATTCCCGCTCCGTGCGCTGCGCCCATTGCTCCGCCGTCAACCCTTTGTCCGCCGAGGAAACGACGATCCGGAAGCGCGTCAATCCGATGCCGAATTCCATATATTCCGTGTCGATCTGCCACTCCGCCGGTACGCTGAGCTTAATGCCGTAATCCTTGTTCTCCACCGGGCGGAAGCCGTTAAGGACGGTAGATACGTCCTTCATTGATTTATCGGCCGCGTCGAACGACGGTTGGAAGCTGTCGAGCAAATCGTAATGCTTCGCCAATTCCTTATAATTTTTCGCTTTGGCATCGCCGAAATAAACTTCGTAATACGTTCCCTCATGGTAATAAGCGCGCGTGACGCTGAAATGGCCGTCCGGCTCCTTGGCGATAACTTGCGCATACGGATAAGCCGTTTTGTCCGCCTTTCTTTTATCGATCAAAACGCCGTCCTCGTCTGCCAGACGATCCGTCAAATAGCCGAGCAATTCCTCGTTCGTCCATTCTTCATCGTTCGTCACCACAAAAATGTACAACAAGTATTCGCCTTTCGCGTCCGTGAAGGAAATATAATTTTCTTCCGGGGAGTAATAGTCTTGCACCAACCCGGCCGGATACTTCATCGACCAATTGTAGTAACTGTTGCCGATTTTCGTCTTGCCAAGATCGCTGTCGATACTCGGAGCCGCTCCGGCTTCCTCCGTTCCTGCACGCGGAGCGGACGCCTTGACCGCGATCCCTCCGTCATCGGTTGGCGCGAGCGTGGCGCCGAATGCGTCCACGACGGTGCGCAGCGGCACCATCAAGACGTCGGACTTCCATTTCGGCGCGGCGGCTAACGCGACCTGCTTGCCGTCCACAACCGCCGCCTTCTCCCCGATCGTAAACACGATCTTATGATTTCCGTATGTAAGATGAATCAATTTATTTTTCTCAAGGGTGAATTTGGCGCCGAACGCTTTCGTAATGACGCTGAGCGGCACCATCGCTGTCCCGTTGTCCGCGTAAGGCTTGGCGATGTCCACCGCCTGACCGTTAATCGACGCCGCGGAGCTGCCGACTTTGACGCGGAACTCGATCGAACCGCCTTCTTCTTCCGCCGCGAACGCAGTTGGCACGCAAAGTCCGAACGCGAATAGCATGACCGCAAACCATAATCCTGTTTTTTTCATGAAATAAACTCCTCGTATAGTATCTTTTGAAAGCTCTTATAGGTTAGTTTCCATCCCCTGAGGGGGATGGAAAACGGCCTCGAAATTTCCAGGCTCGTTCTTTGAAAATTTCATCTGGGACTGGACTTTCC
>NZ_CAKKLI010000058.1:0-28467 GCF_918697855.1 Paenibacillus sp. CECT 9249 | reverse complement strand
GTCCTCCTTGATCTCTTTGTAGCGGTTGGCAGACCGGCTACCATTTTATCATGAAGGTCAAGGGATTTTTACTCATAGCTATAAGCTTTCCTGAACCCCCAGTCGAACTGGGGGTTTTCTTGTACAAGAAAAGGGAAAACACCGGTGAGCGGTGTTTTTCCCGTTATATATGCCTTCATCCTGCTTGATGCGTGCGGCAAATGCCGCCTCGATTCGTTGCTAAAACTTCTAAGCTCGTAGTTTCTTACGCTTGATTATTGCTGCCGAAAAGTCTGATTTTCTCGCGTACCACTTCGACCATCGCATTGCGGGCAGGCGTCAAATATTTGCGCGGATCGTACACTTTCGCGTCTTTCGCGAGCACTTCGCGAATGGCATTCGTACAAGCCACTTGGTTCTCGGTATTGACGTTGATTTTGCCTACGCCGGCTTGAATCGATTTGCGGATCGCATCGTCCGGCACGCCCGAACCGCCGTGCAATACGACCGGTACAGGGATTTTGCTCGCCACTTCCTCAATAATGTCGAAATGGATGTTCGGCTCGCCGGAATACATGCCATGCGCAGTTCCTACCGCGATCGCCAGCGCGTCAACGCCTGTTTCTTCATAGAAACGGATCGCTTCTTCCGGCTTCGCAAGGTTCGCATGCTCAGCGTCAACGCTGATGTCGTCTTCAACCCCGCCGATCGTGCCAAGTTCGCCTTCAACGGACACGCCCATCGCATGAGCCGCGCGAACGACTTCTTTGGTTAAACGGATATTGTCTTCGAAAGAATGGTGGGAACCGTCGAACATAACGGAAGAAAATCCTGCGCGGATACATTGCATAGCAACTTCAAACGTGCTGCCGTGGTCCAGATGGAGCGCGATCGGAAGACCGGATTTGTCCGCCGCCGCTTTCGCGATCGCTACGGTGTACTCGAGGCCCATATATTTAATCGCGCCTTCGCTGACGCCGAAAATAAACGGCGATTTCTCCGCGATAGCCGCCTCGGTAATCGCTTGGGCGAACTCAAGATTGTTCATGTTGAATTGGCCTACAGCGAACTTGTTTGCCTTTGCCTTTGGTAGAAACTCATTCATTGATACTAATGGCATGGTTTCACTCCTCCTGATAGAATAGTTGTCTATAATCTAATGCCGGCATTACATACGGTGTTATTATACCACAAGATTATCGGAAAAAGTACAAGCCGCACGTCCCCATATGAAAAAAAGGATCCTAACGATCTAGGACCCTATCGCACAAGTATTCGAAAATCCGTTGCGAAGCTGCATATTGACCGCAATTCGCATTTCGTCGATATCAAACGGCTTGGTAAAATGCATCAGCGCCCCGAGGTCGGTCGCTTCTTTGATCATGTCCAGTTCCCCGTACGCGGTCATCATAATAACTTTAATATGGGGATCGATTTGCTTCATATGCTTTAATATTTCCAGGCCGTCCATGCCCGGAATTTTCATGTCCAACAGGACCATGTCAGGCGATTCCTTCCGCACGATTTCAAGCGCCAACTTCCCATTCGCGGCTTGGAACGTTTTGTAGCCTTCGCTTCCGAACACTTCCATCAACAGCACGCGAATTCCGTTCTGATCGTCAACAATGAGTACTTTTTTCTTTTCCAATTCAAACCCTCCCAAGAGTTCCCAGGCAAACGGTTCATGGATGTAGAACTGATCTGGACATTTAATTTGCTTATCCAGATAATATTCGCTGTTGGCAGGAAAATTCCTCCTTTTCTTGGGAAAAAAGCTTGATTCGGTTTCTTGCCGCTATTGTTGATGTTTGAGCGCCGCTTTGACGAATTCGCGGAACAACGGCTGCGGCCGGTTCGGCCGGGACGTAAATTCCGGATGGAATTGAACCGCCAGGAACCACGGATGTGCGGGAAGCTCAATAATTTCAACCAGACGCCCGTCCGGCGACGTGCCGGAAACGAGCAACCCGGCCGCTTCCAACGTTTCGCGGTATTCGTTGTTAAATTCATAACGATGGCGATGGCGTTCGTACACCAGCTCGTCCCCGTACGACTTCTCGGCCAGCGAGCCGGCAGCCAGTTTGCACGGATAGAGGCCAAGACGCATCGTCCCGCCCAAGTCTTCGATATCTTTCTGCTCCGGCAGCAAGTCGATCACCGGGTATTCGGTCGTCGGGTTAATCTCCGAGCTGTTCGCCCCTTCCAACCCGGCAATGGCGCGGGCAAATTCGATGACGGCCACCTGCATGCCGAGACAAATGCCGAAGAACGGCACTTCCTGTTCGCGGGCGTAACGGATTGCCGTAATCTTGCCTTCGATCCCGCGATCGCCGAATCCGCCCGGAACTAAAATGCCATGCACGCCTTGCAGCATATCGGCGACATTGCGATCGTTGATTTCCTCGGCGTTCACCCAACGGATTTTCACATCGGCATTCGCGTCGAAGCCCGCATGGGACAACGATTCGACAATACTCAAATAAGCGTCGTGCAGTGCGACATATTTGCCCACAATGGCAATTTCAACGTTATGCTGCAACTTCTTGACACGGTCGACCAGTTGTTCCCATTCCGTCATATCCGGCTGCGGAGTCGTTAATTTCAAATGGTTCACGACGATTTCGTCGAGTCCTTCATCGCGCAAGTTAAGAGGAACTTCATATAGTGTCGAAGCATCGCGGCATTCCACGACCGCATTCGCGTCGATATCGCAGAACAAAGCGATTTTGCGCTTCATGTCGTCCGATAGCGCATGCTCCGTGCGGCATACGATCACATTCGGCTGAATGCCGATGCTCCGCAATTCCTTGACGCTATGCTGCGTCGGCTTCGTTTTCACTTCGCCCGCCGCTTTAATATACGGGATCAGCGTGACATGGATATACATCACATTGTCGCGTCCGATATCGCTTTTAATTTGCCGGATCGCTTCCAGAAACGGCAAGCTCTCGATATCTCCGACCGTTCCGCCGATTTCCGTAATGACGACGTCGGAACCCGCTTCCTTGCCCGCGCGGAACACGCGCTCCTTAATTTCGTTCGTAATGTGCGGAATGACTTGCACCGTGCCGCCCAAATATTCGCCGCGGCGTTCTTTCGTAATGACGGACGAGTATACTTTCCCAGTGGTTACGTTGCTGTTCTTGGACAGGTTAATATCGATAAAGCGTTCATAATGTCCTAAATCCAAATCCGTCTCCGCGCCGTCGTCCGTAACGAATACTTCGCCATGCTGATAAGGGCTCATCGTTCCAGGGTCAACGTTAATGTACGGGTCGAATTTTTGAATCGTTACTTTCAACCCTCTGTTTTTCAACAATCTGCCCAGGGAAGCCGCTGTAATCCCCTTTCCTAATGAAGAAACGACGCCGCCCGTCACGAAAATATATTTTGTCACTATAAATACCCTCCTAATATTTTAGAGCGTGCAGTTAGCCGTAATAATACGAACACGCCAGTCCTCCGCATAAAACAAAACCGACTTGCTTAAAGCGTAAAAATGGAACTTAAAGAGGTTCTGAAGCAGAAACTTATAAATTCTATTATGGTCAAAAAAACAAAAAAGTGACTCCCGTATTCACGGGGCACTTTTTCATATTCCTTATAAAATACGATATTCTCAAGCCCAATTCCTCGGTTTGAAAAAGATCATTTATTGTAAGAATCTTAAGCCCATGCAATAGTTTACTCTGTAGCAAGTTCCCTGTCAAGTGAAGGTTCCGGCAAAACCGTTCTCCGTATCGCAAGCTTCTTCCGAATGGAAGACTTGCGCGGCCGGGATGCGTTACGGCGGCAACGCGATTACTTATCGTCGTCGTCCGTCTCTTCGAAATCGTCCTCGATCTCTTCTTCCTCCGCGTCGGCTTCGTCCATATCTTCCTCGTCGATCAATACTTCGTCGTCGACATCGGCGTCATCGTCTTCGTCCTCGTACAAGTCTTCCCGATCTTCGTCAAGCGAATCGAAGTCGTCTTCGTCCGGTACGTATTCTTCTTCTTCCTCCACGTATTCCTCGTCGTCCAGATCGTCGTCGTCGTTAATAATACGCGGATGCTTGGCATTGCCGAGGGCGTCTTCAGAGCGTTCCACCGGATACCAGCGCTTCAGTCCCCACAAATTGCTGCCGACGCAAGCGAATCTTCCGTCAATATTGATTTCCGTATACAGTTGAGCGATCACTTGGTTGATCTCTTCTTCGGACAGACCGCGAAGCTTTGCGACTTCGTTCATCAGGTCCCGGTAATAAAACGGCTCGCCCGACGCGCGCAAAATTTCAAATGCCAGGTCCACCATCGGAATCTCATGCACTTTTTCTGGGTCAATTTTCAATTGAAACGGGGTGTTCATTGAAGGACACTTCCTCTCACACAATGTTCACTAGGAATCTGTCCGAAGAAGTCCTTAAATGCGTTCCCGTCATGCGAGCAACTTCATCGGACAGCCCCCTAATTTCAGTCGGTCATTTATAACATATCCATATCAAACTTAAGTAAAACCTATTTAATCTAAAAATGCAAGTTTGACTTTCGAAAGGCGGTCCATCATCGAAAAGCCCTTCGAGGGTGAACGCAAAATTCGATGTCGAGTTAACTCTCATAAGTACATCGTGATCAAAAGTCGGCTTTTGAACGACCTCTAAAATGGAAAAGCGGAGGTTGTACCCTCCGCCCTGACTGTATCCGCCCGAAAGACATCCGTCTTCGAGGCCCTTACTTGCTTGCAAAGAACCGTTTCCCGGCTCTCTCTTCATACTATGTCCCGACCGCCGGTTTGACACGAGAGACGGCCTATTTCTGCGAAAAAAGGCAAGTTCATCAATCCCCGTCTCAGCGAAAGACATACAATACTGCAACATGTTAGTCGGGAGGGGACTCCGCTTTGGACTATTCGAGCTTTCTGCAACTGCTGCACGAAGAAATCGCCACTGGAAGCGCTACGGACAAAAAGCAAATTATTCGCTTCATCCGGACGCAGGACTACTACCAATGTGTCGCTCAACTGAAGAAAATGAGACCGTCTCTGGAAAAGCTAAATAACGTTCAAGAGTCCAAAATTATACACGCAATTATATGCCCTTACTTCTCAGGCCGAAAGCTCAAAAAATTTAAACATCAAGTCGTGTTTGAAGAAGACTCGAAGATGAAAGTGCACAAGATCGTGCAAAGCAATGTCCAATGGGATCGGGGGATTCCATGGGGAGTCCGGCAAATCAAGGCGCCGCAATCATGGGCGACTTCCACCGGGCATCGCGTTCGAATCGGCGTTATCGATACCGGGGTCGATTACAGACATCCGGATCTTCGCGATTCGGTCATGCGGGGCATCAATTTGCTCAACCGCACGATGATGCCGTACGACGACAACGGCCATGGCACGCATATCGCCGGCACGATCGCGGCGGCGAACGAATTGAACGGCATTATCGGGGTCGCGCCGCGAGCTATGATACATCCCGTCAAAGCTTTCGACTATAACGGCTCGGCGTATGTATCGGACATCATTCTCGGCATCGACTGGTGCGTCCGCAACCGGATGCATATTATCAATATGAGCTTCGGCATGAAGACGAGCAGCAAGGCCCTCCTTAACGCTGTGGTTAACGCGTTCGAAGCCGGAGTCGTCATCGTCGCTTCGTCGGGCAACGACGCCCGGCGCAAGTCGATCGATTATCCCGCGCGTTATCCGCATACGATCGCAGTCGGCGCGACGAACCGCCAGCGAAGAGTGGCGCAGTTCAGCAACCGGGGCAGCTATATCGACATTTACGCGCCCGGAGACCGAATCGTGTCTTCGTGGCTGAATGGCAAATATAACGAAATGAGCGGAACTTCCATGGCGACATCCCATGTGAGCGGGGCGATTGCGCTGCTTCTCGCGCTGAAGCCGGGACTCCCGCCGAGCGAGATCAAAGCTGCGCTGCGGCGCACCGCTTCGACGATTCGCGGCCGCAAACCCCGGAGCAAAGCGCCGGGCGAAGTCAATGCGCTGCGCTTATTGCGCGAAGCGACCCGGTAAGTTCCGCCCTGCCGCAAGCCAATTCCCCCCTCGCGGCCAAGTCGAAGGGGCTTTCGCGGACTTTTTGTCGAGGACGTACTTAAGTGTCCTACGGCCAGTAAGTATTCTATAGAAATATGAATGGCGGATAACCGCGAGAATAGCAAGTACCCCGTTAATGTACCAGAGGAAATCCGCTTACTTCCATTGTCGTTGCATACATCTTTTAATAGAAAAGATGGCCCGAAAAAAATAGAACGGATTTGTCGTAGAGCGTCGATTAGTTGCGGACAGTTTTGACGTACGCAGCAGAGAATATGATTTTTCGCATTCATTTACAAGTTCATGGCTCAAAAACGCGATTTGTGTATGAAATTTCGAATAAAATCGACTAATTCGATCCGTGCGCCGGTCATTGTGTATGATTTTTCGCATACACTTTGGCCTGTCACACACCTAGCGCAAAAGAATCGGCAGACGATGAAGAACCTTTCGCTCAGGAAACCCGAAATTGTGCATCTTTTAACCCGCTTTGATCGGTTTGTGCAACAAAGCCTGCGAAAAGAGTCAATTTCATAATTCGCTACCGTTGATGAAACTGGCTTTATTGTGCATATAAAAGAGACGCCTCCCTACATTTCGAAGGCGATTCGCGAAGCGCTTTGTTTGGCGCTAGCGAAACGGGTAATCCTTATTGGGCTCAAAATGAAGACGTTCCCATCATAACGAAAATACGTATCGTTATTCATTGGAAACCGGCTGTTCTCCCCCCTTTTCCCCCTCATTAGCGAGTTGTAGTTTCGTTAACCCAGCAATAAGGTGATTTAGCAGGCTATTAGCGTGTTCAAGTTTCGTTAGCCCGCCTGACGGGTCGTCAGCCGCTGCGGTATGATGGAAATTGACGCTTGCGCCAATCAATATACCGGAGAATTCTGGCGCATGAGGCCCGTTTCGATTTTCGACGCGTCTGTTCGATGTCGTTGTAAATTCTATCGGATCTCACAGCCGTTATTGCCGCTCAATAGGCGGGTTTGAAAAATGTAACGGATATAAGGGACGTTATTGTACTTATAAAACGCCTTTTTGACTCATTTACGAGCAAATAGCGTCTTCCGGATCCGTTACATTTTCAATTATGCTAAAAAATCGAAAATAAGGGCGCTCACTTCCGTTTACATTGCTCGACCGGCGGCGATTCGGGGCTCGCAGCAGGGCGCATAGACGGCATACGTGACCAGCAGCTCGCAGCGCCCCGCGCCCACGGCGCATAGCACCCATACCGCGTAGCGCCTCGATGCTTCGAGCGAAAATAAAGCTGCCCTATTCGCGAGATGAAATCCGCAAATAGGGCAGCTTTGTCACGGATCGCGCTACATCCGCTCCGGCGCGGAGACGCCGACGAGGCGCAGCACGTTCGCGATCACCGTGCGCAGCGCGCCAAGCAGCGCGAGGCGCGCTTGCGTCTGCCGCTCGTCGTCGGTAATGACGCGCTCGGCTTTGTAATAGCTGTGGAACAGCGCAGCCAGCTCATACACATACCGGATCAAGCGATGCGGCGCATACGCCTGCGCGGCGACGGCGACTTCCTCCGGAAGCTCGCCCATCTTGCGCAGCAGGTCGTATTCGTGTTCCGTCGTCAATCCGGCAAGATCGGCCTGCTCCGCCGGCAGCGGCGTCACGCCTTGCTCCTCCGCCTGGCGAAAGATGCTGCAAATGCGCGCATGCGCGTACTGCACGTAGAAGACCGGATTCTCGTTGGATGTGGATACCGCCAAATCCATGTCGAAGTCGAGATGAGAATCCATCGAGCGCATCGTGAAGAAGTAACGGATCGCGTCGACGCCCACTTCGTCCATTAAATCCTCCATCGTGACCGCTTTGCCGGTCCGTTTGGACATTTTCACCTTTTCTCCGTTTTGGTACAGGCTGACCATTTGGGCGATCAGCACCGTAAGTTTGTCGGGATCGTTCCCGAGCGCTTCCATCGCCGCCTTCACCCGCGGAATATATCCGTGGTGATCGGCGCCCCATATGTTGATCATTTGGTCGAAACCGCGCGAATATTTATCGCGATGATAAGCGATGTCCGGCGTCAAATAGGTGTATGTTCCGTCATTTTTCACCAAGACGCGGTCTTTGTCGTCGCCGTAATCGGTTGTACGCAGCCAAACGGCCCCGTCTTCCTCGTACACTTGCCCTTTGGCCTTCAATTCCTCCAATGCCGCTTCCACTTGGCCGGTCTCATATAATGAAGTTTCGCTGAACCATACGTCGAAAGATACGCCGAACCGTCCCAGATCGCGCTTGATTTTATCCAATTCCTTCTGCAAGCCGTATTGGCGGAAGAATACGCCGCGTTCCTCGTCGGATAAAGATAATAAGGCATCCCCTTTTTCGGCGATCAATTCTTTGGCGAAACCCTTAATGTCTTCCCCGTAGTAACCGTCTTCCGGCATGTCCGCTTCCAATCCCAGCTCTTGCTTGTACCGGACCTCGATCGATTTGCACAAGTTGGCGACTTGGTTTCCCGCATCGTTAATATAGTACTCGCGCGTCACGTCGTACCCGGCAAAATCGAGCAAATTGCACAACGCATCGCCAACCGCGGCGCCGCGGGCATGCCCAAGGTGCAAGCTGCCGGTCGGATTCGCGCTGACGAACTCCACTTGCACTTTGCGTCCCTCGCCTAGCCCGACGCGGCCGTAATCCGCGCCTTTGGCAGCCACTTCGGCGATGACCGGATACAAATAACTTTTGTTCATACGGAAGTTGATGAACCCCGGCCCGGCAATTTCGGCGCTCTCGATCGACGCTTTGCCCAGATCGAGATGGGCGATAATCGCTTCCGCGATTTGGCGCGGATTTTTCTTCGCGATCCGCGTAAGCTGCATTGCCGCATTGGTCGCCAAATCCCCGTGCGCCTTCTCTTTCGGAACTTCCAGCACAAACGCCGGCAATTCTTCGCGGGCAGCCAGTCCTGCGGCGACAACCGCGTCGGATATCGCCTCCCGTACCGCAATATTGATTTTCTCTAATGGATTATGATTCATGACCCGATTCCTCCTGTATCGATATTTGTACCGCAAACCGTCCCGTACATTCCCCATGCACGAACAAATCGTACACCCATGCCATCCGCATGGCAGCTTCTTGCACATCCATTTGCAATTCCCGCGTATATGTAGAAAGCTGAAATTGTGCGTAGGGAGAACGGTAAAATCCGGGGAGCTTGCGTCCGGCCCGGAAAGACTGTTCGGACTGCACATGACCGTGACGGATGATCTTCAGTTCGTCATCGCCAATTTTCACGGTCGTCATCGTACGCGCGCTTTCCCCTCCCGATACCGGTTCCGTTCGTTCTTCATATCGGACATACACGTACCGCCCTTTGACGAGCCGTACGCCCGTAAACTCCTGCACCGTTGTCTCCCGTTCGTGGTTGCTCTCGACACGAACGCGCACTTGACGCTTCACCGACATTGTATAAACGCTCCTGTCACAACTGCCTTCTTTTTTACTACTATACCCAGTTCATACGGCCAATTCAATAAAAGATGCAAAAAACCGTCAAACGGCATCGCCCTTCAACGGTTTCTCGCATCCAATTCATGCCATTATTCTTCCGCAAACAGCGGAGTAGACAAGTATCGCTCCCCGGTATCGGGCAGTATGACGACAATGTTCTTCCCTTTGTTCTCAGGGCGCTTGGCAATTTGTACCGCCGCAGCGACGGCCGCGCCGGAAGAAATCCCCACGAGCAGCCCTTCGCTCGCCGCCAATTGGCGCGCCGTTTCGAACGCCGCCTCGTTCTGCACTTTCACGATTTCATCGACGACAGACCGATTGAAGTTGTCCGGCACAAATCCGGCTCCGATGCCTTGAATGGAATGCGGCCCGCGTTTGCCTCCGGACAGTACCGGAGAATCGAAAGGCTCGACGGCCGCCACATGTACGGAAGGCTTCTTGCGCTTCAACACTTCGCCGACCCCTGTCACGGTTCCGCCGGTGCCGACGCCCGCGACGAATATATCCACGGCGCCGTCCGTATCCCGCCAAATTTCTTCGGCGGTCGTTTGCCGATGAATTTCCGGATTGGCCGGATTGTTGAATTGCTGCGGAATGAACGAATTCGGCGTTTCGGCGGCAAGCTCCTCCGCTTTTTTGATCGCGCCCTGCATCCCTTCCGACCCGGGCGTGAGCACCAATTGCGCCCCCAACGCCTTCATCAGCTTTCTTCGTTCGACGCTGAACGTTTCAGGCAGCGTAATGATCAGCTTATACCCGAGCGCCGCGGCGGCAAAGGCGAGGGCGATTCCGGTATTGCCGCTGGTCGGTTCGATGATCGTGGAATTTTTGGTTATGATTCCTCTCTCCTCGGCATCCTTGATCATAGCGTAGCCGATCCGATCCTTAACGCTGCCGGCGGGATTAAAATATTCCAATTTGGCGATCAAGTTCTCCTCGACCCGATGAATGGCGCTGAAATGGGAGAGTTCCAATAACGGCGTATTGCCGATGAGATCGGTCAAATTTTTTGCAATGTTGGACAACGCGAGCACCTCCAAATGATTACTTCTGTTATATCCAGTGTAACATAAACGCGCCCCGTTTCCGAAATGCGGCCCGCAATCGGTCGAAATGCTGCTTGCTTCCGGCGCGCCGCCGTATGATTCCGGCAAACGGGGAACACAATAACTAAGGTTATAAAATATGTATCGATTAATGAGGTAATGTAACGTGACACTTCAAAGCGAAGATATACAAATGGGGATCTATCAATGCGAGAATGAAGGCGAGAAGCTGCTGCCTGTGTCGATTGAGGAATGGGAGAAGCGCGCGAAACAAATGCTTGCCGCGGCCCCGTTCGGGTATGTCCACGGAGGCGCCGGCGCCGGAGATACGATACGGGCCAATCGGGAAGCATTCTATAAGTACCGTCTGCGCCCGCGGGTATGCTGCGATATATCCGGCCGCGATCTGTCGACCGAATTGCTGGGGCATAAACTTCCCGCTCCGATCCTGTTCGCGCCGATCGGCGTCAATTCGATTTTGCACCCCGAAGCGGAATCGGCGCCGGCCAAAGCCGCAGCGGCCCTTCGAGTTCCTTACATCTTAAGCAACGTATCGACCGTGCCGATGGAGCAAATTGCCGAGGCGATGGGGCATGCGGTGCGCTGGTTTCAATTATATCCGCCGAAAAACCGGGAATTAACGGAAAGCTTCTTGCAACGGGCGGAACGGGCAGGTTATTCCGCCATCGTCGTTACCATCGATTCGACGCTGCTCGGATGGCGGGAAACGGACCTGCAGCACGCTTATCTCCCCTTTCTGAAAGGGGAGGGCATGGGCAATTATTTTACCGACCCCGTCTTCCGCTCCGGCCTGCAGGAACCGCCCGAACAAAACGTGCATGCCGCCGTGTTGAAGGCGCTGGACGAGGGCAACAATATACGGTTTACATGGAAAGAACTCGACTTTATCCGCGCTAAGACCAAGTTGCCGATTTGGCTGAAAGGGGTGACGCATCCCGATGACGCCGTGCTGGCGATAGACCATGGAGTGGACGGCATCATCGTCTCCAATCACGGCGGCCGCCAGCTCGACGGAGCGATCGGCACCTTGGAAGCATTGCCCTCCGTCGTCGATGCGGCATGCGGCAAAGTGCCCATTCTGATGGACAGCGGCATCCGCAGAGGAGCGGACATCATTAAAGCGATGGCGCTCGGCGCTTCGGCCGTATTGATCGGCCGGCCGTATGCTTACGGGCTGGCGGTCGCCGGCCAAGCAGGCGTCAAGCGGGTGATCGAACATCTTATCGCGGAAACGGAGCTTCAACTCGCCATCTCCGGCAAATGCTCGGTGAAAGAGTTGGATCGTTCTCTCGTCGTCAAAGCGGATGAATGTTAAAAAGAGGTGATAACAGGTGGATTTTATTTGGGAGGCTATACTCGTGTTATCGGTCGGATTCGTCTTGCTCCGGATCGCCGGCAAGAAGACGGTAGCCGAAATGACGGGACTGGAAATTATTACGCTCCTGTCGATGGCTTCCGTATCCGGTCATGCCGTAGCCGAAGACGGTCCGCTTCGGACGATTATCGTGCTCTGCATCTTCGTAGCTTTGTTAATTACCGTCCAATTCCTGGCCGTAAAGTTCAATATAATCGAGAAGCTGTTCATGGGTAAAGCTACGCCTGTCATTAAAGAGGGAAAGATCATTCCGGAAAACTTGAAAAAATTGCGGATGAGCGTCGATCAATTGGAAGCGAAAATGCGCGAAAAAGGCATCGAATCGTTTAGCGACGTCAAGACAGGCACGATCGAAATAAGCGGACATCTCGGCTACGAGTTGATGCGGCATGCCAAACCGGTTACGATCGGGGAACTGGAAACGATTTTATCGCAATTGAATTGGACGGCGCCGCCGCCGAAACCGAAGCAAAGCGGCAATTTGTTTCAAGAAGTCGTCGAGCACGAGCATCGGCACCCGATTCGACCGGAGTTGGATTAAGGAGAAGATACTGCCGCGATCGGCGTCCCGGCAGTATCCGTTCATGCCTATTCGTTCGGGAGCAGTCTTCTTCGCTCAAGCCTCGCCGCGGCTTCCAACAATTTCATCCCGCTTAATTGGGTGCTTAAGCTCACTCGTTCCGGCGGCTGCCGGTCCCAATCCGGGCCGAACGCGGTACGTTCCGGATCGCGTCCATGCGTCCACAAGACGGAGACGTTGCTTGCAATAAGCTCGGCCGGCGCGGCGAATTCCGGCGCTTCCAGTGCGAGCTCCGTTGCGTAACGGGCCAGAATTCCTTTGAACAAGCCTCCGTCCCCTACCCCCTCGTTCGGAAACAGCTTCGTCTTCGGGGCGGTCAATTGATCGGTCAAAGCGTGCAGCGTCCGCTTCGCATCTTGCAAATATCGGCCGTTTCGCGTCGTTTTATACAATTCCAGAGCCGCTCCGATATATACGCCCTGACAGTATGTATATTTCCAATCTGTATCGACAGACCCGTCGCCCGTCCGATTCATGCCGTCCCAGACGAAACCGGTGGCAGGATCGACCAAATGCGTTTTCTGCCAATCGTAAATGCGATGAGCCCAATCCAGGTCTTCGTCGTTGCCGAAGCATCGATGCAATCTTGCCGCCAGAATGACGGCAGGCGCGTTGGCCGGCGTATTCTTGTAATCCAATTGCGTCTTCTGCCAGGCGATTCCGCCTTCCATATGGCCGTTCCAGCCGGTTCGGATGTCTGTCCATAGAATGAGCGCCGCTTGCTTGTATTTCTCGTCGCCCGTACATTGATACGCTCTCAACCAAGCAAGCGCCATCCATTCCATATCGTCGTACAGCGCATTCGGCCATACCCCGCCGTTTCGGCGCAACACCCCTTCGTACAATGCGGACAGCCGCTCCGCATACCGGCTGTCGCCGGTGCGCTCCAGACCGTCCGTCAGAACGTCGGCCGCATGGGCCATCCACCAATAGTGGAATATGTCGTTGCATTCCCCGTTCGGGCAAGGGACTTCAATATTATACATATCGATCCGGGGATTCCAGAATAGCTGCTCTAATGCCAGTTGTGCCTTCTCCGCACGATCTGCCCATAACATCATTCACGCACTCCTGATCCATTTTAATTTTTCTACATTTTCAATCGTTTGTTTTCAACCGGCTATCCGATGGTTATCCCTTAACGCCGCTGAAGGCGATTCCTTGCACGAAATACTTCTGCAGGAACAGGAAAAGCACCAGGATCGGCGCAATGGCTACTAACGCGCCTGCCATCATAGGTCCGAAATCGGTTTGATAGTTATACGAAAACGCGCGCAATCCCATCTGGATCGTCGCTTTCGCCGGATCATTCAAAACGATCATCGGCCATAGGAAGCTATTCCAACCCGCCTGGAACGTGAAAATGCCGAGCGTCGCAAGCGCGGGTTGAGTAAGCGGCAAATAGATCCGCCAAAAGATGCGAAACTCCCGGCAGCCCTCGATGCGAGCCATTTCCAGCATATCCGACGGCAACGTCAAAAAGAATTGGCGCATGAAAAAGACGGCAAATGAACCTGAAGCACCCGGAATAATAACGCCCCAGAAAGAATTGATAAATCCGTTGCCGCCGCTGCCGAAAATATCGTTGCCTCCCACGAGAGGGAAATTTTTCAATACATAAAAACTTGGAATCATCGTGACGACGCCCGGAATCATCATCGCTGCAAGCAAAATCATAAACAATGGCTTATTCAACTTGAAACGCAGCTTGGCAAACGCATAGCCGCTTAAGGAACCGAAAAAAAGATTCGCGACGACGCCCGCCACGGCAAGCACGAGAGAATTCCAAAAAAACAACCCGAAAGGAACCGTGGTAAACGCGGCAATATAGTGCTCCCATGTCAAGGTAGAAGGAATCCATTTAATGGGAAGAGAAAATATCTCTTCGCTAGGTTTGACGGAAGTCAGCAAGCTCCATAAGAAAGGAAGAAACATCGCCGCTCCAACGGCAATACTTACGGCATAGAAAAGGACCGTTATCGCGATTTTATTCATTTGTATCTTACCCATTGTCGCCCCTCCCCTACAAAATCGATTCGTTCGCTTTATTGATGCGGGTATTGATCAGCGAAAAGATCAGAATCACGACGGCTAGAACAAAGGCCTGTGCCGACGCGTATCCCATTTGAAGTTGATTGAAGCCCTGTTGGTAAATTAAATATACGGGCGTTTTGGTCACATTGCCCGGACCGCCTTGCGTCAGCACAAACGCCTGATCGAACAACTGCAGCGCTCCAATGATCGCCATCGTTGAAACGAGGAAAGTCGTAGGACGCAATTGCGGCCATGTGATGTAGCGAAAACGGTCGAACGCGGACGCTCCGTCCAGTTTGGCCGATTCGTACAAATAATCCGGTATGCCTTGCAGCCCGGCGATATAGATGATCATATTGGAGCCTATGGATTGCCATAACGTTACCATAATAATCGAAAGCATCGCCGTTTCCGTCTGCGCCAGCCAGGCCGGACCGGCAATCCCAACATAAGAGAGCAGGCCGTTGACCAAACCGAATTCGGGATGCAGCAGCCAGATCCACACGGTCGAGGCAGCCACAGCCGACGTTAATGTCGGCAAGTAATTCATGGTACGAAACAAGCGGATGCCCGGCCGTTTGAAATTCATCAACATGGCGATCAACAGCGAGCAAATGATATTCAAAGGTATGAAAATGACGGCGTACAGCGTTACATTCAAGAACGTTTGCCAATATAAAGAGTCCTCCAGCAATCGGCGATAGTTGTCCGTTCCGACCCATTCTTTATGGCTGAGCACATCGTAATTCGTAAAACTTAGATAAAGCGCCATGATCACAGGTACGACAGTGAATGCCAGAAACAGCAGCATGGTCGGCGTAATAAACAAATAAGCCGTTCTCGCTTGATGACGATGCAATTTGCCCATGGAAGCCATATAACTCCTCCTTTGGAAATGCAAAGGGAGGCGCTCCTCCCTTCGCTTATTTCACGTTCTTATTATCGTTCAACAGTTGATCTCCGCGTTGCTGCGATTTATTCAACGTCTCCGCAAGGCTTTGCTTGCCTTGCTGGAACAACTGCAAATTCGGTATAAGCCCGTCGTCTTCCATGACGGAGTAGCCGGGATGCTGCGGACGCACCTTGGCAAATTCGAGCGTGTCAAGGATCGGTTTCCAGAACGGATCGTCCTGAAAGAAGGGATCCTCCAGCGCCGGCTTGTAGCCGGGAATGTTCATGCTTGTCTTCGCCCAGAGCAATGTGTTGTCTTTATTGGCCGTCCACCACTTCACGAATTCCCAGGCCTCCTCTTTATGCTTTGCGCCTTCGGGAATAACCAGTCCGAAACCGCCCATCACGCTGCCTTTGTCCCCGTTTGGTCCGGTAACCGGAGGCATGATTCCGAAATCAAGATCCTTGCCGTATTTTTTATAAGTGGAGATCATCCACGGGCCGCTGTACAGCATCGCGAGCTTTCCGGTCGCAAACGCATCCGTTCCTTCGCCAAGACCGGTTTCATAACCGATTTTGTAAACTTTATCCGTATTCAGCAAACGATCCCAAAACTCAAGCACGGCTTTTCCCTGTTCGTTGTTAAAATTCGTTTTCGTGCCGTCTTCGTTCAACATCTGTCCGCCGGCTTGCTGCAAATACATATTGAACAAACCGTTATCGGCAAGAGAGAATCCGGCAACTTCCAATTTATTTCCGTTCCACTTCGTCGTCTTGATTGCCGCTTGTTCCAACTCGTCCCACGTCGTAGGCGGCTCTACGCCGGCTTCGCTTAATATTTTTTTGTTATAAAACAGCGCCCGGGCATCCACCGTCAGCGGCAATCCGTAAATGTTGTCTTCATAGGTTAATTCTTTCAGAGCTTCGCTATAGAAATCGTCTTGACTGAGCCCGTCCCGCTCCATATATTCGTTGATCGGATGCAGCACATTCTT
Organism: Paenibacillus sp. CECT 9249; assembly: GCF_918697855.1. NCBI lineage: Bacteria > Bacillati > Bacillota > Bacilli > Caryophanales > Paenibacillaceae > Paenibacillus > Paenibacillus sp. CECT 9249. Next base: position 12,027 of record NZ_CAKKLI010000058.1, on the reverse strand, counting down.
CGGAGCGTAAAGCGAGGTGCGCCATCTGTCCCAAAATAAAACATCCGGAGATCCGCCGGAAGTGGTCGCCGTCAAAAACTTGGTAATCATGTCTTGCTGCAGCACATATTTCACGCGTATTTTGTCTTGCGATTCGTTGAAAGCGTCGACCATCGTTTCAAACTGCTTTTGGCCTTCGCCCCCCCAGTCCCCCCAAAATGTAAGCTCGACCGGTTTGCCGGATTCGCCCGACTTGCCCCCGGGTTGGTTGCCCGCACCGCTGCAGCCTGCAGCCGCGAGACTCAGCAGCACCGTAATCAACAACATCGCCATTTTGTTTTTCATGAAATCTGCCTCCCTCTTTTTCATATTTTTGCTAATGTTTCCATTATCGCTTGACATGTATATCGCAATAATCCATCAGCAGCTCGCTAAACATCATATTCGCCCATGAGAACCAGGGACGGGTATATCGATGCGGATCGTCCGCGTCGAACCCTTCATGCATCATTCCGGTGCCGGCATCCGTATCGGCCATCAAACGCAGCATCCGAAGCTTCTCTTCTTTCGTGCCGGCCGTTAAACCTTGAATCGCCAGCGCGATATGCCAAATATAGCGATCGGGCGTATGCGGGCTTCCGATCCCTTCGCCGGCGGCGCCTTGGAAGAAATAAGGATTGTTGCCGCTAAGGACGAACTTGCGCGTGTTTTGATAGATCGGATTGCTCTGGTCGCAATATCCCAAGTACGGAATCGAGAGCAAGCTAGGAACGTTCGCGTCGTCCATGAAATGATGGTTTCCAAGCCCGTCCGTCTCGTAAGCGTATATCTCGCCGTATTCGGAATGGCTGCAGACGGCGAAACGCCGAATCCCCTCGTTTATTTCCCGGCGCAAATGCGCAGCTTCCACCGCCAGGGCGGAATCGTCCAGCACCTCTTGGGCAATTTGTTCGAGATAACCGAGCGTGACGACGGCAAACATGTTGGCTGGAATGAGATATCCGTACTTGCAAGCGTCGTCGCTCGGGCGGAATCCCGACCAGGTCATGCCCGTATAGGCCGTTTCCGCGCCTCTGCCTTCTCTCTGCAACGTATCTGTAACAGGGCAATCCGAGCGCTCGAACGTATAGCCCGATTCGGTTTCATGCCGCTGTTCCGTTCGCCATACGCGCAGAATCGTCTTCATCGCCTCTTTGAACGTTTCATCGAAATGCGCCGCGCGTCCGGTATTCTTCCACAACAAGTAGCTAAGCTGGATCGGATAGCACAGGGAGTCGATTTCATACTTGCGCTCCCATAACCATGGATTCATCTCGGTCCGGTCGTTCTGATGCCCTTGGCCGGACGGTTCCGCGTTAAAGGCATTCGCGTAAGGATCCAGAACGATGTACTTCATTTGTCTTCGCACCAATCCTTCAATCATATCCGCGAGCTCTTCGTCGTCTTGCGCGGGCACGAGAAACGGCCGAACTTGCGCAACCGAATCCCTTAACCACATGGCCGGAATATCGCCCGTAATGACAAATGTCGTTCCGTCGTCCATGCGAAAGATCGTGTTCTGAAGCGTATTTGCAAATCCGTTGCGGGCGATGGCCAGCAGTTGAGGGTTATCGTCCAGTTTGCTCGCCATGCGATCCAAAAGCTTTTGTACTGAATCTGGAATGTGTTGGGAATTCATTGTCTTCTCTCCTAATCATCATGTTGAATGACACGTTTTAACCGCTTACAGCCCCGATTATAATAATTATATCATTATAATGTCAATATATTATTTAAAACTTGATAACTAGTTGATATAATAATCGATAGGAAGTAAGACACGGCATGAAGATTTGCGCATGAAAACAAGTTGCGCCCAATAAAGATTGCGCTTACAATTGTGTCACTTATTACTGGAGGGGTTGTCCATGAATCGATCGTGGTTTTACAAGCTGCTTTTTTCGTATTTGCCGGTTTTCTTTATCGTCATTTCATTTTTAATCGCCGTATTCTTTTTCTCGATGGGAGAAGTAACCCGAATGGCCGCGGAAACGGTCAACCGTGGCTCTTCGAACCATATGCTGGAACTGATCGATCATTCCTTGCAGTCGATCGAACATATGATGATTAAAGAATTGGGGACACAGGACGGCATTCAACGATTTTACAACAAGACGTTATGGGACGATCCGTATAAAAGCATGGCCCTGCCCTCGAAAGAATTATGGAATATCGTAACCCAGTATCCGATGATTCAATCCGTCTATTTGGTGAGATGGGAGGACCGCGCCATTCTGACTGACAGCGCGACCTTGTCCTGGGAACAATTCGAAGACCGCCCGTTCGTCGAGTCGTACTTGAAGTCGCGGCAAGGCTTCAAATGGACAGGGCTGCGCTCGTATCGCGAGTTCGCAAACCAATATCGTTCGGACGTGATCACATTGGTCAAGCCTTATCCGGTGCCCGCCGGAGACGAAGGGATTATGGTCGTCAATGTAAGCGCGAAATGGGTGACAGAGCTTGTGGACAAAATGTACGATACGGATTTTATTAGCGCCGCGGTGGAGGACCGGAACGGAAACGGGCTGATCGCATCCGCATCCGACAAGCCGGTCTTTGAAGACACGGTTACGGAAGTGCAATCGGAATATTCCGGCTTGATCATCAAAAGCAAGCTCGCGGGCGGGGCATTTTACCAATTCGCCACGCGCGCGATCGCCGTCCTGCTCTTTAGCGGGTTCATCGCGATCGTCGCCGCCGTTTTCTATATCACCTATATATCAAAGCGGAACTATCGGCCGATCCGCTCCTTGATGACGCGATTGGACGGGTATGCGCGCTTGAAAGCGGAACAGCTGTTGAAGAGCGGAGGCAAAGACGAGTTTGCGTATATCGAAAACGCGTTGGATAAGATCATTGAGCAGGCGGGCGATCTAATGAGCCAGCAAGAGGAGCATCTGCAAGCCCGCAAGCGGCAATGGATTCAAGACACGCTGGAAGGCGATTTCGACGCCGCCGGCAAATGTACGCCGGGAAATTCGGAACCGTTCGGCTGGAACCCGGCGTATGACAAGGCGTCCGCCATCGTCATCGAAATCGATCGGTTTCCCGACTTTTGCGAGAACTATACGAAGAGAGACCAATCGTTGTTGAAGTTTCTGATTGGCAACGTCGTCGCGGAAATGGCCCAGCAGCATGAGATCGGCATTTTCGGAGAATGGCTGTTTCCCCAGAAATGGTGCGCCTTCGTACAACTGAAAGACGATCATGCGACGGAGGATGTCGTTCTATTTGCGCTGCAAATCGTCGCGTGGATTCGGGACAATCTCGATTTCAATGTAACGATCGGGCTGGGAGACCTCGTCCTCGGCGCCGGTAACATCAGCGCCTCCTATGAGCAAGCGCTGCATGTGCTGCAATATAAAATGACGCTGGGCAATAACCGGGTAATCGGCTATTGGGAAGTGTCCGAGGCGAAAAAGCAGGGACCTCTGAAAATGGGGGCCGATATGATGGGATTGGTCCAATCGTACAAGTTAGGGGAAGCGGATTGGGAGAAGCATTACGACCGGTTTATTCGAGAGCTGCAAACGGAAGTATGGCCGAGGGACGAACTGGTTCATCAAATTCATTTTTTAATTTATCAGTTGTCCAGAGAGTTCCTGGAACGGAACGCCGATTATCAGGAACTATGGCATGAACATACCGTTCCGCGCATCAACCGGCTCATGAAGCAGTTCGATACGTTCGACGAAATGAGCGAAGGATTGCGCACCGTTCTTCTTGACGCCCACCGGCGGCTAGCGGGACTGCGGGAGGAGCGGACCTATTCCTCGACGATGAAAAACGTGAGGCAATATATTTACAACAATTACAGCAATCCCGATCTGTCGTTAAATCATTTGAGCGCCGCGTTCGATTTGAAACCGAAGTATGTCAGCCATCTGTTCAAGGAAGAATTCGGCGAGAAATTCGTCGACTATTTAATGAACGTGAGAATGGAGAAAGCCAAGGAATTGCTCGCCTCGACGAGCTTATCCGTTCAGGAGATCGCCGTTCAGGTCGGATATACGCATTCGTTTTCCTTTATTCGCGTCTTTAAGAAAACGTTCGGAATCACCCCGGGAGACTATCGGAAACAACTCGCTTGAGGAATATCGTGGAACGGGCGAAAATCGTGCATCCCGGCGCTGGAAGCCGCGCCGGGCTTGGTTATTTTCCCCCTTCCGAATATTGTGTACCGCTCCGAATGATGCGGATTGACCCTGGAAGACGGCGGAGACTAGAATATGTTGCAGATGCGATCGCAATCTTCAAACAGAAAGGGGTGATCCGCTTGGACGCGGCAGAGGGATCCGCAGCAGGCCGTACGGCTAAGCTTCGTAATTGGAAGATAGACCGTAACCGGCTCGGCCGAAATATTCCATATTTCATTTTGTTTAGTCCGGTCATCGTTTTTTTCCTGCTTTTTAAATATTTGCCGATGGGCGGACTCATCATCGCTTTTAAAGACTACAACTTCGTAGACGGCGTATTCGGCAGTCCGTGGGTCGGCTTCGGGCAATTCGAAACGCTGTTCAGCAATCCTCAGACGCTCAGGATCATTCGCAACACATTCGTTCTAAGCGTTATGAATCTGCTGATCGGATTTCCGTTTCCGATTATTCTGGCTATTCTGTTAAACGAAGTTCGCAAGTCCTGGTTTAAGCGTTCGGTTCAAACGCTCGTCTACTTGCCCCATTTCCTGTCCTGGGTCATCGTATCCGGCATGGTCGTTACGATTTTCGCAACGGAAGGCGTCATCAACGGCATTCTGGGCCACTGGCTCGGCGAACCGTTCTCGTTCTTGTATCGGGAAGGCTCGTGGCTGGCTATTTTCGTCGGATCGGGGATATGGAAGGGTGCGGGCTGGGGTGCGATCATTTATTTGGCAGCGCTCACATCGATCGATCCGAGCCTGTACGAGTCGGCCGGCATGGACGGAGCCGGCAAATGGCGGCAAATTATTCATATTACGCTTCCCGGCATCGCGCCGACGATCGTCATTATGTTTATTTTATCCGTGGGCAGCGTCATGGAAGTCGGCTTCGATCAAGTATTTACCTTGCAAAATTCAGCCGTCTTCAACGTATCCGAAGTCATCAGTACTTACACCTACAAGATCGGCTTAAAAAACTTGCAGTTCAGCCTGACCGCCGCCATGGGTTTATTCGAATCGCTCATCGGACTGATCCTGGTGCTGTTGACGAACGGGGTCGCCCGCAGGTTCGGGCAAGGCTTATGGTAGAGGAGGCCGAGGCATTATGAAATCTACAACCGGCGAAAAGATATTTTATGCATGCAACTACTTGCTCTTGACCCTTATCGGTCTTAGCTGCCTGTTGCCGATCGTACACATATTGGCGCTGTCCTTCAGCGACGCTCATTCCGTCGCATCGGGCAAAGTCGTGTTCTGGCCCGTATCGTGGACATTTGAATCCTATGCTTCCTTGCTCAAAGGAACGAATATCGTCAACGCCTTTAAAAACAACGTAGTCCTCACCGTCGTGGGTACGGTCTCCAGTATGGCTTGCACGATTCTGGCCGCCTATCCCCTCTCGCGGCGGGATATGTACGGGCGCAGGGCGTTTACGTTGGCGATCGTGTTCACGATGCTGTTCTCCGGCGGAATCATCCCTAATTACTTGGTCATTAAATCGTTAGGGCTATTGAACTCGTACGGGGCCATCTGGCTGCCGGGCTTGGTGAGCGTCTTCAATATGCTTGTTTTGAAAACGTATTTCGAAGGCTTGCCTTCGGAAATGGAAGAAGCGGCCCGTATCGACGGTTGCAGCGAATGGAGACTGATTCTGCAAATCGTGCTTCCGTTGTCGAAGCCGGTCATCGCCGCCTTGACTTTGTTCTATGCGGTCGGCTTCTGGAACCAGTTCATGAACGTGCTCATTTATATGGACGATACGACCAGATACAATTTAACGGTGATGGTACAGCAAATGATTCAAAGCCAATCGATTTTGCAGGATATGAACAACATGCAGCCTGAGGACGCGGCCAAGCTGACGCCGGAAACGATTAAATCCGCGGGCGTGATCGTCATGCTCGTTCCGATGCTCGTCGTATATCCGTTCCTGCAGAAATATTTTGTGAAAGGCGTTATGATTGGCGCGATTAAAGGATAAATTCGACTATGCGAAGAGGGGTTGCCCAATGAGAAAAAAAATGTTACTGAAAACAAGCTTCCTGTCGTTGCTCGCGGCGATGCTTCTGGTCGCCGGCTGTTCCGGCAACGGCGCGACGAATACAACGAAGACGGAAAGCCAAGGGGAACAAGGACAAGCCGAAGCGCGCGGCAGCATTTCCTTATCCGTTTATGACCGGAGCATGGTTCCGGCGGAAGAAGGAACGATCGAAAGTAACCGCTGGACGCGTTGGCTGAACGACAACGGGCCGGCCGATTTAAAATTTACCGCGATCCCCCGTTGGGAGTTCAAGGAAAAGTTCAACGTATTGTTCGCTTCGGGTTCCGCGCCGGACTTAATCTTTGAATACGCGACCGGATACCGCAACGAACTGATCAATCAGAAACAATTGATGCCGCTGGGCGACTTGATCGAACAGCATAGTACGGAATATAAGGCATTGCTCGAAAAATACCCGCTCCTGCAAAAGGTCGCCGCCCGCGACGACGGCAACATTTACGAATTCGGCCGCATTAACGGGTTGGCTACGAACCAGGTGCTTTACGTCCGCAAAGACTGGTTGGATAAGCTTAACCTTCCGGTGCCCAAGACGGTGGAAGAGTTCTACAACGTAGCGGAAGCGTTTGTGAAGCAGGATCCGGACGGAAACGGGCAAAAAGATACGTTCGCGATCGGAGTAACCGGCGTCGGCGCGCAAGTCATCGACAGCATGTTCCAGGATGTCGGCTATAAAGTGCAGGACGGCACGATGGTGCGCACTTGGGACAACAGCATCGCAAAGAGCAACTTTATAAAAAAATTGTACGATAACGGCTTAATCGATAAAGACTTCCTGACGGACAAAAACGGGGAAAAAGCAAAACAAGATTTCATCAACGGCAAGATGGGCTTCTACGGCGCCAACGGCGGGGCGATGTCGGAAGGATATCTGATCTTCAGCGCCTTGAAGAAAAATGTGCCCGATGCGAAAGTCATGGCGATCCCTCTTCCCGCCAGCGAATTCGGCCAGTTCAGCCCCAGCATCCAAAATCCGGTGCAGGCGACGGCGGCGATCAACTCCAATGCGAAAGATCCGGTTGCCGTCATGAAATATGTCGATTTCCTTGTACGGGAATCCACGATGAAAACGATGATGTTCGGCGTGGAAGGCGAGCATTATGCGGTAGACGACAGCGGCTGCCCGAAACCGATCGATCAGGAGAAGAACAAAAAAGAGCTCGACTGGAATATCGATTTCCGGATGCTGGCCTCCCCTGCTTTCTTCGGCGAATGCGGCAAATATCAGAATCAGTTGGATCCGTCCAACCCGATCGATCAGGAGTTTCTGGAGATCATTCAGCAAGCGGAAGAAGCGTACTTGACTCCGGAGCGTCCGATCGCGGATTATACGCATGGCGAATATAAGCCGTCGTTGCCGAAAGATTTGGAGCTGATCGTAACGAACACCGGCGAGCAAATGGTTAGTTATTACCAGCAGGCGCTGGTCGGCGGAGGCAAATATACGGTGGAGCAAGCGGCTCAGGATGCGCGGGCGTTCTGGGAAAAGGCGGGCGGCAAGAAAGTCGACGACTGGATGGCCGAATGGTATAAGACCCATGCCGATACCGCGATCTTAACCGACGACTTGTACGATATTACTATCGAATAATACCGCAACGGAGGGCAACGAAACGATGGCGAATCCTATATTCGGCCGCTTGCTGCCCGCCCCGGTAGGGGGCGGGTATCGCGAGGAAGATTATTATATTTGGTGCGGTTCTTGCATTCGCGGCGAGGACGGCAGATATCATCTGTTCGCTTCGCGCTGGAGGAAAGAGCTCGGATTCGGGGTGAACTGGCTGTTCAATTGCGAAATCGTTAGAGCGGCCAGTTCCACGCCGGAAGGGCCTTATCAATTTGAGGAAGTCGTGCTGGGACGAAGAGAACGAAGCATGTTCGACGGAATGAATCAGCATAATCCTCAGATCCAGTACTGGAACGGCACTTATTATCTCTATTATATGGGTACGACGTACGGCGGCCCGATCCCGGGACCGGGGGATCCGATCTCCTCGGAGCGCGGAACGGAAGTATGGAACAACAAACGAATCGGACTGGCGACATCCCAATCCGTATTCGGCCCATGGACGCGAATGGACCGTCCGTTGCTAGAACCCCGCCCAGGGAAGTGGGACTGTACGGTGACGACCAATCCCGCTGTGGCCATTCTGCAGGACGGAACGACCTATATGATCTATAAGTCGCGGGAGTACGCCGGCGCGACGCTGCAATTGGGCGTTGCCGTCGCCGATCGCCCTTCGGGGCCGTTCCGCCGGTTATCGGACGAACCGATTTTCCGTTTCGCCGATGCCGATTTGCATGTAGAGGATCCTTTTCTGTGGCATGACGGCAACTTGTTTCACCTGCTGATCAAAGACGATTACAAGAACGATTCGAACGGCTTGACGGGAGAATGGGGAGCCGGCGTATATGCGACGAGCGCCGACTGCCTGGAGTGGACGATCCATCCCGATCCGAAAGCCTATTCGCGAACCGTCGTTTGGGACGACGGCACCGTCAAAGAAATGTGCAATCTCGAACGCCCGTTTCTCTTGTTTCAGGACGGCGTGCCGACGCATCTATTCGCCGCGACCGGCATCGGGGAACGGGCATGGCATTTCACGCATACATGGAATATGGTCATTCCGCTGTCCCAACCATAGTTACAAGAGGCCCTTTCCTGACAAGGGCCTCTTTCCCGTTTTATTGCCTATTGCAGCGGTTCGCGAAAGGCTGCGTCGTCGTGTGACCAGGCGGACTCAGCTTCCGGTAAATTCGCTAAATGAGCGTTTTTTCGGTGATTGTCGGACATACGTTCCGCTAATTGACTCGGAATAGGCACAAACAACATGAATTGTCACAGATAACGGAACCTCGGTCCTCGAACATGCCGAAAAGCGCGCATTTTTGCCAAATAAGGGATCCTGTGTCCGCGTTGCGACATTAACGCTGCAAAGTCCTTTTCAGAGTGATTGTTCATCGGCTCTATAGATTGCTAAAAATCTAATGGTTGTGAGCGACGCTATTTGGGTAAAAATGGGGGGTGAAGCGCACTGACAACCGTTAGCGTAGCAATCTTCCAAACAGGTCGCTCGTTCGAGGCTAACCCGTTGGTCAAGCACCGGTTTCCAGGTTAAGCCGGGAGTTCTTCTGCTAATCTCTTGCTATTTGCAAGTCGATGTTTTATATTGACATAATAGCAGGTCAAAAATAAAAGAGGTGAACGGACGAGATGACTCCACGCACGAAGGAACAAAACGAAGAGATCCGGCTGCGGCGTCTGGCGCAAATCCGGAAAGCCGCTGCCGATGTGTTTTTGAATAAAGGGCCTTTACTGGAAATCCGCGATGTGGCCGCGCAGGCGGGACTCGGTTATGGCACGGTATACCATTATTACAGCAATAAGGGCGATTTGCTCTACGATCTGCTATGGGACGCGTTGGAGCGGGCCGGGGGATGGCTGGAGGCCCCGCTGGAGGTCCCGCGCGCTTCGGCTTCGGGGGAGGCGCCGGCGGGCGGGCATTTCGGCTTGGCTGCTGCGGCGGACACCGGGAACTCGGCTGCCGCGGATTCCCGAGGCGAAAGCCGCGAAACGGCCGCTGCCGCAGAGCTTGGCCCCATCGCCGTCGCCGGCGTCCGGCTGCTGCAGCTTTGGGCGGAGGACCACGCCCTGTACCTGCTGCATAAGCTGGCCGGTGAGGACTTTGCCGCGCTGCCTGAAGCGCGTTCGGCCCCGCTCTCGGCCGCCTTTCGCCGCGAGGTGCTCGCGCCGCTTGCCGCGCTGCTGGAAACCGGGCGTGCGGCGGACGATGCTGCCGCTTCCAGCGGAAACGCGGCGGAGCCGCCGGACCGGCTACAGCGCGCGGAAATGCTGCTTGCCGCCTTGGTCGGCTGTGCCTCGCTTTCGCTTCGCCGCGGAAAGCTCCGCGAGGAGGCCATGGATATTGTACGGTTTTTAAAATTATAGAGCTGATAAGGAGCGAATAAACATAGATGATCATTTTAAAATCACCCAGGGAAATTGAAGAGATGAAGCCGGCGAGCCAAATCGTTGCGGACTGCTACCGCGAGGTGGCCAGACTGATCGAGCCTGGGATCACCACCCGGGAAATCAATGACTTTGTTGCCAGACACATCACCAAGCTGGGCGGCAAGCAGTTTACGAAAGGGTACAACGGTTTCCCCGCCGAAACCTGCACTTCGGTCAACGATGTGGTGGCCCACGGCATTCCTTCGAACCGGGCGCTTATGGACGGCGACTTGCTGAAGCTCGACATCGTCGTGGAATATGACGGATGGTTCGGCGATTCGTGCTGGTGCTATGCGGTGGGCAATATCCGGCCGGAGGCGCAAAAAATAATGAAGGTGGCCAAGGAATGCTTGGATCTGGGGATCGCCCGGGCGCTCCCCGGGGGCCGGCTCGGCGACATCACGTCGGCGATTCAACAGCATGCGGAAGCGAACGGGTTCTCGGTCGTACGCGATCTGCTGGCGCACGGGATTGGGCGGAGCCTGCACGAGGAGCCGAACTACGAGCATGTCGGCGTAGCCGGCAAAGGCATTCGGTTAAAGGAAGGCATGGTGTTTACGATTGAACCGATGATCAACGAAGGTACGTTCCGTATCACGATCGATGACGATCAGTGGACGGCGAGAACGGCCGACGGCAAGTTGTCGGCGCAATATGAGCATACGATCGCAATCACGGCGGACGGACCGCTGATTCTAACTGCCCAGTAAGAATAGGGGCGAACGGACGGGAATGCGTCATTTGAGGAAGTAAGTTGGCCTGCTTGGCCTGACGATAGTTCGTAATCCGAAACGACGAAAAAGCGCTGAGTCCAGCCTGGGACCAGGGAAGCTTTTTTTACATGGTTTGCAAATTTACCGATTTACGAAAAACCGCATTGTTATGGTGGCAAGATGTTCCCCGGGATCGGGGGCAGATCATCGGCCGTATTACCGATCGCTTGAATGCCGGGTTTCTCGTCGTACGACAAATAAACGTCACACCTCCGTCATGTTGCAGCGCGTTTCACCGGACCTGTCGATCCCCCGACGACAAGAGTCGCATCGAGCAGCACCTTTTCCGGTATGGCCGTGCCGTCTCGTAACGAAAGGACATGCTGAAAGGCGAGTCTCCCCATCTCCAATTGATTTTGCTTCAAATGCGTCAATTCGTACTTCCCGTTCGTTTCGGGACAATCGAAACAAATGATCGAGATGTCTTCCGGAATGCTGAGCCCTAGTTGTTTGACCGCTTCCACAGCCAATCGCGCGATATTGTATTCCGTCGCGAAAAACGCCGTAATATCCGGATGTTTGCGCAGGTGTTCCTTGATTTTCTCGATGTCTTTCGCTCTGTTCTCCGCCGTATGCGCCGAGGGGAGCGTCGAGGTGATATCCTCCATCCATAACTGGCGGTCGACGGCTATTCCTTGTTCGGCATGGGCTTGTATAAATCCTTCGATCCGTTCTTCAATCGCGGTCGTATCGGCGGGCGGCGGCGTCAGAAACCCGATGCGTTCATGCCCGAGTTCGAATAAATATTTGGTGCCGATGCTGGCTCCGGCCACATTATTCGTCGAGATGGAACCGGCGGATATTCCTTTCAAGTGGCGGTCGATTAGCACAAAAGGAAACTTGTCGATCACCAGCTTCAATATTTCGGCATTGAAATATTCCCCTTGAGCCGGGAAAATGATCCTAAATTTCGAAAGTACCGTTCATTGAAAACATAAAAAAGTGCCCAAATCTTTGGTAGAATGGTGTTTGTCGAGAACACTACACCCAAAGAGAGGAGCACCTTTTAGGTGAAGTCTACCACACC
>NZ_CAKKLI010000057.1:0-29403 GCF_918697855.1 Paenibacillus sp. CECT 9249 | reverse complement strand
TGTTCGTTCGCCGTGTAGTGGAAGATGTACTCTTGACCTTCCGCAGCGGTGAACGTGTAGCTGTCCTTCAACTTCGTCGGCGTGTAGCCCGGTACTTCCTCGGCGGTCAGTTCGATCGTTTGACCTGTCTTGCCTTTATGAGTCGTTGGGTCGATCAGATCTCGGCCTGCTTCGTCAACATAGCGTACTGTTACAGTTTGATCCCCTGCCGTGTAATGGAACGTATACACTTGGTTTTCGTCAGCGGTAAACGTGTAACTGTCCTTCGACTTCGTCGGCGTGTAGCCCGGTACTTCCTCGGCAGTCAGTTCGATCGTTTGACCTGTCTTGCCATCATGAGTCGTTGGGTCGATCAGATCTTGACCGTCTTCGTCAACATAGCGTACCGTTACCTTCTGTTCGTTCGCCGTGTAGTGGAAGATGTACTCTTGACCTTCCGCAGCGGTGAACGTGTAGCTGTCCTTCAACTTCGTCGGCGTGTAGCCCGGTACTTCCTCGGCGGTCAGTTCGATCGTTTGACCTGCGACTCCATTCACCGTTGTCGCTTCAGCCAGTACTTTATTTGAACCTTGTTCCAAATATTTGACGGTAACAGTTTGTTCAACAGCCTCCGTATAACCGAACCAAATAGTAGGCGTTAAATTCGTTGTCGTCAATGTGACATCTTGCGGGCTGGTTCCTACTTTAAGTTGGTAACCTGAAAGGATAGGCGCTGTGACCGTATATGGTACTCCTCTTTCAAGAGCTTCGTTGCCGTTAGAATCTTTGAAATATTCACTGTGCAACTGTTCAGCGAATTCCCGACCCTCAACGACTTCGCCGTCCGCATTGACAGGTTCTCCATTCGCATTGACTTTATAGCCTTTAATTAGAATGGATCCACTGCCGATGCTGACTCTTGGCACTTCAAAATTCTTAGACGTATCCCGACCGTTAACATCTGTGTAGTTCATGGTCGTCGTGCCGTTCGTCGGGTACAGTTTGTTGGATTCCGGATTCTTGGTTTGATCCATCACGACTTTGTAAGTTAACGTTGCGGGTTGGCCTTCCATAATGTTGCCGGCTTCCCAAGTAAACGTCTCGCTGACAGGATCCCAAGATATCGTTCCTTGAGAAGGAGTATAAGATCCAGCCGGCGGGACCAGATTGAACATTTCGCCCATCGGGTCGGTAATGATTGCGTTCTGAGCGGCGTACGAAATCTTTCCTGCCAGCTCGGAGTAAATTTTATCCAAGTCAGCGCTGCTAGCAGAGTAGTAGCCTTTGTTTTGGCTGTTATTGAGTACGTATTCCGCATTATTGCCGCTTCCTACATCAAGTCCGATCGAGTAGATTCCAATTCCTGCTTTTTGAGCGAGCTTCGCTTCTGATAAAGTGGCTATTCCGTTATCTAAAACTTCATGCCCATTTACTTTGTATGTCTCGCCCCAGCAATAACCGAGAAAACAGCCTGATTTCTCCAGGTTGTAGTTACTGCCGTCACCGAGAATGGTGTTATAGGTACCAAAATTAGTAAGTGCAAAATTATATTTATTTCCCGGCCATGATTGGGATTCTGCTGCTATAGCCTTGTAACTATATGTCGGCTCTCCGTCACTTAATAACACAATGACCTTGTTCTGGGCAGAACTCCCATCTAGCAATGTGCGAGCTTTGTACAAACCTGCTTGAATGTTGGTGCCGCCGCTGGCCGTAATCCTTTCAATTGCCGTTTTTAAAGAAGCTTTTTGGTTAACTCCACTAAAGTCGGAAACAGTGCTAGCACTATCACTGAAAGAGACAACCGCAATTCTTGTTTCGGAGCCCGGGATGAGCAAGTTATCAACGAATTTCTTCGCGGCTTCTTTCGCCTTCGGCAGCCGGCTTTGATTCGGGCTCTTCGTCATACTCCCCGATTTATCAATTACTAGTACGACATCCGAACGGCTCTTAATATTTTTGCCTTCAATTTTTAACGTGATTTCCCATTCGCCGGATTTCCCCGTCGGTTCCGCCGTCTTGCTTAACTTGATCGCTCCGGGATTCGGCCAGATCACTTCCTCTGAATTGGCTGCCTGCCCGAACGCTCCCGGCGTCAGCCCGAAGAAAACCGTGAACAAGCATAGCCATGTGACTACGACTTTTAAACGCCCTTTCATATGTACCTCCTCATTTTTTCATTAGAATCCTCCTTTTCAGACTCTATTTTCCCTACCCTCCTCATCGAAGATTCGATATATGCTCCTCGGAATATAGTATTCCGTTGAGAACGCAGGAAAATAAAAAGTCCGGCCGCATTAACGATTGTTAATTGCAGCCGGACGATCATTAGTCAAACGACTATTAGACTCCAAAGCTTTGCGACCTAATCTTTCGATTAGTGTGCCGAGTTTTCAATTTTGCATTAGTACAATAGTCCTATCTTTGTGTTGCCAATTTTAATATATTTTACTAAATGACTTTTGTCAACTATCATTTTGAAAATTTTTGTAATTATTTTCAATTTTTACAGCATTCCTGGTTTCGATGCAAATAGTTTATCTATCGTTTCTATGATTTCCGCACCATGGCACGGTTTCACGATATAATCTTTGGCCCCTAGACGGATCGCCTCCAGGATGATCGTTTTCTGTTGAATCGCAGAACACATAATAATCTTGGCGTGCGGGTCCAGTCCTTTTATACGTTTCAGCGCGGTTAATCCATCCATGCCCGGCATCGCAATGTCCATCGTTACGAGGTCGGGTCTCACTTTTTGATAGAGAGCTACGGCTTCGTCGCCGTCAGCGGCTTCGGCCGCAATTCGAAACCCGTTGGATGTCAATACGGATTTCAACATGGTCCTTGCGAAAACTTCGTCATCTACAACCATGACAGATTTCATACGTATTACGAACCCTCTTTTCCATTGTCGTACTTAACAGGGATTAATTCTAAAAGATGCAAGCATATCGCGCCATCCCCCAAAAGAGGTGTTTTTCACGAAACCGTATGTTCCATGCCTGCTCCGGTTGTGCGGCATATCGCTTTGTTAATGGGTATTCGTTCAATACAAGCAGTTAGAACAACACTTTTATATTTTTCCAATTGTAAGGGATTACCAACGCAAAAAAAAACCGATCTGTACGAAACAGATTGGCCATTTTCTGGGAAATCATTCAAAATTCAATGAAATTGAACGTCGATTCTTCTTTTGGTATCTCCTTGCACTTTCGGCATATGGATCTCCAGAACCCCGTTTTTGTATTTTGCCTGGATTCCTTCGGAAGATACGTTCGAAGGCAAGCTAATAGAGCGATGAAACCGGCCGTAAAACCGTTCTTGCCGATGCATTTGCTCTTCTTTCACTTCACTGACTTTATTTATTGTACCACTGATGGAAAGGACGTTGTTTTCAATATCGATATTGACATCCTCTTTCTTCTCCAGACCCGGTATGTCGCATGTGGCGACAACTTCATTCTCGGTTTCGTATACGTCTACATTCATATTGCCCGTATGTTGGGAAAATGCGGTTCTGAAATCGGGAAAATCGTTCGTGAAAAAACGGTCTAATTCCCGTCTCATATTTTCAAGACGACGGAACGGTTCATATGGAATTAAAGCCATTGGATGCAACATCTCCTTGAATATTTTCGTTTTCAAGGTAATTATCCCCGAGCGCACAGGTATTTATTCCCCAAGTTGCCTACCGGTCACAGACGCAACTACCCGGCAAATTCCTGGCGAATGATGTCGACGTTTTCCTGATGGCAATGCTTTGTAAAAGCCGACAAAAATCGATGTTCGCTCTCCATTTTCGCAATCGCCGATTCATCGCCGTTCATAACAGCCTGCTTCAAACGTTCCAAATAATCGAGCGACACCGCAATCCGCTCGGCCATTTCGGAACGATCGACAGTATGCCGCCCATGTCCTGGGATGAACAACTTAATGTCGTGTGCGCTCATCAACTTCTCCGCCTTCTTTAACGTCTGTTCGTACGCAATCGCGCTATGATAAATATAAGGCAGTTCGATGTCGGATAAATAATCGCCTGCCAGCCATATGCCCATAGAATCAACGATAGTAAACAAACCGTCTGCGGTATGGCCCGGAGCCAAATAAAATGTCAGATTGGTCGATCCGATCGCAACTTGCTGACCGTCGCGCTTCACAACGATATCGAGCTGAGGGAATTCGATCTCATAATCGCGGACAATGTAATATTTGGCGTCGAAATCCTTGATCTCTCCGACCGTTCCTTCCTTATTCGGATGATTCAGCAGCCCGGCGCTGCCAATCGTTATGGCTCCAGGGAAAGCGTTATATCCTATAATGTGATCGAAATCGCCATGAGTAAACAAAAGATAACATTGCTTATTGCCCTGGATCGATTTCACATGGCCCTTAATTTCGCTAATTTCCGCGGGCAGCCATGTCGGATCTACGATGAATATGCCGTCGTCGAGGTTGACGACAGTGGAAGTGGTCTGAAACAACGCGCTCTGGAAAACGGTAATTCGCTCGTTTGAATATTGAATCATCAAAATCACCTCTTCGGGAATACGATTGATTACGCGAACTAATGTTTGATATAATGGCAATGATAGCAATGATTGGGGAGGTATTATAATATGAAGCCGAACGATAAGAAGCCAATCATAAAAGAACAGCCCGCCACGTATGACGATTATGCGCAATTGCCCGATGACGGCAAACGTTATGAACTGGCGGACGGGGTATTGGAACTGATGACTCCCGCGCCGACGCCTAAGCATCAGGTGATCGTCACCAACATTTTTACGCTGCTTTCGAACTCTTGTCAATCGGAATATATCCTTTTCGTCTCGCCAATTGACCTTATTTTATCAAATATGGAGGTTCGCCAGCCGGATCTTGCGATGGTTCATCGCAGCCGAATGGACATCATTACCCGCAGAGGAATCGAAGGCATTCCCGATTTGGTCGTGGAAGTTATATCTCCTCATTCCGTTAAGCGCGATAAACAAAACAAATTAAGAACATACGCCGCTTATCGCATCCCGGAATATTGGATCGTCGACCCGGCGCATGAATCGCTGGAGCAGTATGTGCTGTCGGAAGCAGATAACCGATATGAACTCGACACGGTATACGACAGAGAAGAGACGGTCCAATCGGACCGCCTTCCATGGGTTTCGTTCACAATGGCTCAAGTTGTCGATCCGGCTGCCGGCCTTCCGGGTTAATCCCTGCCTGTTGGACAAACCGGGCAAGACATTCAATCGATTTATCTATAACTTGATTGTACTCGTTCGAAGAACTGTGTTATACTACGTTTAACGTAGTAGTTAATATTCTATTCAGTTGTTTGCGTATGAAGTTGGTCACTGCTGCCGAATACTAATAAGAGTCTTCACCGCTGGAACGTTGAAGACTCTTAGGACCAGAAAAGGATATGGAACACCACGGCGCGCAAGCACTAAATGTTAATGCAAAGCGAAACCACCGTCCAGGCTCTCCAACCTATTTAGCGGTGGTTTTTCGCTTGCAGCGGAACTTACGACGCGCCCAACGATAGAACTTTCGGATAACAAACACTAGGCTTAGTATCGTTATAATCCAACGCAGCACGTCATAAAACGCCGCAATTACGACCATCGGCATCACCCCCTTCTGGAAGCTGCGCCGTGGCCGCCAATTCCACCACTATTCATAGTCCATAGAATTAATTATAACATGTCCCACATTATGCCGCTACTAATCCGTTAAGATTCCGATCGGATCGCCATTCATGCGCCGTAAGACATCACAACCGATTCCATTCCTTGCTTAACTTCAGTACCCTTCTTTGCCCTTGCCGCCCGTCACTACCGCCACGCTTGCGCTCGCTCCGAGACGATTGGCCCCCGCTGCGATCAACCGGCGCGCAACGTCGATATCCCTGACACCGCCTGACGCCTTCACTCCCATCTCGGGACCGACCGTTTTACGCATTAATGCGACATCTTCCACCGTCGCCCCGCCGGAACCGAAGCCTGTTGACGTTTTAACGAAGTCCGCGCCGGCCATTTTGGCAATCGCGCAAGCCTTCGCCTTCTCTTCATCCGTAAGCAGGCACGTCTCCAGAATCACTTTAACGACCGCTTGTCCTCTGCAAGCAAGAACGACACCCTCTATATCCTTCTTAACCGTATCCAAATCTCCCGATTTCATCGCTCCGATATTCAATACCATGTCGATTTCCGTAGCTCCGCTAGCAATGGCGTCTCTCGCCTCCGCAATTTTGGCAAAAGAACTCGTCGCTCCGAGCGGAAAACCGACCACCGTCGTAACGCCGGTTTTCGTCCCGGCTAATTCCTTCGCCGCCACCGGCACCCAGTAGGGATTGACGCATACCGTTGCAAAGCCGTATTGCTTCGCTTCCTCGCATAGCGCAACGATCTCGTCTCTCGTACATTCCGGTTTCAGCAACGTATGATCGATCTTGCGCGCGATTTCCGGTCCGGTCAACATATTGTTCTGCGACGGATACTGGCCGAAGCCTCGAACGGATTCGTTGGACACGGAACGGTTGGGGGCCGCGGTTTCCGCTTGCTTGGCGATTTGCTCCATCACTTTTTGCGTAATCTGTTGAACTAAACTCTCTACTTCCAATATGTTCCCCTCATTTCGTCTTATTCCAATGTTGGTCTGCTTGCATCGTCAAAACGATCGACAACCCCGACAATTACCGCGTCAACGGCCGCATCGGGCCGCTTCATCGCTTCGCGCGCGGATCCTCCTTCCTCTACGACGAGGACCAGATCCCCTTCTCCGGCATGAGAGCAATCTACCGCGATGAACGGATCTCCACAGCTATTTCCGCGTTCATCGACAGGCTCGACGACCATCAATTTGCAGCCATGATGACTGCCCGTTTTCACGGTCGCCACGATGTTCCCTAGAACCCTTCCTAGTTTCATAAGGCATTAAGCCAATTTCGGCAATATCTGTTCGATCTCGTGATGCGGCCGCGGGATCACATGAACCGATATCAATTCGCCTACCCGTTGCGCCGCTTCCGCTCCGGCATCGGTCGCCGCTTTAACGGCTCCTACGTCTCCTCTTACGAATACCGCAACCAATCCGCCGCCGACCGTTACTTTGCCGGCAACCGTCACATTGGCGGCCTTGACCATCGCGTCCAACGCTTCGACCGCGCCGACCATACCTTTCGTCTCAATCATTCCCAAGGCATTATTCATATTCTGTCCCTCCCTGTTTTTATCGTATGATAGTGGTCCACTATCCCCATAATGCCGGCGTCGGCCGCCACCAGTTCCAATCCGAGCGGAAGACCGGATTCCCTGCTTTTCGCCAAATAGACCAGATCCCCGTAACCGGACACGCCGATCGTGTCGATAGCAACAATTCGTTTCCCCGCCTCCCTCTCTGCATCCTTCATAGGTTGAATCACCAAAAGCTTCAAACCCGACAGGCTTTCGTCCTTATGAGTGCATACCACCGAGCCGACAACTTTGCCCAGAAACATACGGCCTCCTACCTGAACCGCTTCAGAAAACGGCTCTCGATTTCCATGATTTTCGTGACCCGCTTGTCATGCCTTCCCCCCGAGAAAGGGGTTTCCAGCCATGTCTTGACGATCTGTCTGGCCAGGCCTTTGCCCAGCACTTGGCCTCCTATCGCGAGCATATTGGCATGATTGTGATCTCGGCTGTTAATAGCCGAACTGACATCCCAGCAAAGGGCGCATCGTATGCCCGGAACTTTATTGGCCGTCATTGTGCTGCCGATGCCGACGCCGTCAATCATAATGCCCGCATAATTCTCGCTCGTGGCGACCGTTTCCGCGACCAGAAAGGCGATATCGGGGTAATCTACCGAATTGTTGTCGTAACAGCCGAAATCTATCAACGGATAACCCAGGCCGGCCAAAAAGGTTTTAATATCTTCCTTGAGCTCGAAGCCTCCGTGATCGCTACCGATAATTACTGTTTTCATATGCTACTCCGCTTTAGGTTGAGGCAAGATTCCTTCTACTTCGTTATGAGGCCTTGGAATGACATGCACCGAAATTAATTCCCCGACTCTGCGCGCAGCCTCGGAACCCGCTTCCGTTGCCGCTTTCACGGCTCCGACGTCGCCGCGAACCATTACGGTCACCAATCCGCCGCCCGTCAACACCTTCCCGACCAACGTTACGTTTGCCGCTTTCACCATCGCGTCCGCCGCTTCGATCGCTCCCACAAGACCTCTCGTTTCAATCATTCCCAACGCTTCTTTCATATGGACTGCTCCTCCTTTAATTTCGGCGATTTGCCGTTCCTTAGGAATTCTCTTGGCCATCTTCACAACACCCCGCTAAACGATATGAAATCCGTCGACAAGCACGCATCTCCGTTTCCGGGTAAACGTGCGGGCGGATGTCAATCCCTCCCCGGTAGGACCGGCGATCGTCAATGTAGCGAATCCTTCGCCCCCGTAACCCAGGCCGGCATAGGAGGGCCCGTTTTTGACAAAGATGGTGGCCTGCAAGGCTCTGGCCATTTTCGTCAGGTTTCGTATATTTTGCGAATGCATCACCGCCGTGTGCTTATTGCCTTTCTCCGCTTTCACCGCAAGAAGGATAGCCGCCTCTACATTCGGCACGCGGACGATCGGAAGAACGGGCATAAGCATTTCGGTATGGACAAGTGGATGATCTTCCGCTGTTTCTGCTATAATAAGTTTGATATTTTGATTTGTTTTTGCGCCAATTTTCTCCAGCAGAAGGTTGGCGTCTTTTCCCACATATTCCTTATTGGGAATCCATTTCTCTCTATTTTTAATAAAAATCAGATCCAGTAATTTTTCCAACTGCGGCCCGCGCAATTCATAAGCGCCATTTCCGATCATTTCCGCCTTCAGGCTGTCCGTCGCCGATTCGACGACGAAAACTTCTTTTTCCGCCGTGCACAATACATTGTTGTCGAAGCTGGCTCCCAGTACGATATCTCTCCCCGCTTGCGCCAAATCCGCCGTTTCGTCTACAACCACGGGAGGATTGCCAGGCCCCGCCGCAATTACCTTCTTGCCGGAAGCAAGCGCCGCTTGCACGACCCCGCCCCCGCCCGTTACCGCTAACGCATGAATGCGCGGATGCTTCATCACTTCCCCGCTCGTCTCCATTGTCGGTGTTTGCACGCTTGTCAGCATATTTGCGGGACCTCCGGCTTCGACGATCGCCCGGTTCAACAGCTGGATCGCTTCGATGGAAACCCGTTTGGCGTTCGGATGAGGATTGAAAACAACCGCGTTCCCCGCAGCTACCATAGAGATGCTGTTGTTAATAATCGTCGCCGCGGGATTGGTTACCGGCGTGATAGCGCCGATTACCCCGAGAGGAGAATACTCCAGCAGCGTTAACCCGTCGTCCCCCGTATAGGATTCCGAAACCAGATCCTCCAGCCCCGGCGTCTTCTGCGCCGCCAATCGATTCTTGGCGATTTTGTCTTGCACATTGCCGAGTCCCGTCTCCTTGACGGCAAGCTCGGCCAGCCGCTCGGCATGGGACAGACTCGTCTCCCTCATCTTCCAAATGATCGCCTCCCGTTTGGCTAACGTGAATGAGGCAAATTGTTCGTATGCGGCATTGGCGGCTTCGGCGGCTTCGTCCACTGTAGCAAACACGCCGTGGTTCAACGGGGGAAGGAGCGGATCCGTGTCGGCCATCGCCAAGTCTCCTCGCAACTTGCTAACGACTTCGGCTACAATGGATCTTATGCTTTCTTCCGTAATACTCAAGCTTATTCACCTTCTTTCATTTTATCGTACGTCACCTTCCCGTCGATCTCGATGGTGTCGACAATGGCGATAATCGTCGCATCGACCGGCACTCCTTGCGTGGCTTTCGTCTGGCGCGCCGAGCTGCCGCTGACCGTCATGACGATCTCGCCTTTGCCCGCGTGAACCGTATCGATCGCGACCAACGCTTTGCCGTCGGGGGCGCGGGTTATCATATCGACAGGCTGTACGACAAGCAGCTTTTTCCCCGTCAATTTCTCGTCCTTGGTCGTCGAAACAACGGTGCCGATCACCCGGCAAATGTTCATATCACCCCTCCTTCCTCTCGTTCTCTCCATGCTCAAGCCTAAGTCCGAGCATGCCGGCTTCTTCGCGGGCCAGAGAGGTAATCAACGCGCTTGCGGGAAGGGCGATTTGCGACTCGCCTTCCTTCGCCCACTCCCGCACATGTCTGGCGTGCACCAGCGGACGCCGGCCGGCGCGCGGCGCGGCGATCAGCGTCTTGACGAGCCGGTGCAATTGATGCAGGGCTTCCGCGTGAACGCCATACTTCGCGAGCTGTTGCCAATGCGAAGCGACCTTCTCTACGACATGGGGCGGAACCTTTAAGCGATCCGCTCCCGACGGCAAAAGATGCGAGGTGGACAATACCGCGTCTTTCCCGCTCACGATCGCATATACCATCGTGCCGGCAAAAGCGTCGTCGTCGATTAGCTGCGATATTCTCACAAGCGTACCGAGCGTTAGTTGCGGCGCCGCCACGACGGAAGCTTCGTCCGCGGCAGCCTTCCAGCCCGGGCGATCGCCATTCGACAAGCGGATTGTCGCGCAACCGATGTCCCCCGGGAACGGCTGCAGCGGCTGGTCGCCGCAAAGACCGATAACGGGTTCGGAGAAAGCCGCAATATGGCGAATGAACGGTTCAATTCGCGCAGCGTCATAGCCGTCTGCCAATAAGACGAGCACCTTGGCGCGGTCTGTCGGCGCGGGAATCCGCCCCTTGCTTCGCAGCAATTCTTCAACGACTTGGCGGACGATAGTCGAGACCGCTTCCTCCAAGTTCATAGGTCGCCCTCCTTAACCGAGTAATATGCCTTTCCGTCCGGTAGCGATCTGCCCCGCATTCGCCTCGTCGAGATCGATATGCATCTCCAGCCGGTAATTGGCGGAGACGCGTATCAGAACATGATCCAAAATCAGGCCGCGGGGTCCGTCGACGCTCACCTTGACGCGCTGCCCGTTATGAACGCCGAAGGCCGCCGCGTCGGCGGGATGCATATGGATATGCCGCGCGGCGCATATGACTCCCTTGTCTATGCGAAGTCTGCCCCTGGGCCCTTCCATGACGATTCCCGGCGTTCCTTCGATATCCCCCGAATCGCGAACCGGCGGAACCACCCCTAACGTATATCCGTCGTATAATGAAATTTCCACTTGCGTTTCTCCCCTGGCGGGACCCAAGACGCGCACGCGATCGATGCGTCCTTTCGGCCCGATCAAGGAGACGGTTTCACGGCAAGCGAACTGTCCCGGCTGAGACAATTCCCGCAGCGGGGTCAAGGCGTTGCCGGGCCCGAATAACCGCTCAACGGCACTGGGAGATAAATGCACATGCCGGTTGGAAACGCCTATCGGAATTTCTTTGACCGGCATCTCCCCGCGCGAACGCTCGCTTGGGAAATCGCTTTCCAAAGCTTCTTTAACGGCTTCGCTAATGCAGCGAACCAACAGATCTCGATCCATGGCAGCCCTCCGTCTAGGCCTGATAATCCAGCAAAGATGTCGCCGTGAACTGATCGGTAATCAGAACATTCGCGTACTTCCCTTGCAAGGCGCCGAAGATGGCGTCGACTTTCTTCGCCCCGCCGGCTACAAGAATCGACTTTTCCTTGCTCCTCAATTCCGCCAGGTCGATTCCGATCGTGCGCCCATCGAGCTCCTCGTTGCAGATATCGCCTTTGATATCGATAAATCTGGAACAAATATCGCCGACACAACGTTCCTGAATCATTTCAAGTTCCTCTTTCGAAAAATAATTGGTGCGAACGAGAACCGAATCTTCCGTCGGCACCCCAATCGTGAACACGGCGATATTCGCATTCTTCCCCATATCCAGCACTTTGCGGATATGGCGGTCCGCCTCGATCGCCTGCTTGACGACCGTGTGGTCGACGATGGCCGGCAAAGGAAGCAGATGAGGATTCGTATGATACGCTTTGCCGAAGAGGTATACGATTTCCGAGGCGTATGTGTTCGTTTCCGAATAGCTGATGCCGCCGTTCAACTGTACGATGTTGACATCCTTGACATGTTTGTTTTGCAGGCGTTTCGCTATTTCGTACAACGTGGTGCCCCAGGTAACCGCGATCGTATCTCCGTCCTTCACAATTTGGTGCAAATATTCCGCCGCGGCCTCGCCTAAATATTTTTTGGCCACTCGATCTTCATACAGCGGAATCGGAGCGACGACGACCTTCTGCAGCCCGTATTTCTCTTCGAGCTGCTGCGCGATCATGCCGCTGTTTTCGGTAGGGTCCATAATTTTAATCTGAACGATTCCTTCCGTCTTCGCCTGCTGTAGAAAACGCGATACCGTCGGGCGAGATACGCCGAGCTTCCTGGCAATATCTTGTTGGCTGTAATCGAGCTGATAATACATGCGGGCCGCTTCAATGATTTTTTCAAGTTTTTCTCCGCCCATGGCAATCCTGCTTTCTTCAAAAGTTTGAAATAATGTTCATATCAAATTAACATTATTTCAACTTCATTATACGCATCAATTCGAAAAAAAACAATGCATTACCTGTTTCCCTTTTCGTAAGGAATTCCGTTGGCGGCCGGCGCAATAGCTCGTCCGACGAAACCGGCCAAGACGAGAATCGTGATCGCGTACGGGAAAATATAGATGAAATCGACCGGGATGTAGTTCGTAACGCCGTAAATTTGAAACACGGATTTCAAGGCGGAGGCGACTCCGAAGAACAATGCCGCGAACATTCCGGCAACCGGCCTCCACTTGCCGAATATTAACGCGGCCAAAGCGATAAAACCTTGGCCCGATATCGTGTTATGCGAAAAGTTGCTCGTCGTCGTGAGCGCGATCGTCGCTCCGCCCATGGCGGCCAAAGCGCCGCTGAGCATGACGGCGATATATCTCATGCGGAAGACGTTGACCGCGACGGAATCCGCCGCCATCGGATGCTCGCCCACCGCGCGCAAACGCAAACCGAACGGCGTCTTATAAAGAATGAAAGCGGATAAAGCGACCAGAATAAACACGATATAGCTTGTCGGATAACCGCTGAACAGCGCGTTGCCGATGAACGGGATATCGGATAGAAACGGTATATCCCATTTCGCAAACGCATTTTTCAAGGTCGGGGTTTGGGCGGAACCGTTCAGCAAAATTTTGCATAGGTAAAGCGTCAATCCTGTCGCAAGGAAGTTGAGCGCCACGCCGCTGACGACTTGATTGGCCCTGAATGTGATCGAAGCGACGGCATGAGGAATCGCAAACACGAACCCTACGATCATGGCCGACAGAAAGCCGATCCAAGGAGATAACGGCCCGGTTCCCAATTGTGTTTCCGCAAAATACGTTACGATCGCCGCCGTGAACGCGCCCACGGTCATCAGACCTTCCAAGGCGATGTTCACCACGCCGGACCGTTCGGAGAACAAGCCGCCGAGCATAGCGAAAATAAGCGCGGTAGCGAATACGATCGTCGTATTGGTCAAATCGCTTGCCATTTGCAGGAATTGCATATTAAGACGCCTCCTTCTTCCGGTTTGCAAAGAGCTTGAGGAGCCAGTTCACGCTTGCGCTCGCCGCAACGAAGAAAATGATCAAGGCGATAATGATATCGACCAGTTCTTCGGGCACTCCCGCGCCGAACTTGATTCCGGCCGCTCCATAGGTCAGAATGCCGAGCAAGACGGCGCTTAAAATGACGCCAAGCGGCGTGTTTCGACCGATAAGGGCAACCGCGATCCCCATCAAACCGTATCCCGGGAACGCCGAACTGATCGATTGATAATGAAAGACGCCCATCGCTTCGCTGGCGCCGCCGATTCCCGCGAAAATTCCGCTGATCAGCATCGCTTTGACCATGCTGACGTTTACGTTAATCCCCGCATATTCGGCCGCATGCGGATTAAAGCCTACCGCGCGGAGTTCGTATCCCTGCTTCGTTTTCCATAAGATCATGTAAAAAATCAATGCCAACAGCAAAGCGGCGACGATCCCGAAATGAATGCGGGAATTGCCGAACATTTGCGCGAGGCCGGCGTTGTTAAGCCAAGCGCTCTCGTGCATAAATTTGGATCTCATCTGGTTAGGCTCCAATAGATATGCCCTGACGACGTAATTCGCCACATGCAATGCGATCCAATTCAGCATGATGGTCGTAATGACTTCGTGGACGCCGCGCGCCGCTTTTAAATACCCCGCAATCGCCCCCCATAAGCCGCCGACCAGCCCTCCTACGATCATTGCGAACGGGATATGCACATACCACGGCAGTTGAAATTGGATGCCGATAAATGCGGCGGCGAGCGATCCCATAATAAATTGCCCTTCGGCCCCGATATTGAAAAGCCCGGTGCGAAACGCGAAGGCAACCGACAAGCCCGTAAAGATCAGCGGAGTGATCTGGCGAATCGTTTCCCCGAGGCTGTACCAATCGCCGAAAGCTTTATTAAACAAGGAAGTATAGGCCAATATCGGATTATAATTGCCTATTAGCATAATAACAGCCCCAAACGCCAAGCCGATAACAATCGAGACAAGCGAGACGACGGACGATTCTTTAAACAACCACTTTGTCAGTTTGCTCATGCGATTCTCTCTCCCTGCCCTCGTTACTGCCGGACATCATTAAGCCGATTTCTTGCTCGCTGGTCGTCTTCGGATCTACGATTCCGACAATTTTCCCCTCGTACATTACCGCGATCCGATCGGATAAACTCATGATTTCATCGAGCTCTAACGAATATAGTAGAACGGCCTTGCCGTTGTCGCGTTGCTCCACCAATTTTTTATGAATAAATTCGATGGCCCCGACGTCAAGCCCGCGGGTCGGTTGCGTTGCGATAAGAAGATCGGGATCGCTAGCGACTTCCCGGGCAATGATTACCTTTTGCTGATTCCCCCCGGAAAGCGCCCTCGCCTCCGTCGTTTCGTTAGGCGTTCGAACGTCGTATTCCTCAATTAGAGCGATGGAATGCCGGTTTATTTTGTTGTAGTCGAGCAATAAACCGCGATTGAATTGGGGGTAATAGTAGTTTTTAAGCACCATATTTTCGCCAACCGTGAAATCGAGGACCAGTCCCCTTTTTTGGCGGTCCTCGGGGATGTAGCCGATTTTGGCTTCCGATATTTGCCGGGGCCTGGCGTTTTTAATCGATTTGCCGCCGAGCAAAATTTCTCCGGATTTTACTTTCCTTAACCCGGTCAACGCCTCAATCAGTTCTCTTTGTCCGTTTCCTTCGACACCCGCAATGCCCAAAATTTCGCCTTTGCGCAATTCGAACGATAAATCCCGCAAGACGGGAATTCCCCTTTGATCTATTGCGGTAACATTCGAAACGCTCAAAATCGCGTTCTGCGGATTCGCCTCTTCCTTCTCCACTGTAAAATTAACTTGCCGTCCCACCATCTTCGCCGCCAGTTCGTCCACGGTCGTATCTTTGACGGGAATGCTGTCGATTACTTTGCCACGTCTAATGATCGTTACTTGATCGCACACCGCCATAATTTCTTTCAGCTTATGCGTAATGAGAATGATGGTCTTGCCCTCCTCGATGAGACTGCGCATGATGCCCATAAGCTCCTGGATTTCCTGCGGAGTCAGGACGGCCGTAGGTTCGTCGAAAATTAAAATGTCCGCGCCGCGGTATAACGTTTTCAAAATTTCAACCCGCTGCTGCATGCCTACCGATATATTTTTGATCAATTGATTCGGTTCCACTTGCAGGCCGTATTTGGCCGATAGTTCCTTCACTTTCTTGACGGCGTAACTGTAGTGGATCGTAAACCCTTTTCGCGGCTCCGCGCCGAGAATAATGTTTTGCACGACCGTGTAGGGCTCAACCAGCATAAAATGCTGATGGATCATACCAATCCCCAGAGAGATCGCCTTCTTCGGATCGGAGATGTCCGTCTTCTCCCCGCGAATCAAAATTTCGCCCTCATCCGGTTGATATAATCCGAACAGGATGTTCATCAGGGTGGATTTGCCGGCGCCGTTCTCTCCGAGCAAAGCGTGAATCTCCCCTTTCTTCACCTTGAAGCTGATCGAATCGTTCGCAACAATGCCGGGAAACCGTTTCGTAATTCCTCGCATCTCCACAACAGTTTGCTCTTCCTGCATAGAAGCACCACCTACATCGTTTTTATCGTAACAAGGCTAGTTCGTTGTACGACTAGCCTTGTTAATGAATCGCCCGTTATGCCGTAGGAACCTCGATTTCGCCTTTCACGATTTTGTCGGCAAATTCCTTCACTTTTTGCAAAACATCGTCCGGAACGTTCGGATTATTATCCGGCAAGCCCACCGCGTTGTCGCTCAGTCCCAAATTTTGCTTGCCGCTTTTAAAATTGCCGTTCGCCAGATCCGTCGATATTTGAATGACGGCCTTGTCCACTCGTTTCACCATGGAAGTCAATGTGATTTCATGGCCGAACGTCAACGCCTGATCTTTATCGACGCCGATGACCCAAATATCGCTGTTTTTCTTCTTCCGTTCGATTCCTTCGTTAAATACTCCGTCGCCTGTCGAACCGGCCGCGTGGAATATAATATCCGCCCCGTCGTTATAGATCGTGGCCGCTGCCGCCTTGCCCTGGTCCGGAGCGTCGAAAGCGCCCGTGTAGTTGACGATCACTTTCAAGTCCGGATTCGCCGCATTCACCCCCGCGACGAAACCTAACTCGAAACGTTTGATAACCGGAATCTCCGCTCCGCCGACAAAGCCTATTTTATTGGATTTGGTCATCAGCGCCGCAACGACTCCGACGAGAAAAGATCCTTCCTGCTCTTTAAATGTAATCGAGGCTACATTCGGCGCCTCGACTTCCCCGTCGATAATGGCCAGCTTCGAATCCGGATTCTGATCCGCCACTTGCTTGATGGCGTCGGACATCATAAATCCGATTCCCCATGTCAAATCCGTTCCGTTCTTGACGAATTGATTGAGGTTGGGAACATAGTCCGCATCGCCCTGGCTTTGCAAATAGCTCACCTTCGAGCCCGTGGCCGCTTCGAAGGTTTGCAGCCCTTCCCAAGCGCTCTGGTTGAAGGAATTGTCGTTCACCCCTCCGACATCCGTTACCATGCCGACGGTAATCGTTTTCTTCGGTTCTTCGGCCGGCTTTTCCCCGGCGCCGGAGTTATTGTTTTCCGCCGGAGGCTGTTCGGCGGTTGGATTGTTCTTCCCTCCGCAACCGGCCAACGCCAGCGTAAATACCATGACGAATACGAATAATAAAATCCAACTTTTCCTTTGTAAATTCATCTTGCATGAAACCCCCTTAAATGGTTTGATCGTTCACAACATAATATAGAATAGACACCATATAAAACGCTTACAAAATAAATTATGGAATATACCGCCCTCCTGACACCTCCTATCGCAAGCAAGTGCATCTGAAATAATGATCATCTTAGTATGAACATATGTAATATACGCTCATTATATTTGATTTTCCCATAAATGTAAATGATTAATATGCTATTATATGAAATATTTGCAATTTAAAATGGACGCCCTGATGCAAAACAGGGCGTCCTTCCATTAAAATATCAACCGGCGGTCTAAAGATTCAGCAAGCCCGCAACGACTTGGGCCGCTTCCGCTCGGGTCGTCGTCTCGCGCGGGGCGAAGAGATCCGCTCCCCGTCCTTGAATCAACCCTAAACCGTACGCTGTCCGAATGTAGGTTTCGGCCCATGGCGCGGCTTCGGCATTGTCCTTAAACGGAGCGGGAGCTTTCGTCTCCGCTTTCGTTCCCGTCATCGCTTCGTATGCCCGAATGATCATCGCCGCCATCTCTTGCCGCGTGATTGCGTCGTCCGGTGCGAACGTCTTCTCGCTCTTGCCGGAGACGATTCCCGCCTGGACGGCATAAGAGACCGGCTTGGCGTACCATTGATCGGAGCCGACATCGGTAAACAGGACGTCTCCCGGAGTATTAAGATGCAGGGCGCCTGCCAGCAAAGCGGCGAATTCCGCTCGGGTAACGGCCCGATTCGGCTCGAACGCCGTCTCGCTAACGCCTTGAACGATTCGTTTCGCCGCTAGCTGCTGTATCGTTTCCAACGCCCAATGCGAAGGCGGAACGTCGGCGAACGTCTTTTTATATTCCAGTGCTCCGTATTGGCCAAGCCCGGAAATATCCGCCGCGATATAACCGTTCTCGAGTTTGCCGCCGATATAATCCAATCGGCCGCGTTCGTCGGCACGGTATAGACCGACAAGTCTAGGATTCAAGGACCGATCCGCCTTCAAGCCGAGAGTTACAGGCTGATCGAGCCGCGGCAGAGCAACCTTGTCTCCGTTTTTCTTCACAGCGAACAATTGCAAATCGTACATCGAACCGGTTAACGTTACGCCGGTCGGATGCGAATCGAATTTTTTCTTCCAATCTTCAATCGGAGTGACGAAAAGCTTGATGACGACGCCGTCCCTGTCTTCTTCCGCAATGAGTTCCGACAAGGCTTTAAGCGTTCCGGCGGGCAATACGATCGCCCATTTGTTCGAACGGATTGCAAGCGGATGACCCGCCAGCAATTCGGATGTTTCGACGGGCATCGTTATTTCCGTGATCCGATCTTCTACGGAAATCGTCACCTGGCCGCCGTTTGCCCGATTGTTGTTGATGTCGTCTGCGGTAATCGAACGCGACACGTCCCGATTTTGTCCCGGATCCGGTTTCGGCTGCGTTACGTTCCCCTTGCCGCTGTCCCCGACAGGTACGCCCCACACCGGATTTCCGCCGCCCGACGAATCGCCCGGCTTGTTGCCCGGATCTGTCGGGCCAGAATCGGTCTTGATCAATTCTCGCGTATCGCGCACGCGAATCCAGTATCCGCCCTGAAATTTGCCGGCCAGTCCTACGGCTTCAAGCGTATCTCCAACTTGGAGCGCAGGAGGTTCTCCGCTTTGTTCCGCAATATAGCCGTCGATAAAGATAAGCGCTTCGCCGCTGCCGTCGTCGATAATAAACGTGCGGTCCGGAATTCTCTTAATTTCTTTGACGACTCCCTTCAGTTTCACCAGGAGTCCTTGTTTATCTTCGTCCCGAGCTTCGCCGGTTTTGATCGTTCTCGGCTGCAACGGCTCGCCCGGCGTTTTGTTCAGCTTCAGAACGTTGTTCTCGAAATTGTCGAACATAATCTCCAGGTTGTTTTCGAATATTTTCACATGGCCGTAAATTCTGACCGTATCCCCGAGTTGCACCGCGTCTTTGGGAACTTCGTTAAAGGCCATAATGCCGCCTGTGTCGTCCTGGATATAGAAAGCGTCGAAGAAGACACCCGCCGCGCTGGTCGCTTTGCCTTGAACGACGATATCCGTTCCTTCCGGCAATTTGCGCGCTTCGGCGATCGGCAGAACAACCGTGCCGCGCTTCGCCAGCCAATTGAACGCGTTGCGCGTGAAGCGGTCGTTCTGATTCTTATTGCCCACCTGTCTATCATTAAACACGTTCATGCCGGACACCAGCACGCGGCCTTCTCCGATTTGCTGGGAAGCGATCAGCGGGATCACGGCGCCTCCCGCCTCGGAAGACGTATCGTAGGCGATCCCTCCGGATTTAATATTATTCTGGTATGTCGTTGCATTCCCTCTGGCGAGAATGGCAACGGAATCATCCTCCGTGAGCGGTTGCTTGTCGACTTTGATTAAGCTGGCACCGCTGTAATAATCAAGTTCTCGGACGAAGTCCGTGACATAGTGGTCGGCCGGTTCCGGATGAGAGCGCACCGCCCACGGACTGACCGCAGGTTCAAGCCAGAAGTTCCCTTCCGGGCTTTCATCGAACACGCCGTCATGATTGACTCGAATCTCCGATCCTATTTTTTCCAACAATATGTTATTCAATGTCGGATCGCTGCTGTTATTGCTTTTCGCCGTTACCAATAACGACCCTCCGCTCCGCACGAATGCCGCAACAGCCGCGATTTCTTCCTCCGTCAACCGGCTGTTCTGGCTCGGATGGGAAATCATCAACACCCCGACATCGCGCAAGAGCGACTCCGTCAGCGGATTTTTATTTTCGACGACAGTGTATCCCTCGTCGCGCAATATTTTGGTCATGCGTTTCAATTCGTCCTTATATTTGCCGGGGTCGCTCGACGAGTTTTCGTTCCCGTGCGCCGCATCGATCATGACCGTAATGCCGAGCGGTTCCTTGACATGGACGGGAAGTTCGAACAAATTGTTCTCCGCGGCGTTCCCTGTGGGCGGATTGGCAATCACGGCAATTAGCTTCCGGTCGCCTCCCTGCGGGTTATCCCAGGCGATCGTTACATTTGCCACATTTTTGGCCGGTAGCGACTCGATAGAAGCTTCGCCGATCCAATGCGCTTCGTCGACGGCATCGTAGTACATTTTTACAGTCAGGTTCCCTGCATCCCTCTTACCGAGGTTGCTCACAACGGCCTGAAGGTTAACCGGATTTCCGACAATAATGCTGCCGCCGGTTACCTCAATGTTTTGCAGCTTGACGTCAACATCGACTTCCTTGGTCCAAATCGGAGCCGAATACGTGCGACTGCCGTCCATTTGGGTTACTTTCACAAGAAACCACTGTTGTCCCCCATCCGCCTTTACTTCGGGGTTCCACGCAAAGCTCTTGCCGTCTTTTGCAAAGTTCGCGCTGTTCCGTCCCGGAGTAATAGCATCGTATATTTTCCCGCCGTTGGTGATAAGCTCTACCGTTTTAATCCGTTCGTCAGGCTGGAACCCTTCCGGCACATAGGTGTAAGCTTCGCCCGAATCCCCGCCCTTGATGGAGAAATGAAGCTGCCGGCTGTCAACCACCGAGCCCATATAGTAACCGTTGGCTTGCACATCCAATGTAAAATGCGGCGACTCGGACATGTACACCCGCATATTCCGCATCGAGTCCAGCAACGCTTCCCTCGTCAAATCTTCCGCCACGATAATCGTGCGCCGCATCGTCTGGCCCCAAACCGCGTTATGATGATCCTCGCCGAAAGTTGGAGCGACATGCCAACCCTTATCCAAGGTATTAAAGTATAAATCCTCGATATTGGAATACGTGTACTGTCCGGAACCGTTCCCGACCTCAAACATCGTAAATAGTTTGTCAACGTCCGGATCGTACGGAATGAAGCTGTTAAACGGAGGCCCCGATCCGCCCCAGTTCGGATGGTTGAATTGGGCGACCAGATCGTAATCATGCGTTTTCGCCCATTTGTAGAAATTGTTCAAATTTTGATAGATGCCGCCGTCCTGTATACGATCGATGAAATTTTCCGTTCCGAATACATTGGAATGTCCCCAAACTGTCGAAGTCATCTCATAGGAGCGAAACGCAACGAACTCGCCGTCTTTCGTGCTGGCGTCGGCCACTTTCTTCAATCTCTGCCACATCGATGTTTCCGGATTCATATTTCCTGTCCGTTCCGGCATGCCGCGATGATCGACGCTGTCCTGATCGCGGGACGCCGCATCGATGTCATGGGAGTGATCGGTAAAAGCAAACCAGTCATAACGATGATATCGGGCCGCTTCTATCGCCGATTCCAACGACCCGTGCCCGTCATGGGAAATACTCGTATGATTGTGCGTTGAGCCCCGATAATGCTGTCCGCCCGCAAATGTTTTGACGGCTTCAAAGGTCCATGAAAATTTGCCCTCATTCCCCTTCCGGTCTTTGACGCTCATGTCGACACGATATGTACCGACGGTTAAATCCCCCTCCGTCCGGATGTTAATTCGTCCCGTTTCGGGGTCGTAGTCCGCAGACACACGCGCGTCGTTCAGTTTCGCTTCTATCGAAGCATCGTCGATCCCGCTCGGATCGAATACCTTTACCGATATTTCCGGCCGTTTGTTTTCCGTTCGGCTTCCATCTGCCGGCATTTCTTCGGAAAATACCGGACCTTCCCGATCCTCCTCCAATGTCACGCGAATCGGGTCGCTTGCCGTGCCGGCATTGGCGATTTGCGCCCCCGCCGTCGCTTCGATGTAATATTCGAAGACATTGCCGGGAATTTGCGATTTGGGAAGCAGCGCTACGTATTGATCCGTGGCCGAACTTTCCATAGGAATGACACTATAAGAGGACCCGTCGATTCCGCGGTAATAAAACGTCACCGATTCGGCATTGAACGCCTTGGCGGCAAATGCAAGATCCAGGTCCGTATAGCCCCGCTCCACAGGTTCGTGCTGCAATTCGAGATAGCCTACAAGATCCGCCGGGCTCCGCGGATAAATTTCATATCCCGAATCGTAAGGGGCAAACGTTTTATGCTGTCCGACAATTCCTGTGAACAAATACGACTTGTTTATTTTCAACTGCTGAACCGCATCGATATGCGTGCCGCCGAATACTTTGACGACAGCCGATTTCCCGTCTTCGGCGACGATCGTTACGATATGGTTCGCACCCGCTGCCGTCACGCCGGAAACTTTCCCGCGTACGGTGGTCAAGCGGCCTTCAAGCGGCTCCGCCACGGCGTAATCGTTCAGATCGGAAATCGTCGCATGGAACGGAGCGGGCATAGGCTGCTCGCTTTCTTTGGCGATCGTGCGAGGAACCACGAGCGTCATCCCGTCGGCGAATCCGACTTTTCCGGCAATCAGCAATTCGTTGCCTTGCCGTATATATTGGCCGTACACATCGTCCGATACGCCCGCGATCAGAACTCCGCCGGTATCGTCTTGTATGAAGAATCTGTCGTCGCCGAATACATGATTGTCTACCGTAACTACGCCGCGAATCATGACGGCGGCGTCGAGGTTCACGGGGATGCCGTTGCGGTCGTTAACCCGTATTTCCGCAATATCGATCACATCTTCCGAAGGATCGTAGCCTGCGCGGTCGATGCGAACAAATCGGCTTTCCGCGCGATCCGGCACCTTGTAAGTAATATAGACGGTGTTATATATCCCTGATTCAGGCAATTCGATTTGAAAGTGTCCTTCCTCATCCGTTGCCCCCGAAGCGACCTGCCTATATTCGGCGCCGTCCAAAACATAAATGTTCACCTCTGCGTTATACGGCGGCTCCCCATATACGATTCTGGTGACGGTATCCTTGGCGACGGAATCGTCATAGGCAAAGCGAATGCCGCTCGCATCGGGAGCGGGCGAGACCAGAACCGGCTCGGAAGCGCTTTGCGAATTGCGAATTCTGATGTTCTTATCCGGGTCCAGCGGATCGGACGCTATATGTATGACAAAATCGGCCGACGCGTCTCTCGTGAACCAGCCGTTGCCGGCGCCTGTTCCTTTTCTGGGATCGCCGCCGTCGTTCGTTTTGCGGAGCAACGTTCCCTTCTTGAAAGCTTCGACGCCCACGTAGCCGTCGTAATCCGGCGAGGATTCCGGCGCGATGATCGGATTGCTGCCCCAATACTCGTTAGGCATGTTGGAGGAACTGTCCGCCCAGGCCACGAAATCCACGACCGCCGGATCGCCCTTGCCTTCCACCGGCTCCGTCTTTCTGGCAAGCGCCAACTTCCCGTAGTTTTGCGACGGATTGATATTGGAAGCAATATCGGGGGAAATTGGCAACGGTTGCCCTCCCTTATTTCCTTCGGTTCCGGTAATTAAAAAATAACTGCGGGGTTTTATGATTCCCGACAAAGGTTGAAGGTTGTTACCCGTTTTAAAATTCCCGGTTCTGGCGGCATATTGCAGCGACCAACCGGTTAAATCCACATCGTGATCAGTGGGGTTATAAAGCTCGAAAAACTTCGTGTTGTAAATCGCGCCGACGTTTCCCCCGGCATTATAAATTTGGCTGAGCACCACATGGTCCGCCGCCGCAGCTTCGACACGCGGGACCAGCGCTTGCGGAATCGCCGTCGTCACCAACATGATCGCCGCAAGCACGAGGCCAAACCATTTCGTTTTTCCGTATTTGCCCATCAATCGAATCATTCCACGAACCTCCCGTTTTCACGAATTCATTTGCGACAAACAAGAAGTATATGGTAAAATGGGCATGGCCTATTTACTATGAACGCAATTCATAGCAAATCCAAGGTCGTGCGGCTATCTGTCAAATGCGCCCCGTCACAAGCCTTTTGATAGATAGCTTTCATTATTCCTTTAGCGGACTAATCCGTGTACCATGACCCCATATTACCGATTAACCAGCACCGAAAGGCATGTCAAACATCATTTGACAGCGCTTTCTTAATTGGCGTCACCTCCTACTCTTTTTTTGCGCTTTCCCCTCATTTTGCAATTCTGAACATATGTAAAATCGGGTTTTTTACAACTATAGTTCATATTTGATAAATTGTAAAGTATTTCTAAGTTTTTTGTTTCCTTTTACATTAAATTAAGATGGTATCGTGAAATTACGTTTCAACTTCCATTTCCATTTGTTCAACCCACTTTTTTAAGCTTATTTTCCCGAAATGCCCCACAGAGGAGGAGAAGCGACAGACAGTACGAAGAAAAAGGGACATCTACGGCGGCAGTCTAAATCGGCCAACTAACGAACATCCCCTGCAGCTTCGATCGGAAATAGCAAAGCCGGCGAGCCCGTGCTCGCCGGCGTGAAACCAACGGTTTACAGAGTGGCCGCCGTATCCAAAGCCACTTCCATCATCTCGTTGAAAGTCGTTTGCCGCTCTTCCGCCGACGTTTCTTCTCCGGTCAGCAGATGATCGCTTACAGTCAAAATCGTCAGCGCATTCACGCCGTATTTGGCCGCGAGAGTGTATAGCGCGGTTGTTTCCATTTCCACGCCCAGCACGCCGTAATCCATCAGCTTCTGCACAACGGATTTATCGTCGCGGTAGAACATATCCGAGCTGAAAATATTCCCGACATGAAGGTTCAATCCTTTGGCGACGCCCCGTTCGTACGCGGCTTTCAACAACGGGAAGCTGGCGATCGGCGAATAATCGTATCCCCCGAAAACATG
Source organism: Paenibacillus sp. CECT 9249 (assembly GCF_918697855.1). NCBI lineage: Bacteria > Bacillati > Bacillota > Bacilli > Caryophanales > Paenibacillaceae > Paenibacillus > Paenibacillus sp. CECT 9249. The sequence continues at coordinate 4,545 of NZ_CAKKLI010000057.1, read as the reverse complement.
GCGGTTCATGCTCGAATCCGTACAGGAAGCCTGAGCCAGAATGACGTCGCGGACGCGCACATGCTGCTGCATGGCGCCGCATGTTCCTACGCGAATCAAGTTTTTCACGCCGTACTCGTTAATGAGTTCATTCGCATAGATGGAGATGGAAGGGATACCCATGCCCGAACCTTGCACGGATACGCGCTTACCCTGATATGTACCCGTATAGCCTAACATACCCCGAACTTCATTGTAGCAGGTCGCGTCCTGTAAATACGTTTCTGCGATATACTTTGCCCTTAACGGATCTCCAGGCAACAGGATTGTTTCTGCGATATCGCCCGGTTTGGCGCCGATATGCGTACTCATCGTAACTTCCTCCGTTTCATGTATTGGTTTTATTTCATTACCTTTAAAATATAGTTTTACAACTCCAAATGCAACCGGCGCGTAAGAAACTTATCAATTCTATTGTGGTCGAAAAAAATCGACCGCGACGACCGGTACTTATCATACATTATTTGAGCAACAGTTCGCTGATCTCTATTAGATTTTCGGCAAACCCGACGAACACCTTGTCGCCAATTACGATCGTCGGAACGATTTGTTTTCCCGTCAAGTTCCGGACTTCTTCGGCATAAGCCGCATCTTCTTCGCAATTAAAATCGGTATACGCAATGTTATGTTCTTGAAAATAACGTTTGGCATGGTTGCAATCGCTGCAGGTCGGGATCGAATATATTGTGACCGGTTCATTCATTGTACGCACACTCCTTTATGCGATAACTCATGTAATCTCCTTCATTTCTGTTTATTATGTAGTTTTTTGCGGTTAAAAATCCGATACCGGCCAAAGCGGCCGGTATCTTTGAGAAAAGTATAATGGCTTTTATACCGCATTATATCCTTTATTGCGGATTACTTCTTTGATGTCGGCGAGCTGCTGCTTCGATTCGTCGTACTTGACGCGTACGGTGCCTTCCGCCATATTCACATGGGCTTCGGCGCCAACCGCTTCAAGCGCGCCTTCAATTTTGCGAATGCAGGAGCTGCACGACATTCCTTCTACTTTCACGGATGTTTCTATCATGCTTCTTCACCCCCTTCCGTCCAGCCGCGTTATCCCGCGATTTGCCGCAACTGCTCAATCGACACCCGATTGACGAATTTGCTGAATTTCTCTTTCCCTTTGGCATTAGCTTTATAGTACTCAATGATTGCCTTGACGGCCGGAACGAGCCGCTCTTCCGTCAATCCGGCCATAAGCAATTGGGCCAATCCGGCCTTAATGCCCTTCGGTTCTCCTCCGACGTAAATGTCGAATGTATCCTTCATTTTGACGATGCCGATATCTTTCAGCAAAGGCTCGCTTGTTCCGAGCGCGCATCCCGCGTAACCGATCTTGAGCGGGGCCGGCGTTTCGATGCCCGCCACAGCTTGGTTTAGCATTCGCGCCGTTTCCAGACCGGCCGCTTCCGCCCCTTTGCAAAAATTGCATGCGATGAGGCTTTTGGTCACGAAACCTGCCGGGTACACCTCGAGACCGAATCGTTCAAGCTCCTCCTTAACGGCATCGCGCCGATCGAGAGGCACTTCGACATAAAGCTGCCGGAACGGCGTCATTTCGATTCTGGCGTCCGGGCCCGCGACAATACCGATCTTGGCGAGCTGTTCCGGTGTAAATAGGCTCCCTCCGACTTGAATCGGAGGGGCTACCGCGATTTTCGTCGTCTCTCCCATGCTCATTCTCCCTTACTTCGGTGTTATTGGCGAATTTTAACCCGTTGCAAACGAAGCGCATTCAGGACAACGGAAACCGAACTTAGCGCCATCGCCGCGCCTGCCACCCACGGTGCCAATAAGCCGATCGCGGCGACCGGAATTCCGAGCGAGTTGTAACCGAGCGCCCAGAACAAGTTCTGCTTAATGTTTCTCATCGTCTTGCGGCTCATAAAGATGGCATCCGGAATGCTCGACAGGTCGCCGCGCATGAGCGTTACATCCGCCGCTTCCATGGCGACGTCCGTGCCGGTGCCGATCGCCATCCCGATATCCGCCGTCGCGAGAGCCGGCGCATCGTTAATGCCGTCCCCGACCATGGCGACTTTCTTGCCTTGGGATTGCAGCTTCTTCACTTCTTCCGCTTTTCCTTCCGGAAGCACTTCGGCGTGCACATGATCGATGCCGACCTGCGCGGCGATCGCCTTCGCCGTCCGTTCGTTGTCGCCCGTAATCATGATGACTTCGATGCCCATTTCTTTCAAGCGGCCGACCGCGGCTTTCGACGTTTCTTTAATCGTATCCGCTACCGCCACAATACCGGCATACCGATTATCGATGGCGACCAGCATGGCTGTTTTCCCCGCTTCCTCCAGGCGGGCCATCGTTTCATAGGCATGGCTCGCATTGACTTCATATTTTTCCATCAATCGGCGGGTACCGACCAGCAATTCCTTTCCTGCTGCGACAGCTCGAATGCCATAGCCGGGGATCGCTTCGAACGATTCCGTTCCCGGCAGCGCGATATTCCGTTCTAGTATGCCCGCTACGATCGCTTCTGCGAGAGGATGCTCCGAATTTTTCTCCGCCGCGCCGACCAGCGTGAGAAACTCTGTCTCGTCGCCTTCCGCCATAATGTCCGTCAGTTCCGGCTTCCCTTTCGTTACTGTGCCTGTTTTGTCCAGAATGATCGTATCGATTTTATGGGTTTGCTCCAAATGCTCTCCGCCTTTGAACAAAATGCCCAGTTCGGCCGCGCGTCCCGATCCGGCCATAATCGAAGTCGGCGTTGCCAGACCGAGTGCGCAAGGGCACGCAATGACGAGGATCGCAATCGCTTTTTCCAACGCCCCGGCAAAATCGCTCGGCGTTACGAAGAAATACCAAACCAGGAAAGCGACAATCGCGATACCGACGACAATCGGGACAAAAATGCCGGAGATGACGTCCGCCACCCGTTGAATCGGCGCCTTGGAGCCTTGCGCTTCTTCCACGACTTTAATAATTTGCGCCAACGCCGTATCTTTGCCGACTTTCGTCGCGCGAATGCGGAGCATGCCGTTTTTGTTCATCGTTGCGCCGATTACCGTATCGCCGGCTTTCTTCTCTACAGGGAGACTCTCGCCGGTCAGCATCGATTCGTCCACCGACGAAACGCCTTCCAGCACTTCCCCATCCACCGGCACTTTATCGCCCGGGCGGATAAGAACGATATCTCCCACGATCACTTCTTCCACCGGAACCGTTAATTCTTGACCGTCGCGAATCACTAGAGCGTTCTTCGCTTGCAGTCCCATCAACGATTTGATCGCTTCCGACGTCCGGCCTTTCGCCAGCGCCTCGAACATTTTTCCCAGAATGACTAATGTAATAAGCACTGCGCTTGTCTCGTAATACAAAGCCGGTGCATGATGCACACCGTCACCGGCAAGGAACCAGTCGATCGTTAAATACAAGCTGTAGAAATACGCCGCCGATGTTCCGAGCGAGACCAGTACGTCCATATTGGCGCTGCCGTTGCGCAATGCTTTAAACGCGCCCACGTAAAACGGCTTGCCGATATAAAATTGTACCGGGGTTGCCAGAATCAGTTGAAACCACGGGTTCATAAAAAGTTCCGGCGTGTAAATCCATGAAGTAAACGAAAAATGTCCGACCATCGTCCATAAAAGAGGGAACGAAAGGATGGCCGAAATGATCAATTTCTGTTTTTGGCGACGCACTTCGCGTTCCTTGTGGTCGCTCGCGTTCGCATCCTCCTGCTTCGTTACCGCTTTATAACCGAGCTGTTTTACCTTGTTCTGCATATCGGATATCGAGATATCGCCGGGCGTATACTCGACCCGCGCCGTTTCCATCGCAAAGTTTACGGAAGCATTCGTGACCCCGGGCAGTTTCGCCAGCCCTTTCTCGATTCGGTTCGCGCATGCGGCGCAAGTCATTCCTTCCAATTGGAAATCGACGACTTCCTTGGCCGTATCGTAGCCCATTTTTTTGATCGTTTCTTCCAGCCGCCCGACGTTCACTTTTTCGGGATCGAATGTGACGCTTGCTTTTTCCAAAGCGAAGTTGACATTGGCGGAAGAAACGCCTTCCAGCTTATTTAATCCTTTCTCAATCCGGTTCGCGCATGCCGCACATGTCATGCCGGTAATTTGCAAAGTCGTCTGGCTGTCTCCCTTCATTGCTGTCGATGCCACGATGTCCACTCCTTCCGCGTTCGTCTATATTACAAAACATCGTATCCTTGCTCTTCAATCGCTTCCTTAATACGTTCCAATGTAATCCGGCTTTCGTCATACGTTACGTCCACCGTGTTGTTTTCCAAATGAACTTTTCCGGCCGCTCCGATTTCCGCAAGCGCTCCTTCGATCGAATTGACGCAATGCTGGCAGCTCATGCCTTCCACTTGCAATGTCATGTTTTTCATTACAATCATCTCCTCGTATAGTATCTTTTGAAAGCTCTTATAGGTTAGTTTCCATCCCCTGAGGGGGATGGAAAACGGCCTCGAAATTTCCAGGCTCGTTCTTTGAAAATTTCATCTGGGACTGGACTTTCCGG